>CACDZF010000004.1 GCA_902557385.1 uncultured Pelagibacteraceae bacterium
TCTCTTTAGTAGACTTAACTACTTTTAGGTTGTTTTTAGTCATTTTTTGCCTTTTTTTTTGTGTTTTTTATCAATCGAATCATAATATTAAATGTACACATTTTGTTCTCATTGGCAATAAAAATATTAAATATAGTAAAAACCACCCAATTTATTGAATTTTAAGGTAATCGCTGTTTAATAAACCAACAGATTTCAGGAGATTAAATTTAGCTAAAAGATAGTTTCTTTGAGAATTAGCTAAGCTTATTTTTGAGTTTAAAAGTATCGTGTTGGATTGAATTAGATCAAGTGTTGATCTTCCAAGTCCTGACTCATATTCGGCGCTTATACCCTCATTTGCAAGTTCTGCTGCTTTAACTTGCGATTTTACTGAGTTTAATAAGCTCTCAGCTGACTGTAAACTTGCCCATGCACTGGTAACATCTGTATCATTTGATTTATTAGCATAATCAAATAATAATTTTTTTCTATTTTTTAAACTTTTGCTTTTGTTTACCTCTGCAAAATTTTTACCTCCCTTAAAAATAGGCCAAGATATAGTTGCTTTAACCGTTTCCTTATCCCTTTCATCAACAGTTGCACTTAAGTCATCTGTTTTTGAAGACTCTAAGGATAAAGTTGCTGAGGGCGAAAATTCAGCTTTTGCAATTGTTACATCTTTTTCTGATTGTTCATATTCTAGCTTAGATATAATTAAATCTGGATTATTATTTTTAGAAATTTCAATCGCCTGATTTAAGGAAGAAGGAACTTCAAAGATAAATTCATAATTATTATTGAAATTATCTGTGTTTTCTAACGGCCCAATTATCTTTTCATATTCTAATCTTGATGTAAGCACTTCATTTTGTGACTCTATTAATTTTGCTTGTGATTCTGCCAAAGAAGACTCGGATTGCGCAACGTCTGCTAAAGTTACCTGTCCTCTTTCTAGTCTTGATTGATCTGTTTCAACTTGTCTTTCTGATAAATTTACATTACTTAAATTAATTTCTAGTTTTTGTTTAGCAAAAGCAAGGCCGGTATAAGCTTCTACAGCTTTAAATAAAATATCTTGTTCTTTTTTTAAGTATTTTGCTTGCGCTAAACTTAAGCCAATTTTATTTTTTTCGTAACCCGCAATGCCCGCAAATCCTTGAAATAATTTCTGTTCAATTAATACTGATTGAGTTTTAGAGTTTACGTCAGTTACTGCAGAATTTGCGCCTGATCTATCTGTGTTCTTGCTAGTATCTTCGCTGCTTTTAGAACCTGAAATAGTTAAACTTGGTAAAAATTCACTTTTTGAAATATTAAAATCTTCCTCAGAAACATTTAAATTTTCTCTTTCAGCGTTTAATTCTGGGTTATTTTTATATGCTTCAAATAGAGCTTCTGACAAAGATATTGCTTGTGCATAATTAAAACTGCTAACTATAAATAAAAAAGCTAGAAATATTTTTTTCATTATTATTTTTGGTCTAAAGGGTGGTTTTCTCCATCATTAACTGGAACATTGTCTATTTCAAATGGTTTAACGCCTTCAACACAAGCTATATTTATTCCATATATTTTTGGATTTATTCTTGGTCTATTATGTGTATGTATACCGCAAACTTTACAAAAATAATGTTGAGCTGTTTTTGTATAAAATTGATACAAGGTTAAAAGATCTTCTCCTTTAACTAATTTAAAATCATCTGGTCCAAGAACTCCTATGATGTATCCTTTTTTTTTACAGATAGAACAGTTGCAACGCAAAATCTTTTCAAATCCTTTTTCAGGAACATTAACTACCGCCTCCACTCCTCCACAATGACACATTAATTTTTTCTTCATAATTTTTGCAGACTACCCTTAGTTGAAGTTATCCACAATGTAACAAAATAAAGCTTTTAATGTTCACGTTTTGATTCCTTTTCGATTCACTTACAGACTCAAAATACAACCTATTTGACTATATTGGGGAATTAGAGTATTAATAAGAACAAAACAAGAACATGAAATTAACTATACCATTTTATCTCCATAAAGCCGGAGCTGGCTTTCCTTCTCCTGCAACAGACTACATAGAAGAAGATGTTGATCTTAACGCCCACCTAATAAAAAACGTTCCAGCAACTTTTGTTATTCGAGTTCAAGGAAAGTCTATGACCGATGTCGGTATTTATGATGGTGATTTATTGGTGGTAGACAGAAGCTTAGATCCTAAAAATTTTTCTACTGTAGTTGCAAATGTTCATGATGAATTAGTTGTTAAAAATTTTATTAAATCAAAAAATCAAAATTTTCTATCATCGGGATCAAATAAGATTGAAGATAAAATTATAATCAACGAAGATTCAAATGTTTTTATTTGGGGGGTTGTTACATATGTCATTCACTCAACGTACTAAAAAAATAGCTCTTGTTGATTGCAACTCTTTCTATGTTTCATGTGAAAGACTATTCAATCCCAAGTTGAGAAACAAACCTGTGGTTGTTTTATCAAATAATGATGGCTGTATTATTTCAAGATCAACAGAAGCAAAGGCTTTAGGAATTAAAATGGGAGAGCCATATTTTAAAGCAAAAAATATTATCATAAAAAATAATGTCCAAGTTTTTTCATCAAATTACTCTTTATATGGAGATTTATCTAGAAGGGTAATGAGAACTCTTAAAAGATTTAATTCCGGAATAGAAATTTATTCTATAGACGAAGCTTTTCTCGATTTATCAAATTTTCCCGACAATGAAATGGAAGATCTAGGAAAAGAAATTAGAAGTATAGTTTTAAAATGGACAGGTATACCAACTAGTATTGGGATCGCAAAAACTAAAACTCTAAGTAAAGTTGCAAACCATATAGCTAAAAAAAAACAATCAGGTGTTGTCAGTTTAATAGAGGTGGAAAACATTGACCCAATTTTAGAAAAAGTAGAAATAAATGACATTTGGGGGGTAGGAAAACAATTGACAAAATTCTATCATAAAAATGGAATTTATAATGCTAAGCAATTAAAAAATAAATCTAATACATGGATTAAAAAAAGCTCTAATGTTTTGGGTTCGAGAACTGCAATGGAGCTTAGAGGTATTTCCTGTATAGGTTTAGAAACAACAAGTGCAAAAAGAAAAAGCTGTATTGTTTCACGTTCATTTGGAAAAAGAGTAGAAGATTTTCAAGAACTAAGGGAAGCTATTGCAAGTTACTCATTAAATGCCTCAGAAAAAATTAGATCTGAAGCATTAGTTGCAAAATCAATAACTATTTTTATAAGAACAAGTCCTTTTCAAAATCGTTATGGTTTTTATTCAAATTCAAAAACAATAAATTTTCCAATTGCTACCAACAATAGCATCGAAGTTGTAAAGGCAGCTGTATCCGCTTTGAAAACTATTTTTAAAAATGGTTATCGATATCAAAAAGCAGGTGTGCTATTATCTCATTTATCCAATTCAAATAATGGAAAAAATTTATTTTCTTCAACACGAGATGAAAAAATAAATATTTTAATGAAATCAATTGATAACACCAATTACAGATATGGAAGATCAACTTTAAGTCTTGCGAGCGCGGGTGTTCATAAAAAATGGAATATGAGAAGACAACATTCCTCTAAAATAGATACAGCAGATTTTTATTGTTTGCCGACAATAAAAGCTTAATTAAACAGTATTGATTTTAACGCCTTTTAAAAGAAAATCAGATAGTTGATTAGCTACCATTTCAGCTACAACTATTGATGCTTCTGTTGTAGATGCTGCTATATGAGGGGTTAAAATAACTTTTTTATTGTTAAATAGAATGTTTTCTTTTGCGGGTTCCTTTGAAAAAACATCTACTGCAGCTCCTGCAATTAAATTTTCATTTAAGGCCTCATTTAAGTCTTTCTCATCAACAATATTACCTCTTGCAGCATTTATTATGTATGAAGTTGGTTTCATTTTTTTATAGTGCTCTTTAGTAATCATCGGTTTACCATCTTTAGGTGCTTTACAGTGAAAGCTAATGATGTCACTTTTGCTGATCAAGTCATCAAAACTTACATTTTCTACGTGTGGATAATCGTTTTTTCTAGACTCTAATGACTTAGAACATACTAATATTTTCATATCAAAACCTTTAACAAGATTGCTTAACCTCACTCCAACATTTCCAAATCCGATTATACCTAAAGTTTTTTTTGAAAGTTCAGTGCCTTTAATATTTTTTTTCTCCCATTGTCCTTTATGTGTTGTTTCATTTGCAAATGGTGTTCTTCTAAGTACAGACATTATTAAGGCAAATGCATGTTCAGCTGTTGCATTTGCGTTTCCACCAGGAGTGTTCATTACAATCATATTTTTTTCTTTAGCTGTTGGTACGTCAATATTATCAACACCAGCGCCAGCTCTACCTATGACTTTTAAATTTTTTGCAGCTTCTATAATTTTTTTAGTTACTTTTGTTGCAGATCTCACTACCATTCCATCGTAATCTGGAATAATCTTAACAATATCATCCTCGGATAATCCAGTTTTAACATCAACAGATATATTATTTTTTTCAAATATTTTTTGAGCAACATTGCTCATCGAGTCTGAAATTAAGACTTTAGGCATTATTTTTAATTGAATGATAAGCCCAGTCTATCCATGGCAGTAGTGCCTTCATGTCACTATTTTGTACAGTAGAGCCTCCCCAAATTCTTATGCTTGGAGGCGCTTTAGGATAACCATTAATATCATTGGCTACACCTTCTTTTTCTAAAAGAGAAAATAATTTTTTCAAAACTCCTCTTTGTTCTTCTTCGTTATGTTTTGTGAACCATTCGTCTTTAATCAAAACTGTAATACTTGTTGAAGATCTTAAATTCTTATCTTCACACATAAACTTGAAGTTTTCACTTTTGTCTATCCAATCTTCACAGATTTTTAAATTTTCATTTGAAATCTTTATTAAACCTTTTGTACCACCTACAGATTCAACCCATTTCAAAGCATCAAGAGCGTCTTCAACACAAATCATTGATGGTGTATTAATAATTCCACCTTCAAAAATAGCTTTAATTAATTTTTTTTTGTTTGCCAATCTAAATAGTTTTGGAACTGGCCATGGTGGAACATGAGTTTCAAGTCTTTCTACTGCACGCGGTGATAAAGCTATCATTCCATGCGCTGCTTCTGCTCCTAGGACTTTTTGCCAAGACCAAGTGATTACGTCAAGTTTTTTACAATCTATATCCATTGCAAAAATTCCTGATGTAGCATCACAAATTGTTAAACCTTCTCTATCATCTGGAATCCAATCACCGTTTGGAATTTTAACACCCGCTGTTGTACCGTTCCATGTAAACACAACATCATTTTTGAAATTTACTTTAGTTAGATCAGGTAATATTCCATAATCTGTTACATGACTGTTCACATCTTTTAACTTAAATTGTTCAATAATATCAATAACCCAGTCTTTCCCAAAATTTTCCCAGGCAAGTACATCTATACCTCTATTTCCGAGTAACGACCACATTGCAGCTTCTAAAGCTCCAGTGTTAGACCCTGTCATTACGCCTACTAGATAATCATCAGGCAGTTCTAAAATTTTTTTTGATTTAACAATTGTTTCGTTCAATCTTTCTTTACATACCTTATGTCTATGAGATCTTCCAATCGGAGATTCTTTTAAAACATCTATAGTCCAACCAGGACGTTTTGAGCATGGACCACTTGAAAAGTTTGGATTTTGAGGTTTAAGATTTGGTTTTTCCATAGATTTAGCTTTTGTAGGTATATTGTTTTTTTAAAAATTTGTCACTGTTTTTTTATATATATTTTTTAGAAATAAAAAAGATTAATTTTAATTAAAAAATTATTCAAATTCATATGCGACTAGTCCGTCTAAAGGTTTAGGATCAAACCAAGTAGATTTTGGAGGCATATTTAGTTTTTTGTCTGCAAAACTTATTACATTTTGTGTTTGTGTGGCAAATAAAGCAAAACCAACCTCAGCTTGTTTAGAATTAACTTTTTCTTCGATTGTTTTCAGACCATGAAACCCAGCAAGAAAATCTATTCTATTGTCATACCTTGGATCACCAATTCCCAAAATTGGTTCTAATAAATAATAATGCAATAAATTTATATCTAAATTAATTATATGAAACAAATTTTGCTCAGGGGGTTCTTTTAATTCTAATGAATACCATTGCTTATCCAAATACATTCCAAATGTTTGGGGTTTATTTGGTTTAAAAGAAATACTCTGTTTTTCGACTTTGAATTTTTTTTTGATTTCTTTGATAAAATCTTTTGGCGAATAACCATATAAGTCTTTTATCAATCTATTATAGTCAAGTAGTCTTACCTGACTTTGAGGAAATATTGCTACCATAAAATAGTTATAAAGCTCTTCACCGGTGTGATTAGGATTTTTATGTTTTTTAAATTCTGATAATTTTGATAAAGCTTCCATTCTATGATGCCCGTCAGCAATATAGATGCGATTAATAGAATTAAATAAATCACATATTTGTCCAATTTTTTTCTCTTCATTTAATATCCACATTTCATGCTTACACTTATCTAAAGCTTTAAAGGAATAAATTGGATCAGATAAAGTTTCGCTTTTTAATAATTGATCTAATTGTTTGTTATCAGGGTATATTGTATAGATTGGACCTATTTGTGCGTTCAAGTTATCCATTTGTTTAAGCCTTTTTTGTGCACGTTCTAAGAAAATTTCCTCATGACCTCTAATATGTAAATTGTCATAGGCAGAAAGCTTAGCAGTACCAATTACACCTATTTGTTCATGATTTTGGTCTGATATTTTATAAATATAAAAACTGGTATCATTTTCTTTTTTTATAATAGATTTTTCCTTCATTAATTTAAATTGTTCTTTCGATTTTAAATCGTTACCTGCATCAAAAACGTTTAAGTAACTCCAAGGATTTTTTTTTAAATGTTCTTTTTTTCCATCCTCGCCAATATGGTCTGTACTTGCTACAGCAACAGAAGATGCATTTTCTTTGGTTGGTCTTAAAGCTTTAAAAGGATTGATAAAGTACATAAAATTATTTTTTTATTCTTTTATGGTATCAATATTAGAGATATTTGATAACGAATTTTTATACTCCTCTAAATTTTCTCTTGCTGCAAGACTAAAAATAATTCCATTCAAAACTATAATTACAACTACTGGTATTAGTGTAATTATAGAAATAAAATTCGATATAAAGTAACAGTAAATTAATAAAAATATTATAGATCTTGCTAACCATGTAAATTTAAAAACTGAAATTATCGATAATGAATGTTGTATTAAATTTGAAAAACTCATTTTTGATGGTCCGAAATATCTCAGTCCCCGAATAGAGGAGATCGATTTTCTATTTTTTGATACCTTGCATAATGAACCTGAAAAACTATTCCAAGTAGCTTTTTCATTGACCATTTTTTCAACAATTGATTTTGGTAGTAAAGTAAAATTACCAAACTTTATATTTTGTCCTGTAAAAATTAAAGTTATTAGCTTGTGTGCTTCGTAACAAAGTTTAAATAATAAACCTTCTGATCTTTTAATCCTGTTTGCTGTAATTATTTCGTTTGGGTAATCTTTAGATTTTTCTATTAACAAAGTGATTTCTTCAGGTCTGTCTTCTCCATCTCCATCCATTGGAATAACACAATCAAAATCTTCTTTTTCAAATATAAATTTTAATCCAGCAGCGTTACATCTAGCATGTCCTTTATTTTCTTTCATATTAATAATTTTAATTGATTTTATATTTTTAAATTCAAAGCTTTCATTCTCTTTTTCCTCGTTTGATCCATCATTAACAACCAATATAGATACCTCATCATCGATTTCACTAATTTGATGGTCAATATTTTTTAAAAGCTCAAAGAGTGATCGCCAATCATTATATATGGGTATTAATATTTTTATTTTCATAAAATCAATTTAGTGAATTCAAAAATCTTATTAGAGACGCAAATATACCATGTCCAGATAATTCAATAACCAGAACAATTAAAACTATAAGAAGTATTTTTTTTACTTTGTCATTAAAAAATTTATTCATTTATTACCTACACAAATATTATCTATACAAATAAACTTGTTATAACTATCTAGTTTATTTTTATCTAGATCTCCTTCCCATGCTGGTCTAGATTTTAGATGATATGATAAATTTCCAGCATTCCATTCATTTCCTAAAACTACATTTATTGGTTCATCAAATTCTAAATCCCATTTTTTTTGAACTTTTTGCGCAATGATTTTGCCAGGATAATCTGTTCTTTTGTCTATTTGATTGACTGAAATATAAAAATAAATAATTGGTGATAGTAAAAATAAAAAAATGAAAACAAAATAAAAATTTTTTATTTTTTTTAATTTTATTTGTCTTTGGAAAATATAAACCAACAAAGTTCCAAAAAATAAGTAAAAAGGTGTCATCCACATAGTTCTTATTTTTACCCCTAAAACTAATGAAGTTATAAACATTAAAAAAATTGGCAATATATTAATTGCAAATAAAAAAAGTAATTTTTTATCTGTAAACTTAAAATTAAACTTTGGCTTAGAAACTAAAAATAAGCTTAATATAAAAAATGGAATTAATATAAAAACTTGTTTGAATAAAAAAATAATTGGATATTTAAAGTGATCTATAAAATTTGGTTCACTTAATCCCGTTCTATGAAGCCCATAGCTGATCGTAATATAATCATTATTTATTAACCATATTATATGTGGAATTAACAAAATAATGAAAACTATAAACGATATTATATAATTAGAGTCATATTTTTTATCTTTTTTTATGAAGATTAAATAAAAAAATATTAAGTCAATAGAGACTAACAGATAAATAAACAGATATTTTGATAAAAAACCTAATGCCGCAAAAACACCCAATAAAGCACAGTCTTTAACATCAATATTTATTTTATTATAAAGTTTCCAAGAATAGTAAACAGTTAATGCCCAAAAAGGTAATTGACATACATTCACGTTGAATTCTGGTGATGTAAAGTTATAAAAGTAAATTGTCTCAAGTAGTAATACTGAAAATAATGAAAGATTTTTATTTCTTAAAAATTCATTAGAAAACCTCCAAACAATAAAAAAAGAGAATATTATAAAAATTTGACTTAAGAAATAATACGCCCAATCTTTGCTACCAAAAATTCGATAAAAAATTTCTACAAAAAAAGCACTCGCTGGTGGGTGTTTATTAAATCCCCAGTCTAGATTACTTCCCCACGCTAAAGCCTCGATTGTGTCTAATGGTAAATTCTGATTTGATAGTGTGGGAATCAAGGTCCAAACAATTAAATGAATTGTTAAAAATATATAGAATATTTTATTTATATTTGTTTTATAAATATTCATTTATCTAAATTTATACGAATTAACTTGTATTGACACCCTTTAATTGCCGAATATACTTCGGTTCGTTAAAATTATAACATGGTTAAAATCTCTAAATCTTACGTGCCAAAATTAAATGAAAAGTATATGTGCGAAAAACACAAAGCCTATTTCAAGAGAAAACTAACTGAATGGAAGTCTGATATTATAAAAACAAATAATGAAGCTTTATATAATGGCTCTCTTGATGATAATAGTGTTTCTGCCGATATTGTTGATCAAGCAAGTTCATACACTGATAAAAATGTTGAGATGAAAGCAATTAATAGGCAAATTAAACTAATATCTAAAATTGATTCAGCGCTAAAAAAAATCAAAGATGGTACATACGGTTTTTGTGAAGAGACTGGAGAACCAATTGGTATTAAGAGATTAATCGCAAGACCAGTAGCAACGCTTTGTATTGCTGCACAAGAAAAACATGAGAAAAATGAAAAAGTTTATGCTGATAATTAAGGTTTGGGAATAACTGCCCCACTTTTCATTAAATCATATCCTTTTGCTACAGCTTTACGCCCAGCTATTTCCAGATACCACCTAGTCAAATTTTTATAGTTATTAAGACCAATATCGTGCCATTCGTGTCTTGCAATCCACGGCCATGTTGCAATATCTGCAATTGTATAATTTTCTCCAGCTAAAAATTTAGAATTTTCAAGTCTTTCGTTAAGGTCTTCATAAAGTTTTTTAGTAATATTAAAATATCTTTCTTCGGCAAACTTACTTTTACCAGGATTAAAATGATGAAATTGGTGATGTTGTCCAATTAACGGACCAATTAATCCCATTTGAGCCATCAGCCATTGATTAATTTTTATTCTATTATTTTTTTCATAAAATTTATTACTTTTTTCTCCTAAATAAATAAGTATTGCCCCTGACTCAAATATTGTTTCATTATTATGATGATCAATAATTACAGGAATTTTGCTAAAGGGACTTATTTTTTTAAACTCTGGTTTAAATTGTTCACCTTTATATATATCAATATTTGTTAATTTATATTTGCAACCAATCTCTTCCAGCATAATTGAAATTTTTTTACCGTTTGGTGTATCTGCGGTAAAAAGTTCAATCACTTTTAATTCCTAGTCTATTTTTAATAGTTTTCGATGAAGTGGTAAATTCAAAACGATATTTTTCATTAGGTTTTGCTAATTTAAAGCAGGCTCTAGCAGCTAATGCTCCCTCATGAAAACCTGATAAAATTAATTTTAACTTTCCAGGATAATTGCAGATATCTCCTACTGCATAAATTCCTTTTTGATTTGTCTCAAATTTTTCAGTGTCGACATTTATTGTCTTTTTATCAAGGTTAAGTCCCCAATTGGCTATTGGACCAAGCTGCATTATTAGGCCAAAAAAACCTAAAATAAAATCAGTTTTAAGATTTTTTACTTCTTTATTATCATGCTCTATATCAATACTTTCAATATTTTCTGAACCTTTGACATTTTTTAATTGATACTTCGTATATAAATTTATCTTTCCTGCTTTTTTTAATTCATTCATCCTATTTACTGTTGATTGTGCACCTCTAAATTCATCTCTTCTGTGAATTAAATTTATTTTAGAATTTTTTGATAGCTCAACTGCCCAATCTAGTGCGCTATCTCCGCCCCCAAAAATTGATACAGTTTTATCTTTAAATATTGTTTTGTCTTTTATTGAATAAAAAATCGATTTTTCTTCAAACCTTTCACATTCTTTAAATACAAATTTTCTAGGTTCAAATGATCCGACTCCTCCAGCTATAATTATATTTGGAGTATTAAATAAAGTCCCTTTGTTAGTTTTTACTTCCCACTTACCGTTGTTATTTTTTACTTCATCTACTCTTTCAGATAAATGAAACTTAATATTAAAAGGTTTTAATTGTTTAATTAAACTATTTGTTAATTCTTCACCTGTACATTCAGGTATTGCTGGAATATCATAAATTGGTTTATCGGGATAAAGTTCTATGCACTGACCACCAATTTTATCAAGATTGTCAACTACCTCACAATCTAAACCAATTAATTTTAATTGATGGGCTGTAAAAAGTCCTGTAGGGCCCGCTCCAATAATTAATGCATCAGTTTTTATCATTACGTTTGTTTAGAAGGAAGTTGAACAATCAATCCATCCAATTCATCGGTGACTGTTAATTGACAACTAAGTCTACTAAATTTATTTGGCTCAAATGCCATATCTAACATATCTTCTTCTCCATCTTCTTTTTTTGGAAGCTTATCAAACCATTCTTCTTTGACGTAAACATGGCAGGTAGCACATGCCATAGAGCCTCCACAATCAGCATCAATACCAGGTATATTATTTTGTATCGCACCTTCCATTACAGTCAATCCATTTTGCACATTTATGCTATGTGACTTACCAGAATGCTCAATATAGACTATTTTTGTCATCAAGATTTTTATATAGGCAAAAAAAAATAGGGCAAGTAGTTAAACTTGCCCTATTAATTATTTTTCTACTCTGAAGTATTAAGCTCTTCTTCCAGAGTTTGCAACAGCGCAAGACCAAATAATAACACCGAAAGCGATCTTATTAACAAAGTCTGCTAAGTTATAAATCACGTTAAGTGAGTTAGCGTCAATTCCACCTGTTAGGTAACCGAAAACGTAACCTAATGGGTAAATTGCCCAACCAACTGTAACGATCATTCTTAAAGCGCCAAATGCTGTAACAAGTGCTTTGTTTCCAGATTTAGAAACAGCTTTACCTGCTTCACCTGAAAAGATTTCATATAGAATATAAATCCATCCAGCCATACCGATAATGAAACCAAGCATTGCATTGATGAATCCAGCTTCTCCTAGATATCCACCTATTAACATCACTAAAGAACCAATAAAGATTCTCCAGAATATGCCGCTATCAACTTTTCTTACTGCTGAAAGAATTAAGTAAAATTCTATTAGCTGTAAAGGTACAGTAATTAACCAGTCAATGTATCTGTAAACAGTTGGTGAATCTCCCGTCTCAACCCAAACTGCTCTCATGTACATGTAATGGATAAATGCAATACCAGTTACTAATCCAGCTACGTTTACTGATTTTCTCCACTGAGTAGCCACATTGGCTTGCTCCATAAAGAAAAACGCTGTAGCTGCTAACATACCCATAGATATTAGCCAGAATGAAATACCTACAAAATCATCCGTAGCTAAAAAGGTAGTTGCTGCATTAGCCGCTGTAGATGCTCCAACTAGAGCAAACAAAGCTATTGCTAACGTTTTTAATGTCTTCATAAAAAACTCCCTCGTTAGTTAGTTTTTATTAGTTTAAATTTAAACTACGACTTCAACCTTTATAGTTAAAGTCAAAGTTGAGATTAATTATCAAATATAAATAGTTAATAGAAGCCTTTTTTATGGCTATTTTGTATTGATTTTACTAGCTTTTTAAAATTAAATACAATTTTATAGCTAATAAACGAATAAAATACCAAGAGAGAATCAATAACAATGCCTTCATCTTTTAAGCATATTTATGACCAATCTATAAACAAACCAGAAGAATTCTGGCAAAATGTATCTGAGGATATTTTTTGGTTTAAAAAACCAAGCCAAATATTGAATAAAGATAAGCCACCATTTTACAAATGGTTCTGTGATGGAGTTACTAATACTTGTTATAATGCTCTAGATATTCACATTGATCAAGGAAGAGGAGAAAGAATTGCACTTATATATGATAGCCCTATCACTGGGAATAAAAAAAAGTTCACCTATAAAGATCTTAGGGGAAAAGTTTCTAAGTTTGCAGGAGCCCTAAAGAATCAAGGTGTTAATAAAGGAGACAGAGTTATAATCTATATGCCAATGATACCTGAAGCGGTGATTGCTATGCTTGCCTGTGGAAGAATTGGGGCTATTCATTCAGTTGTTTTTGGTGGATTTGCCTCTAATGAGTTAGCAAGTCGTATAGACGACAGTAAATCAAAACTATTAGTTACGGCTTCTTGTGGATTTGAACCAGGTAGAACTGTTGAATATAAGCCTTTGGTAGATGAAGCTTTAAAACTTGCTTCTCATAAACCAGAAAAAATTATTCTTTATCAAAGAGAGGGTCATGAGGTAAAGCTTAATGCTCCAAAAGAGATTAGCTGGCAAGATTCATTAGCTAATGCTCAAGATGTAGACTGTGTTGAAATGAATTCAAATGACTTTGCATATATTTTATATACATCTGGTACTACAGGAATACCCAAGGGAATAGTAAGAGACATAGGTGGTCACATAGTTGCTCTTAAGTGGACTATGAAAAATATTTATAACATTGATAAAGATGACATTTGGTGGTCTGCAAGTGATATAGGTTGGATAGTTGGTCACTCATATATTGTTTACGCTCCATTATTTAAGGGATGCACCACTGTTCTATTTGAAGGTAAGCCAGTAGGAACCCCTGATGCAGGAGCTTTTTGGAAAATAATTTCTGACTACAAAGTCAAATCATTATTTACTGCACCTACAGCTTTCAGGGCAATTAAAAAAGAGGATCCTGAGGGAAAATTTTTTTCAAAGTATGATCTTAGTTCGTTTGAGTCATTATTTCTTGCAGGTGAAAGAGCAGACCCCGATACTATTAAGTGGGCAGAAACACTTTTAAAAGTTCCAGTTATAGATCACTGGTGGCAGACAGAAACTAGTTGGGCAATAAGCTCGAACTGTACGGGAATAGAAATGCAAAAAACAAAATACGGTTCGGCTTGTAAAGCAGTTCCCGGTTATGATGTAAAAATTCTTAAAAGTGATCATTCGGTCGCCAAACCAAATGAGATGGGCGATATAGTTGTAAAACTTCCTTTGCCTCCAGGAACATTTCCTACTTTGTGGAATGCTGATGAAAGATATGAAAAAACTTATATGACAAATTATGAAGGTTATTATCAAACTTATGATGCAGGACATATTGATGAAGATGGATATATCTGGATCATGTCTAGAACTGATGACATTATAAACGTAGCAGGTCATAGATTATCAACTGGAGCAATTGAAGAAGTTTTATCAGAGCATCAATCTGTTGCTGAATGTGCAGTGTTAGGAATTGCAGATAAATTAAAAGGTCAATTACCCATTGGATTAGTTGTCTTAAAAGCAGGTGTTAAGAAAGATAATGAGCTAATATCTAAAGAATGTATTCAAATGGTTAGAGATAAAATTGGACCTGTTGCAGCATTTAAAATTGTAATTGTAATAAAAAGATTACCTAAAACAAGATCAGGTAAAATTTTAAGAGGAACAATAAGAAAAATAGCGGATAAAGAGGATTACAAAATGCCTGCTACAATTGATGATCCTGCAATATTAAAAGAGATAGAAGAAGATCTTAGAAAAAATAACATTTTAAAATAGCATTGGTTTACCAGACGGTTGTCCTAATAATTTACCATTTTTCATTTTAATTTCACCATTAACAATCGTTGTAACAGGCGTACCTTTAAATTTATTTCCATTAAAAGGTGACCAGCCGCATTTGCTTTGAATATTTTCATTTTTAATTTCTATAACTTTTTTTAAATCTATTATTGTAAAATCAGCATCAAAATTTTTTTTAATGTATCCTTTATTTTTAATTCCAAAAATTTTAACAGGGTTTTCGCATAAAAATTTTACTAATTGGTCAAGTTTTAACTTTCCATCATTAATATGATTAAGCATCACTGGTAGTAAAGTTTGAACACCTGGCATGCCTGATGGGGAATTAGGGTACTCTTTATCCTTATTTGCTTTTAAGTGTGGAGCATGATCTGATCCAATAGTATCATTATAATTATTTCTAACTGCGTACCATAATCGATCATAATGAGATTTATCTCTGATGGGCGGATTCATTTGTGCGTAAGTTCCAAGTTTTTGATAACAGTCTGGTGAATATATTGTTAAATGTTGAGGAGTAATTTCAAAAGTAATATTTCCTTTATTCTGAGATAAAAAATCCACCTCTTCTTTGGTTGTCACATGGAGTATATGCGCTTTTTTATTTAGACGTTTTGCAATTTTAACTATTCTTCTTGTTGAAGACATCGCAGACTCTACATTTCGCCAAATTGGATGGCTAAGAACATTTCCATTTTCTCTTAATTTTTTTCTCTGATTAAGAATATCTTCATCCTCAGAATGTACAGCAACTACTTTAGATGTATGCTCAAAAACTTTTTCTATATCTTCTTCCTTGTGCACAAGTAAATTACCAGTTGATGATCCTGCAAATAATTTTACTCCACAACATCCTTCTAAATTTTTAAGTTTTGATAACTCAGACTGATTAGTGGGAGTTGCACCAAAATAGAAGGCATAATTACAAAACATTCTATCTTTTGCTAAATTTAATTTTTTTTTGAACTCCTCCTCATTTGCAGTTGGTGGATTCGTATTTGGCATTTCAAACACACCTGTTATTCCTCCTGCTACTGCAGCTTTACTTCCACTATTAAGATCTTCTGTGTCTGTAGAGCCTGGTTCTCTAAAATGTACTTGGGTATCAATACATCCTGGTAAAACAATTAGTTCGTTTGCATCCAAAGTATCTTTTGATGATTCTTTAATAGAGTCTTCTATTTGCGCAATTTTTCCATCTGCTATTCCAATTTCTTTTTTTTTGAGTTTTCCATCGATAAAACAATCACCGTTTTTAATTATAAGATCTAACATTTTTAAAAAAAGTTATTATATTATAAAGTAAGGATAATCAATTATGAATAATGATAATATTTATACATTAGAAGATAGAGGAATAATTTATATTCACGGAGAAGACGTTTTAGAATATCTACAAAATATAATTACTAACGATATTACTAAAGTAACAGATAGTATGAGTTGCTTTGCTTCTTTGCTCACACCTCAGGGTAAATATCTTTTTGATTTTATAATTGTAAAACATAAAAAAGGCTATTTGTTTGATTGTGAAAGAAAACAAATAGACCAACTTTATAAACAACTACAGCTTTATAAATTGAGATCTAAAGTAGAAATTTTAAACCTAAGTAATGAGTTTGTAGTGGCTGCAATAAGTAAGGAAAAGTTTTTATCTTTTAAAAATATTAAAGAAGAAAGTGGTTTTACAATAAAATATAGAGAAGACCCAATAGTTTTAGATCCAAGAAATAAAGAGTTGGGAGGAAGACTTATAATTAATTTAGAAAAGCTTTATCTTTCAATCAAAAAATTAGAGCTAAGTCCTGCCGCTAGCAAAGATTACTATGATTTCAGTTTTAGATTGGGTGTTTCACAAATAAATACTGATAAATTACAAAACAAACTTTTTGGAATTGAGTGTAATTTTGAAGAACTAAATGGGATAGATTTTAAAAAAGGTTGTTATGTGGGACAAGAAAATACGGCAAGAATTAAACTAAAAAATAAACTTTCAAAGAAATTATTACCAATAAAAGTTCTAGATGGAGTAATAAAAATTGACGACCAAGTATCAATTAACAAAAAAGATCTGGGTAAGATATTAATTAGCGAAAAATATCCTTTTGGACTGATTAAATTTAAAGATGAAAATTTTGATTTTGATAAAAAATTAAACTGTGGTTCTGCATTAATAAAGGTTTTAAAACCAGAATGGTTAAAATAAATTAGAAATGGTGCGGCCAGAGAGACTCGAACTCTCATGGGCTAGGCCCACACGGCCCTCAACCGTGCCTGTCTACCAATTTCAGCATGGCCGCTCATGCGTCAGAATAATTGAATGACATTTATGTTGCAAGTTGATAGATTTAAATATGGAGTTTACTGCTGAAATAAGAAAAGCAACAGAACCAATTTATCAAAAAATTTCAAAGGCTGTTCCTGAGATTGAATGGTCAAGTCATGCCCCTTATATTTATGCAATCAATAAATTAAAAAAAGAGAAGAACGCAGTTATACTTGCTCACAATTATCAAACTCCAGAAATATATCATGGGATATCAGATTTTTCAGCTGACTCACTTGCTTTAGCTGTTGAAGCAGCAAAAACAAAAGCAGATATTATTGTTATGTGTGGTGTCCACTTCATGGCGGAAACTGCAAAGCTTATGAGTCCAAATAAAAAAGTTTTACTTCCAGATATGAGTGCAGGTTGCTCATTGTCGTCCTCTATTACAGGTGAAGATGTAAGAAATTTGAAAAAAAAATATCCAGGTGTGCCTGTTGTGTCTTATGTTAACACTTCAGCAGATGTAAAATCTGAGACTGATGTTTGTTGTACTTCAGCAAATGCTGTTAAAATAGTAAATTCACTTGGTGTTAAAAAAGTAATTTTTTTACCCGATGACTACTTGGCAAAATATGTAGCTTCTCAAACAGATGTTGAAATAATATCTTGGAAAGGAACATGTGAAGTGCATGAACAATTTAACGATCAAGAAATAAATGAAATTAGAAAAAATAATCCTGGAATTAAAGTAATAGCACATCCCGAGTGTCCTCCTGATGTTATAAATGCAAGTGATTTTACTGGATCCACTAGTGGAATGATAAAATATGTAAAAGATAATCAGCCAGAAAAAGTTATGATGGTTACGGAGTGTTCTATGAGCGACAATGTCCAAGTTGATAACCCAAATGTTAAATTTATAAGACCATGCAACTTATGTCCTCATATGAAAAAAATTACTCTACCAAAAATTTTAGACTGCCTACAAAATGAAACTAACGAAATTTTAATGAATGAAGTAACTATTGAGAAAGCAAGAAAATCAGTAGAAAGAATGACAAAAATAGGCAGATAAAGTCTGTGTCAAAAATAAATCTAAGTAAAAATTTTATACGAGGCATTTGCAAATCAGCTTTAAATGAAGATCTTTATCCTTCAGGAGATATTTCTTCAAATCTTTTAAAAAATAATGTTAAAAAAAAGGTAAAATTAATTTCTAATCAATCAGGAATAATAGGTGGATTAGATTTTGCTAAACAAACATTTAAATTAATAGATAAAAAAATCAGAATTAATTTAAAAAAAAAAGAAGGATCTAAAATTAAAAAAGGTGATCTAATTGCTACAATAGAGGGTAATATAAAACATATATTGACCGGAGAAAGAATTGTATTAAATTTCTTATCTCACATATCAGGGATTGCTACCACAACTAATCGCTTTGTAAAAAAAGTAGGAAAAAAAAGTAAAATTTGTTGTACAAGGAAAACAATACCAAATCTAAGATTAATTCAAAAATATGCTGTAAAATTAGGAGGTGGAATTAATCACAGATTTAATTTAAGTGACGAATATTTGATAAAAGATAACCATGTTGCAAGCGCAGATATAAAAAAATTAATTAAATTAGCTATAAAGAAAAAAAAGGGTAAAAAAATTACAGTTGAAATAGATAATCTTAGTCAATTAAAAAAGGTAATTGGTTTAAAATTTGACCGAGTATTATTTGATAACATGAGTCCTAAAATTTTAAGAAAAAGTGTAAAGCTATCAAAAAAATTTTATGAAACAGAAGCCTCAGGAGGTATTACATTAAAAAATGTAAAAAAAATTGCTAGCACAGGTGTTAAAAGAATTTCCATTGGATCTCTAACGCATTCTTTTAATTCTATAGATTTAAAATTAGAAATTTAATTCTTTTTAATCTCAGCTTGAGCAGCTGATAATCTTGCAACAGGAACTCTATAAGGTGAACAAGAAACATAATCCAAACCTGTTTTAGAACAAAAATGAATACTTTTGGGATCTCCTCCATGCTCTCCACATATTCCTAGTTTAATTTTTTTATTTTGTTTCTTTCCTCTTAAAGTTGCAATTTCAATTAAATCTCCAACTCCTTCGTCAATTGATATGAACGGGTCTATATCAAAAATCTTATTTTCTAAGTAATCACTTAAGAACTTTCCACTATCATCTCTGCTAATTCCAAATGTTGTTTGGGTTAGATCGTTAGTTCCAAAACTAAAAAATTCTGCATGTTTTGCAATATCTTTTGCTTTTAAAGCTGCTCTTGGAAGTTCTATCATTGTACCTACTAGAAAATTTATTTTAACTTTATTTTCATCCTGAACTTGTCTTGCCACTCTAATTACCAAATCTTTCATAATTTTTATTTCGGCCTCTGTAGAAACCAATGGAATCATTATTTCTGGCATAATAGGTTTTAATTTTTTTCTTTTACACTCGACTAGAGCTTCAAATATGGCTTTACATTGCATTTCATAAATCTCAGGAAAAGAAATTCCTAACCTGCATCCTCTATGTCCAAGCATTGGATTATATTCATGGAGTTCACCAGTTCTTGCTTTAACTTCTTCGGTAGATAAATTAAGTGATTTAGCCACATCATTTATTTCATTTTCATTTTTTGGTAAAAATTCGTGCAAAGGCGGATCCAGCAACCTAACTGTAACTGGCAGTCCATTCATTATTTTAAATATTTCAACAAAATCGTTCTTTTGGTGAGGTAACAACTTATCTAGGGCTTTGTCTCTATCTTCTTTTGATTTTGACAATATCATTTGTCTGACTGAAAGAATTCTCTCTTCTTCAAAAAACATATGCTCTGTTCTACACAAGCCAATACCTTCTGCGCCAAATTCTCTAGCAATTTTGCTATCAAGTGGAGTTTCAGAATTTGTTCTAATTTTTAATTTTCTTAAACTATCTGCCCAATTTAAAACTTTAGAAAAATCACTAGAAATCTCTGGTTTAATTGTTTTAACTTTTCCTAAAATTATTCTACCTGTCGATCCATCAATAGTAATTACATCGCCTTCTTTAATTTCATAGTTTTTTGTCTTAAATAATTTATTCTCATAATCAATATCAATCTCGCTAGAACCTGATACACAAGGTCTTCCCATTCCTCTAGCTACAACCGCTGCGTGGCTAGTCATTCCTCCTCTAGCAGTTAGAATTCCTTTTGCTGCATGCATTCCATGAATGTCGTCAGGAGAAGTTTCTATTCTTACTAAAATTGTATTTTGCATAACACCACTGAGTCTTTCTGCTTCTTCTGATGAAAAAACTACTTTTCCACTCGCAGCTCCTGGAGATGCTGGTAGACCTTTGGCTATTACATTCAGTTCACTTTTTTCATCTAAACTTGGATGTAAAAGAGTTTCTAAAGTATTAGGATCTATCCTTAAAATTGCTTGTTTTTTTGAAATTATTTTTTCTTTAACCATATCAACTGCAATTTTGACTGAAGATTTTGCTGTTCTTTTGCCTGATCTAGTTTGCAAAATCCAAAGTTTTTGATTTTCAACTGTAAACTCAACGTCCTGCATATCTTTATAATGTTTTTCTAAAATTTTAAGAATTTTTTTTAATTCTTTAAAGATTTGAGGCATATTTTCTTCCATGGAACTTTCTTTTGAGTTTGCAAGTTTTTTTGCTTTTTTAGTTATATACTGGGGAGTTCTTGTGCCAGCAACTACATCCTCGCCTTGAGCATTAATTAAATACTCTCCATAAATCTCATTTACTCCATCAGATGGGTTTCGCGTAAATGCAACTCCTGTAGCGCAATCATTGCCCATATTACCAAAAACCATTGATTGTACATTAACTGCCGTTCCCCAATCTGAGGGAATATGGTTAAGCTTTCTATAAACTTTAGCTCTATTACTCTCCCAAGATAAAAATACAGCAGAAATAGCTCCGACTAATTGTTCATATACGTCTTGTGGAAATTCTTTTTTTGTTTTTTCTTTAACAACTTTTTTAAAATCATTAATTAAACCATCCCAATCATCAGCATCTAATTCTGTATCTAGAAGAACTCCCTTTGTAAGTTTGTAGTTTTCAATCAATTCTTCAAAATTGTAGCTTGCAACACCCAAAACAACATTTGAATACATTTGAATAAATCTTCTATAGCTGTCTTTTGCAAATCTAATATTGGAAGTCTTTTTTCCCAAAGCTAAAACTGTTTTATCATTTAAACCAAGGTTTAAAATTGTATCCATCATGCCAGGCATAGATATTCTGGCGCCTGATCTCACTGATACCAGTAAGGGATTTTGTAAATCACCAAATTTCTTTCCAGACTCTTTCTCAACTTTTTTGAGTTCTTTTTCTATATTTTTAATAATTTTTGAATTAAGTTTTTTTTTATTCTTGTAAAATAACTCACACACTTTTGTTGAAATTGTAAATCCCGATGGAACTGGTAGTCCCATTTTACCCATTTGAGCAAGGTTTGCACCCTTTCCTCCTAAAAAGTTTTTAGGATTCTTTATTTTTGGTGTTTCCTTTGATTTAAAATTTAAAATTAATTTAGTCACTAAGTAGTTTCAATATTTGAAAAATTTATATAATTGTCAAATGTTTTACATAACATTTGTAAAAGTTCCAATCGATTTTTTTTTATACTCTGATCTTCATCATTAACAATCACATTGTCAAAAAATTCATTAATAGTTAATTTAGCATCAGCTAGATTTCCAAGAGTTACTTGATAATCCTCATCTTTATTAATACTGGTAAAGTATTTTCTTAATTCATGTATTTTTTTATATAAGTTTTTTTCATAGTCATTTTTGAAAATTCCAGGATCAGTCGTATTTGCAAGATCTAATTCTTTACTTTTAAGTTCGTTCTCCAAAATATTTGAAGCTCTTTTGTAGCTTGCAATTATGTCTTTTCCAAAACTATTAATAATAAATTTATTTAAAGCTATTGCCTTATTATAAATTTTTGACACATTATCTATTGAAAAGGAATTTATGCTTGCTTCAATAATATCATAACGAATATCTTTTTCTTTCATATAGAACTTTAATCTATCAACCAAAAATAAAGATAAATCTTTTTGAACATTGTCATTATTAAACTTAAATCCTTGATCTTTATAAAGTGATATTGAATAATTTATTAAATCACTTAATTTTAATTCTTTTTTATTTTCTAATATTAGTCTAATAATTCCTAAAGCTGATCTTCTCAATGCATACGGATCTTTTGAGCTAGTAGGTTTTTGATTAATTCCAAAAAAACCTACAAGAGTATCCAACTTATCAGTTAAAGCTAAAGTAATGCTAAAAGGTTTCTTTGGAACTCTGCTATCTAATCCCGTGGGTAAATAATGCTCGCTTATTGCTAAAGAAATATCTTTATCAAATCCTTGGGAGGTTGCGAAATATCCCCCCATTATTCCTTGAAGCTCGGGGAATTCATTAACAATGTCTGAAATTAAGTCTATTTTACATATAGATGTTGAAAGTTCTACTTTATCTTTACTTATGAGCATTTCGTCTGAAATCATACCACCAAGCTTTCTCATTCTTTGAACTTTATCAAAATAAGATCCCAGTCCTTCAAAATAATTGATCGATTTTAATTTTGATATTTGTTTGATTAAGTTTTGAGATTTATTTTTTTCCCAAAAAAATCTAGCATCATTTAATCTTGCATCCACAACTCTTTCATTTCCTAATTTTACAAAACCTTTTGGGTCTTTGCTGTTCGCTACAACAAAGAATTCGTTGGTGATATTTTCTTTTTGATCAAGAGTGTGAAAATACTTTTGATGATATTGCATAGTAATAATAAGAATCTCTTTTGGTATTTCCAGGAATTTTTTATCAAATTTGCAACTTAGAACATATGGTTTATCCACTAAATTGACCACTTCATTTAAAAGTTTAGCATTAATGTCTAGCTTAAGATTTTTTCTTTCTGAAATTTTTTTTAGTGAATTTTCAATTAACTTCATTCTGGAATTTTGATCGATAATAGTGCCTATTTTTTTAAAATAACTCTGATAGCTTTTAAAATTCTTGAACATGACTTTTTTCTCCTCAAACTCTTTGTCGAGAAATGTTGTATTTGAGCTTTCTAAATGATGAAATTTAAATGGTAAGCTTTTATTATCAAAAATACACAAAATTGATTTCAAAGGTCTTCCCCATTCCATATCAAAATCTGCCCATTTCATTGATTTTTTCCAGGCTAGTCTATCTAAAATTAAGGGAATATTTTTTTCCAATAAATCGAAAGTTCTTATAATTTTTTCTTCTTTTTTAAAAAAATAAAATTCCCCTTTTTCAGTTTTTTTTTTAAAAATTTTATTTTCAGTTATTTTATTTGATCTTAAAAATCCTTCTAAGGCTTTTTCTTGAGCGTTTATGTTGGGGCCTCTAATTTCTTCAGATTTTTCTTTTATTTCTTTGTCTAAACCTTCAAATAAAACTATTAGTCTATTAGGTGTTGAGTAAGAAGCTGATTTTTTAAATTTTAATTTTTTTTCCTCAAATAATTTTTGAAAACTTTCCAAAAAAAATTTTCTTGCATTTCTTTGTAGGTTCGGAGGTATTTCTTCGCTAAAAAGTTCTAAAAAAAATTCGGCCATTTTTATTTTTGACTACTTACCCAAATTTCAGCAACACCTTTAGTTATATCTCTTATTCTTCCAATATATTCTGCCCTTTGCGCAACACTTATTACACCTCTTGCATCTAAAACATTAAAAACATGGCTAGCTTTTAGACATTGATCATAAGCTGGCAAAGATAATTTTTTTTCTACCAAAGATTTAGCTTCTAATTCCAACATATCAAAAATCTTAAACAAATTTTCAGTATTTGCATGTTCAAAATTATAAGCAGAAAATTCTCTTTCAGCTTGATGAAATACTTCCCTATATTGAACTCCCTCATTGTTCCACAAAAGATCAAATACATTTTTTTTTTGCTGAGTAAACATACAGATTCTTTCAAGACCATAGGTTAATTCCACAGAAACTGGTTTACATTCCATGCCTGCCATTTGTTGAAAATAAGTAAATTGTGTAATTTCCATTCCATCACACCAAACTTCCCACCCAAGCCCTGCAGCTCCAAGAGTTGGACTTTCCCAGTCGTCTTCAACGAACCTAATATCGTGATCTTTGTGGCTGATACCAATAACGTTTAAGCTATTTAAATAAAGTTTTTTTATTTCTTTTGGAGATGGCTTTATTAAAACTTGAAATTGATAATAGTGTTGTAATCTATTTGGATTATCTCCATACCTTCCGTCAGTTGGTCTTCTTGATGGTTGAACATATGCAACTTTCCAAGGTTTAGGTCCTAATGATCTTAGGGTTGTTGCAGGATGAAATGTCCCAGCTCCCACCTCCATGTCATAAGGTTGTACAATAACACAACCATGTTTGCTCCAATATTTTTGTAAATTCAAGATTGTATCTTGAAAAGATTGAAATGTAGGTTTATTTTTTTTCTTTATCTTTTTTATTTTTTTTGGCATCTATAAACCAAATTTTTGCCACAAGGCTCTTTCTTCTATAACGCTAGCTATACTATCAATTTGATTATCTATTGAAGATGAAAGTTTTTTTGCTATAAAACTTTTTTGCTTCTCTAGTTTTTTAATAACTATGTCTTCTCCAAATTTTTCTCTTAAAATTTGTTCTGCATTACCGATACCATCTATTAATCCTAATTTCATTGATGTGGTTCCTGACCAAAATTCTCCTGTAAAAGTATTATTTTTTTCAGTATCTTTAAGTTTTGAACCTCTGCTTTTTTTTACAACTTCAATAAAATCTGAATGAAGCTCTAATTGTAATTTTTTTATTCTTTCAATATCTTCTTCTTTTTCTTCTTTGAAAGGATCTAAAGTGCTTTTATTTTTTCCAGCAGTGTAAACTCTTCTTTGAATACCAATTTTTTTGATAGCATCCTGAAAACCAAATGAGGCCGAGATAACTCCAATTGAACCTACTATAGAACTTGAATTTGCATATATTTCATCTCCCGCACAAGCTATTAAGTATCCACCGGATGCTGCAACATCTTCAGCAAAAACTATAACTTTTTTTTTATTTTTTTTAGCCAGCTGCCTTATATAATCATGAATTAAATGAGATTGAACAGGTGAGCCGCCTGGAGAATTAATTGATATTGCTATGTTTTCAGACTTTTTAAATGAAAAAGCTTTTTTTATTATCTCTTGCTGACCTGAAAAATCAATACCTTGTTTAAATCTTCCAGCAGAACCAATGACACCGGACAGCCTTATATGTGGAATAATTTTTTTTTTTTTAAAAAAAGAGAACATAAATAATGCTTACAGAATTTTTGATTTAATATAAAGTCTCCTTATAGTTGTAGTTTGGGGTGCGTCAATTGATAAGTATAATATTGTGACAATTGTACTAACTTATTCTCATGGGAACCGTTGTTCAGTTAAAGAATCGGATAAACAATTCATATTCGGAGCTCAAAAATTCTGTTGAAGATAAACTAATTCTAGTTGAGGAAAAGATTAAAACAAAATTAACAAGTAAAGTAGAGCTAGTTGATGAAATGACAAATTATCATCTTAGAACAGGTGGTAAAAGATTAAGAGCATTGCTTACTTTGGGTACATCTAAACTATGTGGATACTCTAAAGGTTCTAGGGATGTTAATCTTGCTGCTTGTGTAGAGCTAATACACGCTGCAACTTTAATGCATGACGATGTTATAGATAATGGTGAAGTTAGAAGAGGAAAAAAAACTTTAAATAATATTTGGGGAAATAAATCATCAATTTTAGTTGGGGACTACCTATTAAGCAGATGTTTTGAAATGATGGTTGAGGATGGTAGTCTTGAGGTTTTAAAACTTCTTTCTTCAACTTCAGCGGAAATCTCACAAGGAGAAGTATTGCAACTACAACATGAAGGAGAAGTAGATATGTTAGAAGAAACATATCTTAAAATAATATCTGCTAAGACAGCTTCGTTGTTTGCTGCAGCAACAAAAGTAGGGTCTATATTAGCAAATAAAGAAAATAAAATTAAAGATGCTTTAGAATTTTACGGAAAAAATCTTGGATTAACTTTCCAGATAGCAGATGATACTTTGGATTATAATTCTGAACTAAAATTATTTGGAAAAGAAATTGGAAACGATTTTTTTGAAGGGAAAGTAACTTTACCAATAATTTTACTTTATCAAAAATCAAAATATAGCGAAAAAAATGAATTAAAAGATTTATTTAAAAAAAAAGATAGATCTGTAGAAGATTTAAAGAATGTTTTATTAATGATAAAAAAATATAACATAATTTTTGAATGTTATAGAAAAGCAGAACATTTTATAAATCTTGCTTCAAATTCATTGAGCATATTCGAGCCATCAAAAGAAAAGGATATGCTACAAGGATTAACATCTTTTAGTTTAGAAAGAACCTTTTAAGGACTTAATAAATATTTTTGCCAATTTCTTGTGTTAATTTTGATATATTTTAATCTTTGATGAATTCTATTTTCTCCATCAAGCCAAAATTCTATGTTATCTGGATTTAGAGACCATCCAGACCAATGTTTTGGTCTTGGAACATTATCTTCATCAGGATATTTTTTTTTATATTTTTCAATTGACTCATATAATTCGTCTCTAGTTTTTAAAATCGAACTTTGTTCAGATGCCCAAGCACCAATTTTGCTACCATACGATCTTGAGCTATAATACAAATCAGCTTCTTCGTCTGACACCTTTGAGATTTTTCCACTAATTCTTATTTGCCTTAAAAGACTTTTCCAATGGAAACATAATGAAGCATTTGGATTTTCTTTTAGTTCAATGCTCTTCTTGCTATTAAAATTTGTATAAAATACAAAACCATTTTCACTGAAACTTTTCAATAAGACCATCCTTACTGATGGAATTCCTATTTTATCAGCTGTTGATAGAGCCAAGGCATTTGGGTCATTAATTTCGGTTTTTTTTGCTTCTTCAAACCATTCTTCAAAGAGTTTTAGTGGATCATCAAGATCCTTAAAGCATTTATTTAGGCCAAGAGAATTTTTTTGATTCATAATTTCAACAAAATAACTTATATAATATATTTAATGTCATTTAATACTTTTGGAAAGATATTTCGTTTTACAACTTGGGGTGAATCTCATGGGCCTGCAATAGGATGTGTGGTTGATGGTTGCCCTCCAAATATAAGTATTAGGGAAAAGGATATTCAGATTGAGCTTAATAAGAGAAAACCTGGGCAATCAAAATTTACAACGCAAAGAAAAGAGGATGACAAAATAAATATTCTTTCAGGTGTGTTTGAGGGGAAAACTACGGGAACTCCTATTTCGATGATTATTTATAATAAAGATATGAGATCAAGGGACTACGAAACAATTAAACATAAATTTAGACCCGGCCACGCAGATTTTACATATTTTAAGAAATATGGAATTAGAGACTATCGAGGTGGAGGAAGACAATCTGCTAGAGAAACTGCTGCAAGAGTAGCAGCTGGTGCAATAGCAAAAAAAGTGTTGGAAAATAAAATTGGAAAAAAATATAAAGTCACTGGAGCAGTTACACAATTAGGAATACTTGGTTGTGATACAAAAAAATGGAATGATAAATTTATTTCAAAAAACCCATTTTTTTGTCCTGATAAATCAATCTTAAAACTTTGGGAAAAATATTTATTAAGTATAAGAAAAGCAGGTTCATCATGTGGAGCAATAATTGAAGTAAGAGCTAGAGGCGTTCCCATTGGTCTGGGTGCACCAATATATTCAAAACTAGATATGGATTTAGCTTCTGCAATGATGAGTATAAATGCAGTTAAAGGAGTAAATATAGGATCTGGGATGAATTCTGCGCAATTAACTGGTGAGCAAAATTCCGATGAAATTTCTCAAAGAAATAAAAAAACAAATTTTAAATCTAATAATGCTGGGGGAATTCTAGGCGGTATATCATCGGGACAAGATATAGTTGTATCGTTTGCAGTAAAACCAACCTCTTCAATTCTTACTTCCAGAAAAACTATAGATAAATTTGGAAAAAACACTTCAATATCTGTTAAAGGAAGACATGATCCTTGTGTAGGTATAAGAGCTGTTCCAATAGGAGAAGCTATGATGCATTGCGTTTTATTAGATCACTATTTGATGAATAGCGCACAATGTAAAAGTTAATTAGTTTTCTTTATTATTATTTTTGAGTTAAGTGTATCTAATATTTTGTTTTCGATGCTATCTGCATCAAGACCAGCATACTTATACATTAAATCAGGCTTATCATGATCTATAAATCTGTCAGGTAAAATCATTGATCTATACTTTAAATTGTTATCTAGCAAATTTTTATCTGATAAAAATTGTCCAACATGAGAACCAAAACCTCCAACTGAACCTTCTTCAATTGAAATAAGTATTTCATGATCAGTAGCTAATTGCCAAATTAAATTTTGATCTAGAGGTTTTGCAAATCTAGCATCAACAATTGTAAGATTGATTCCTTTCTTTGAAAGATTTTCTTTGGCAATTAAACATTCATTTAATCTTGCACCGAAATTAAGTATAGCAGCTTTTTTACCTTCTGTGATTACTCTTCCTTTTCCAATTTCCAATTTTTCGGTAATTGAAGGTAAATCTATACCAGTCCCATTTCCTCTTGGGTATCTAAAAGCAGATGGCCTATCATTAATATCTACAGAAGTATTAACCATTCTAACCAGCTCAGCTTCATCACTTGCAGCCATAACAATAAAATTAGGAAGTGTAGATAAATAAGTAACATCAAATGATCCTGCGTGGGTTGGTCCATCTGCACCAACTAACCCTGCTCTATCTATAGCAAATCTAACTGGTAAACTTTGAATGGCTACATCATGAACAACTTGATCATATGCTCTTTGAAGAAAAGTTGAATAAATTGCTGCAAAAGGTTTATAACCCTCTGTAGCTAAACCAGCTGCAAAAGTAACGGCGTGCTGTTCTGCTATTCCAACATCAAAAGTTCTTGATGGAAATTTTTCACCAAAAATATCCATTCCAGTCCCTGATGGCATAGCTGCAGTTATTCCAATAATCTTACTATCTTTTTCAGCATGTTTGACTAAGGTATTGGCAAAAACTTTTGTATATGATGGTATATTTGAACTAGATTTTTCTTGAACACCTGTATTTACATTAAATTTTGAAACACCATGATATTTGTCCTCTGATCTCTCTGCAAATTTATATCCCTTACCTTTTTCTGTTTTTAAATGAACTAAAACTGGACCATTATAATTAACTTCTTTCACATTTTTTAGAACAGATACTAATGAGTCCATATCGTGTCCATCTATTGGTCCAATATAATAAAAACCCAGTGAATTAAATAAAGTTCCTCCAGTAACAGCTGATCTCAAAAAATCTTCTGCTTTTCCTGCTTTTTTACTAAATCTTTTTGAAAATGCAGAAATAATTAATTTAAATGTTTCTCTTAAACTAAAATACATTTTTCCTGATAATATCTTTGCTAAATAAGATCTCATTGCGCCGACAGGTTTGGCGATCGACATATCGTTATCATTTAAAATAACGGTCATTTTTGTTTTACTTGTTCCAGCATTATTCATGGCTTCATAAGCCATACCTGCGCTCATTGCACCATCACCTATGACTGCTATTACGTTATCAGATTTATTAGATAGTTTGTTTGCGACCGCAATTCCTAATGCTGAAGAAATTGATGTAGAACTGTGAGCTGCACCAAAAGGATCGTATTCACTTTCATTTCTTTTTGTAAAACCTGATAAACCTTTTCCTTTTCTCAATGTTCTAATCTTATCTTTTCTTCCAGTTAATATTTTATGAGGATATGTTTGATGACCAACATCCCATATTAATTTATCATTTGGGGTATTAAATATATAATGTAAAGCTACTGTTAACTCTACAACTCCTAGACCAGCACCTAAGTGACCTCCTGTTTCAGAAACTGCATCGATCATTTCTTCTCTTACTTCGTCTGCTAAAATTCTTAGTTCTGATTGTTTAAGTTTTTTAATATCCGCAGGAAAGTTAATTTTATCCAAATATTTATAGTTCTTCTTCACTTTCTTCTTTCTAATATATATTTAATTGTACCTCTTAAATCTTCAGATCTTTTTCCAAACTTATTAAGTTTTTTAAATATCTTATATTTTAATCTGTTTCCATATTTAATAGTATTTTGATGACCTAGTAAACTGATTAGTGTTGCCTTTCCTTTTTTAAAATCTTTTCTTGTTTTTTTTCCTGCTTCTTTTGAATTTCCTCTATAATCAATAAGGTCATCCGCTATTTGAAATAATAAGCCAATATCAGCGCCAATCATATCGAAATTTTTTAAATATTTATTTTTCTTACCTATAATCAATGGTGCCATACAACAAAAACTAAAAAGTTTTCCTGTTTTTTTAATTTGCATTTCTACAACTTGGCTTAAAGGAACTTTTTTACCCTCGAAATTTAAATCAGAATATTGGCCTCCTGCTATTCCTGTGTGTCCAGAACACTCTGATATTAATTTAATCAAATTTATTTTAGACTTACAATCAATATGAAAACTTTTTTGACTCAAAATTTCAAATGCAATAGTAAGTAGAGAATTACCAGCAAGTATTGCCGTTGATTCTCCAAACTTTTTATGTGTAGATGGTTTGCCTCTTCTTAACAAATCATTATCCATACATGGTAGATCATCATGTATCAGAGAATAAGCATGAATACACTCTACAGCTGCTCCCACCTGAATAAGTTTCTTATATTTAATTTGAAAAATTTTTCCGACATCAACAATTAATTTTGTTCTAATTTTTTTTCCACCTGGTAATAAACCATATTTCATTGGTCTAATTAAATCTGTTTTTTTTTGTTTTGATAAAAATTTTAATAAAAAAGAATTAGTGTCTTTGACAATTTTATTTAATTTTTTTTCCATTTTTATTTATTAGTAATTTACTTATTTTTTCTTTTGTATTTTGAGATATATTTTTTGAAGAGGTTTGGAATTTTTTTTCGATGAAATTATTTAATCTTAATAGTTCTTGGTATTTATTTATTGAATTTTCTAAATCTTTCTCTTTTTCAAGATTTTCAATTATATTATTGGCTAGTTCTGTAAGCTCATTTAGAGACTTATTTTTAATATCATTTGGCAAATTTTTATCTTTCATATAATAGTTGTAATATTACATGAAAAACAATCTTTCAAATATTAAAAAAGCTAAATACTACTTAGATAAAAATGAGTGTATAGGTATTCCTACAGAAACAGTATATGGATTAGCAGCCAATGCTTACTCCGATGTTGCAACAAAAAAAATATTTAAATTAAAAAAAAGACCTAAAAAAAACCCCTTAATAGTCCATTATAGTAGTTTAAAAATGTTAAAGTTTGATTGTAAAACAAACGTTTTTTTTTATAAGTTGTATAAAAAATTTTGTCCTGGACCCATCACATTTGTTTTAAAATTAAAAAAGAATAGTAAAATCTCAAAAAACGTTACCAATTACAAAAAAACATTAGCTATAAGATTTCCAAACAATTCTGTTACTAAAAAATTAATTAAAAATCTCAAGTATCCACTTGCAGCACCAAGCGCAAATATTTCTTCAAAAATTAGTCCAGTTTCTAAAGATGACGTGAAAGATGAATTTGGTAAGAAAATTAAATTTATACTTGATGGAGGAAGATCAAAAATAGGTCTTGAGTCCACTATTGTCAGTCTAATAAATAAACCAGAAATATTAAGATTGGGTGGAATAGAAGTAAAAAAAATAAAAAAAATAATTGGCTTTAATATTAAATATAATAATCAAAAGAAGAGAATTGCATCTCCTGGACAAGAAAAGGTTCATTATTCCCCAGGGATACCAATAAGGCTAAATGTTGCTGATGCAAACAAGGATGAGGCATTTTTATTAATTAAAAAAAGGAAATTGTCTGGTAAAAACTTTTATTATTTAAGTAAAAATAAAAATCTTAAAAATGCAGCAAAAAATTTATACAAAACTTTAAGAATGATTAAAAAAAGGAAATTTAAAAGTATTGCAGTTGAAAAAATACCTAATAAAGGTTTTGGTGAAGTAATTAATGATAGATTGCTTAGAGCCTCAAAATTCTAATGGAATATTCAGTAGAAGTTATAAACCTCTCTAAATCTTATGGAAAAAAAGATGCTGTAAGAGGAATAGATTTTAAAATCAAAGAAAACGAAATAATTGGACTTTTAGGTCCAAATGGCTGTGGTAAAACAACGACGATTGGGATGCTACTTGGTTTATTAAAACCCTCTAAAGGTCAAATTAATATAAATGGAATGAAAATTGAAAAAAATAGAATAGAAATTCTTCAAAAGATAAATTTTATTTCACCATATATAGAATTACCAAAAAAGCTTACTGTTCAACAAAATTTAGTTGTATATGGAAAATTATATAGTGTTAAAAATCTAAAAAGTAGAATTGAATATCTTACCAGCAAACTAAGATTAGAAGAGCTTTTAAAAAAAATAACTGGCGAACTTTCCTCCGGCCAAAAAAATAGAGTAAGTTTAGCGAAAGCATTAATTAATGATCCAGATGTATTGTTTTTGGATGAACCAACGGCATCATTAGATCCAGAGATTGGTGATTTTGTTAGAACTTTTTTAGAAAATTATAAAAGAGAAAAAAAAATATCTGTTTTATTAGCGTCACATAACATGAATGAAGTGACGAGACTGTGTTCATCAGTATTAATGATGAAAGATGGTGTAATTATTGACAAAGGAAAGCCTAAAGAATTAATAGCAAAACATGGTAGACAAAATTTAGAAGAGGTATTTTTAAAACTTACAAGAAGTAAAAATGAAATTTAATAGAATATATGGTCTTTTTTTAAGACACTTTTTTTTAATTACCAGATCTTTTCCAAGAGTTTTGGACTTAATATATTGGCCTTCAATTCAAATAACATTGTGGGGCTTCATTTCTAATTTTTTTGCGTCCCATAGCACTTATTACAATAATGCCGTTGGAGTAATATTAACATGTGCAATTTTGTATGATTTTTTATTTAGGACAAGTATTGGTTTTAACATGTTATTTTTAGAAGAAATATGGAGTAGAAATTTTACAAATTTATTTATTTCACCAATAAAAATAAGTGAAATAATTATTTCCTTAGTTTTTACAGCATTAGTCAGAGCTCTGATTGGTTTAATACCCGCAATTCTGCTAACATCACCACTTTTTGGAATATCCTTATTAGACCTTGGGGTGCATTTGTTTTTTCTTTTTTTAAGTTTATATATATTTGGAATTACTCTGGGAATATTTGTGTCTTCAGGCTTATTAAGATTTGGTCCTTCATTTGAAAATATTGCCTGGTCAACAATGTTTTTATTAGCACCTTTTGGATGTATTTATTACCCTATAGAAATTTTACCTGAATTTTTTCAAAAAATAGCATACTCGCTTCCTCTTGTTTATATTTTTGAGGAAGCTAGAAACATACTTATCAATCAAAGTGTTGATTATCAAAATATAATAAAAGCATTTTATTTAAATGGAATATATCTAGTTATCGGAATATCTTTGTTTTATTATTCTTTTGAGAAGGCAAGAAAAAAAGGTACTTTAATAAATATTGGTGAATAATGGTGCGCCTGGAAGGACTTGAACCCTCAGCCTCCTGATCCGAAGTCAGGCGCTCTATCCAATTGAGCTACAAGCGCATATAATAGTACTATTATAAAATATGAAAAATATCATTAATATAATTGTCAAAGATGAAGAAAATGGTAGTCGTATTGACTCATTTATTTCAAAAAAAGAAAAAAAATTAAGTAGAACTAGAATTAAAAATTTAATTATACAAAAAAATCTTAAATTAAATGATGTCTTGACAATTAATCCATCTCAGAAAGTTGTTGCTGGAGATAAAATTAATTTAGTTATACCCGAACCAATAAAGGCTTCTTTAAAACCATACAAATTTAAAATTGATATAGTTTATGAGGACAATGATCTATTAGTTTTAAATAAACCCGCTGGGATTGTGATGCATCCAGGTGCTGGAAATTACGAGAATACAGTTGTCAACGCTCTTGTAAATCATTGTGGAAAAAATTTATCAAATATAGGAGGTGAATTAAGACCAGGAATAGTTCATAGAATTGATAAGGATACATCGGGATTAATCGTGGTTGCAAAAAATGATTATGCCCACGAAAACTTATCAAATCAATTTAATAAACATTCTATTGAAAGAATATATGAACTGATAGTTTGGGGAAAATTAAGACCTCAAACTGGTAGGATTGAAACTTTAATCACACGAAGTTCAAGAAATAGACAGCTAATGGAAGTTGGTATAATCAAAGGAAAAAAGGCAATTACAAATTATAAAACCTTAGAAGTATTTGAAAATGATAACACCCCAACTTTAAGTTTAGTTGAGTGTAAGCTAGAAACTGGAAGAACTCATCAAATAAGAGTTCATATGAGTTATAAAGGTAATAATATTTTAGGAGATAAAAAGTATAAAAAAAAATTTAAAAAAATAAAAAATATTGATCTAAATCTCAAAAAACTTATCTATAATTTAGGTAGGCAATTTCTGCATGCAAAAGTAATTGGTTTTATCCATCCTAAATCTGGAAGAAAATTACGATTTAGCTCTGTTTTACCAAATGATTTAATGAATATAGTAAAAACCCTTAGAAACATTGATAAATAAATCATTGTAAAATTAAAAATCTTAATTAAATAAATAATCCTATGAGTACAACTTCTAGTTATAATCTTCCTGCTCTATCTAATGAGGGCGGGCTATCTGCATATCTTGCACAAATTAAAAAATTTCCAATGCTAGATGCCGAGGAAGAATACATGTTAGCAAAAAATTGGAAATCTACTGGCAATGTAAAGTCTGCTGAAAAACTTGTAACGAGTCATTTAAGGTTAGTTGCAAAAATTGCAATGGGTTATAAAGGATATGGGTTACCAGTTAATGAAATGATTTCAGAGGGAAATATTGGTCTTATGCAAGCTGTAAAAAAATTTGAACCAGAAAAAGGTTTTAGATTGGCTACATACGCTATGTGGTGGATAAAAGCATCTATACAAGAATATATTTTAAGATCATGGAGTTTAGTAAAAATTGGAACAACAACAGCACAAAAAAAATTATTTTTTAATTTAAAAAAACTAAAAAATCAAATCGCACCTAGAGCTGAAGGTGATTTGAGAAAAGAACATGTTTCCGAAATTGCAGACAAATTAAATGTTAGCGAAGAAGAAGTTGTTTCTATGAATAGAAGATTATCAGGCAAAGAACATTCTCTTAATGCTCAAATCGGTGAAGACGGAGATGAGTGGCAAGATTGGATTGTAGATAAAGAAATGGATCAAGAATTAAAAATAGCTCAAAAAGAAGAGATGGACCAAAGAAAAGATCTTTTAAAAGACTCTATTAAAATACTAAATGATAGAGAAAAAGAAATTTTATATTCTAGAAGATTAAATGATGAGCCTACTACTTTGGAAGATTTAAGTAAAAAATATAAAATAAGTAGAGAGAGAATTAGACAAATTGAAAATAAGGCTTTCGAGAAGCTTCAAAAACATATGCTTAATTCCGCTAAATCAAAAAATCTTTTACCAGCAAATTAATTTTTAAAAGGATCAACTATCAATATAGTATCGTTTCTTTCTGGACTTGTTGAAATACTAGCAACTTTTGTTTCTATAAATTTTTCTAATTCTTTAATATAAATTTTCGCATTTTGGGGTAACTTTTCAAAATTTTTAATACCTTTAGTTGAACATTTCCATCCTTTAAAACTTTTATAAATAGGTTTTGCTTTTAATTGGTCTTCTAAAGCTGCAGGCAAATAATCCATTTTTTTATTACCAACTTCATACGCAACACACATTTTTATTTCATCCAGTTGATCTAAAACATCTAATTTAGTTAATGCTATACCATCTATACCTGCAATTTTAATTGTTTGTCTGACTAAAACACCATCAAACCATCCACAACGTCTTTTTCTACTTGTTACTGTTCCAAATTCTTTTCCAACAGTTCCTAGCTTTTCTCCTATTTCATTTTTCAATTCAGTTGGAAAGGGACCTTCACCAACTCTAGTAGTATATGCTTTAGTAATTCCTAAAACATAATTTATTGAATTAGGTCCACAGCCAGAACCTGTGGCAGCAGCTGAAGCTACAGTATTTGAAGATGTAACAAAAGGATATGTTCCATGATCTACATCAAGCAAAATACCTTGTGCTCCTTCAAATAATATTTTTTTTCCTTGCGATTTAAATTCATCTATTTTTTTCCAGACTGGTTGTGAATACTTTAAAATTTCTGGTGCTATTTTTAATAAATCTTTTGTAAGCTTGTCTTTTTTATAAACTGCTTTTCCCAATCCTTTTCTTATTGCATTATGATGCATTAAAACAGTTTCTAATCTATGATCTAGATTTTCTTCTGAAATTAAATCCATAACTCTTATTGACCTTCTGCCAACCTTATCTTCATAAGCTGGACCAATTCCTCTTCTTGTGGTTCCAATTTTAGCTTTGCCAGCTGCATCCTCTCTTATTTCATCCATTTCCCTATGGAATGGTAAAATTAAATTTGCAGCCTCTGAAACAATTAAATTATTTTGAGTAATTTCAATTCCTTTAGATTGAATTTCTTTAATTTCATCTAATAAAGCCCACGGGTCAACAACTACACCATTTCCAATAATAGATACTTTATCTTTTCTTACAATTCCTGAGGGTAATAATCTTAACTTGTATGTTATCCCGTCGATCACCAAGGTATGTCCTGCATTATGACCTCCCTGAAACCTTATAACAACATCAGCTTCGCTCGATAGCCAGTCAACAATCTTTCCTTTGCCTTCATCTCCCCATTGAGACCCAACTACAACAACATTTTTCATCTAAACTTTTTATTTATACTTATTGTACTTAAATGATTTATTGGCCCATGACCCTTGCCATACTTTAGTCCTGCGCCAATTGAATGGTTAACATACTTAATCGCCATCTCACAAGATTTCTTTAATGTTTTTCCACATGAATAATAAGTAGCAATAGCACTAGATAATGTACATCCAGTGCCGTGTGTATTTTTTGTATTAATTTTTTTGTTTTTAAAAGTTATTATTTGATTTTTACTTAGAAAAACATCAATCATAATATTTGATTTGATATGTCCGCCTTTAATCAATACATTTTTTGCTCCAAAATTTAGCAAAATTTTTGCTGCACGTATCATGTCGTCTACTGAGGAGATTGATATTTTTGTCAAAATTTCTGCCTCAGGTATATTTGGTGTTATCAAACTAACCCTTTTAATTAATTTTGACTCTAAGATTTTTATTGAAGCATCGCTAATTAATTTAGTTCCCCCTTTAGCAACCATAACGGGATCTAAAATAATTTTTTGTGCTTTTATTTTATTTAAAGAATTCAATACAGCTTTTATTACCTTGGTTGAATACAACATTCCAATTTTAACTGCATCAGGTTTAATATCTTTTGATGTAAATTCTATTTGTTTTGATATTTCTCTTGGAGATATAGCCTCTATCGATGTTACGCCTGTAGTATTTTGGGAAGTTACAGCTGTTATGGCAGTCATTGCATATGACCCAAGGGCTGTAACAGTTTTAATATCAGCCTGTATACCTGCACCCCCAGAAGAATCTGATCCTGCAATTATTAAAATTTTAGACTTAGGTTTCAATATTTTATCGATCGTTTAATTATTTTTATACACTTTATAATCAAATTTTTATTATGTGACTCACCCATAACTCTTATTTTTGGTTCAGTGCCAGATTTTCTAATCAAAAGTCTTCCATTTTTTCCCATAAGTTTATTTGCTTTTTTAATTGCCTTTTTGCACTTAAATTTATTTATTATATTTTTGTCTCTTACAATGATATTTTCTAAAATTTGAGGCATTGGCTTAAAAATATTTAGAAGCTCACTCGCTTTTTTCCCCTTTCTCATTGAAAATAAAACCTCTAAAGCTACTAGCAAACCATCGCCTGTTGTTGCAAAATTTCCTAATATAATATGACCTGATTGTTCACCTCCAAGATTAAACTTATATTTCTGCATTTTTTCTTTAACATACCTGTCTCCAACATTGGCTCTTATAAATCTTATTTTTTTTTCTTTAAAATAATTCTGCAATCCATAATTAGACATTAAAGTGCCAATTACACCGCCTCTAAGAATTTTTTTTCTTTTCCATCTACTGGCCAGCATCGCTATAATCTGATCACCATCAACTATAGTGCCTTTTTCATCACATAGAATGATTCTATCAGCATCACCATCTAATGATATCCCTAAATTAACTTTATGTTTTTTAACTAAAGATTTAATTTTTTTTGGAAAAGTAGAGCCACAATTTCGGTTAATATTTATTCCAGTTGGTAACGTACCTACATTATAAACTTTGGCTCCTAAAGATTTTAAAAGTTTTGGTCCAGATTTATATCCAGCTCCATTAGCACAATCTATTGCAATTTTAATTCCCTTAAGACTAAAATTATTAGGGAAATTTGATTTTAAAATTTCAATATATTTATCATTGGCATTCTCTAATCTTTTTACTCTTCCAAGAATACTAGGTTTAGATAAATTTTTTGTAATTTTGGAGTCTATTAACTTTTCAATTTTTTTCTCAATTTTATCAGATAATTTTAAACCATCAGGACCAAATAATTTTAAACCATTATCAAAATAAGGGTTATGTGATGCAGTTATCATAATGCCCATATTTGCCTTCATTCTTTTTGTCAACATAGCAAGACCGTTAGTTGGCAAAGGCCCTAAAGTATAAACATGCATTCCAGCCGAGGCTAATCCAGATACTAAAGCTGGTTCCAAGGTATAACCTGACAATCTTGTGTCTTTTGCAATAATTGCTATTTGTTTATTTTTTTTAAGATTTTTAAAGTATGTCCCAGCTGCTAAACCAAATTTAAAAAACATTTCTCCATTAATATTTCCTTGGTTTACCTTGCCTCTAATTCCGTCAGTACCAAAATATTTTTTTGACATTATTTAAAATTTAGTGATTTAAAAACTTTTATACTTTGACTCACTTCGTTTACATCATGAACTCTTAATATTTGAACTCCTTGTGTCATTGCATATAAACTGGATGATATTGTTCCACCCAACCTTTCTTTGCTGTCATTAATTCCAGATAAATCTTTAATAAATCTTTTTCTAGAAATACCTAACATTACAGGAAATCCAAGCGAGTGAAAAATAGAAACATACTTAATTAAGGTCATATTATGTTTCAAGTTTTTACCAAATCCAATTCCTGGATCCAAAATAATATTATTGTGTTTAATTCCCAAAGATCTCATTTTTTCTATTTTATTTTCAAAAAAATCATAAATATCCAAAAGAACATTTTTATATCTTGGTTTTTTTTGCATATTTTTTGGACTTCCCTGCATATGATGAATAACGAACGGAGTTTTATTTTTTTTTACTATATTTATAGAATTAGCATCATATTTAAAACCAGACACATCGTTTATTAAATTAACTTTATAATTTACCCCTTGGTTCATAATCCAACTTTTTCTTGTATCTAAAGAAATAAACTTTTTTAATTTTTTAATTTTCTTTAACGTTTTGTTAATTCTCTTCCATTCTACTTTGGTATTAACATCTTTAGCTCCTGGTCTTGTCGACTCTCCACCTATATCAAGAATTTGGCAGCCTTTTTTTACTAAATATCTCGCATGATTAAAACCTAAATTTTTTTTATTATATTTTCCACCATCTGAAAAACTATCTGGTGTTAAATTAATTACGCCCATTAAAATAGGGAAGTCTTTAAAATTCAATCCCTTAAATTTTTTTTGTTTTGTAATTAATTTAATATCCTCTTTAATCTTTTGTCTGATTTTATATGTTTGTTTTTTTATTTCTCTTATATGAATTTTTTGTTTATCTTTTCTAGATATTAATTCAATTGTATCAAATGATATTAAATGGTTATTACTTAAAGGTAGTGCTTTTCCTTCACTAATCTTTCTTTTTGATTTTTGTCCGAAATAAAAATTACACGCTCTAGTGTAATATTTTACCATTATAGTCTAATGAACTATCTTGGGCTTCATTCCCATAGAATCTAAAGCCGAATCTTGTTTTTTATCTTCTTCTTTTAAATCCTCTTTATTTGAGGGATATATGTTTTTATTTATTAAATTTTCTATTTCTTCACCTGTTAATGTTTCATAGGCCAGTAATGCTTTAGCTAATTTATGCAAATCATCTATTTTAGTAGTTAAAATTTCTTTAGCTTTATTATAACCTTCATCAACTAGCTTTCTGATTTCTTTATCTATTTTTTGCGCCACAGCCTCAGATACGCTCTGTGTTCTAGCAACCGATCTACCCAAAAATACTTCTTCTTCGTTTTCTCCATATTCAACAGGTCCCAATTCATCAGTCATACCGTATTTTGTAACCATAGCTCTCGCCAGTTGAGTTGCTTGATTTATATCTGAGCCACTACCACCTCCAGCTCCCGTTGATATATTGTCTTTTCCAAATATTATTTCTTCAGCTACTCTTCCTCCAAAACATACTGCCAATCTTGCTTTTAAAAACTTAATTGAATAACCGTGTTTATCTTTTTCAGGTATGTTCATTACCATTCCTAAAGCCCTTCCTCTCGGTATTATTGTAGCTTTGTGTATTGGATCGTAACCAGGCATATTAAACGAGACCAAGGCATGACCACCTTCATGGTATGCTGTAAGTTTCTTTTCATCTTCTGTCATGACCATAGATCTTCTTTCAGCTCCCATCATAACTTTGTCCTTTGCTTCTTCAAACTCAGTATAGGTTACTATTCTCTTGTTTTTTCTTGCAGCTAACAAAGCAGCTTCATTTACTAAATTTGCTAAGTCAGCACCTGAAAATCCAGGGGTTCCTCTTGCAACTGTTCTTAAATTTACATCCGGAGCCATTGATATTTTTTTACCATGTACTTTTAATATTTTTTCTCTTCCAATAATATCTGGCAAAGAAACTACTACTTGTCTATCAAACCTTCCCGGTCTCAATAACGCTGGATCTAGCACGTCGGGCCTATTGGTAGCTGCAATTATAATTACACCTTCATTTGTATCGAAACCATCCATTTCAACTAACAATTGGTTTAAAGTTTGTTCTCTTTCGTCATTTCCGCCTCCAAGGCCTGCTCCTCTACTTCTTCCGACAGCATCAATTTCATCTATAAAAATTATACATGGAGAATGTTTTTTACCTTGTTCAAACATATCTCTGACTCTTGAAGCGCCAACCCCAACAAACATTTCAACAAAGTCTGATCCTGAAATTGTAAAGAATGGAACGCCAGCTTCTCCAGCTATGGCTCTAGCTAATAAAGTTTTACCTGTTCCAGGAGGCCCAACTAATAAACACCCTCTTGGAATTTTTCCACCAAGTCTACTAAATTTTTTTGGATCCTTTAAAAATTCAACTACCTCTTCAACTTCTTCTTTTGCTTCTTCCACGCCTGCTACATCATTAAAAGTAACTTTGCCTTTCAGCTCATTCATCATTTTTGCTTTTGATCTACCAAATCCCATGGCGCCACCTTTTCCACCTTGCATTTGTCGCATAAAGAAAATCCAAACTGCAATTAATAGCAACATTGGAAACCACGATAAAAGTACACCAAGTAGTGATGGCATTTTTTCATCAACCGGGGAAGCAGATATACTCACGCCTTTTTCTGAAAGCTTTTCTATAAGATCTGGGTAGTTTGGTGAGTAAGTTGTAAATACTTCACCATTAGACATTACTCCTTTAATATTATTTTCTTTAATTTCAACTTTAACCACTCTTCCATTATCAACTTCTGATAAAAATTCCGAAAAAATAATATTGTTCGTTTTGTTTAAAGAACCCTGAGGATTTTTGAACATGTTATAAAGACCTATAGTTAAAAAAACTATAACTGCCCACATGACTAGATTTTTAAAATTCATAGTTGTAAGATAAGAATTATTGCAGATTAAACAAGTGACATTTTAGTACAAAATTTGACTTTTTCATGATCTTTCTGGAAAAACAACTACAGTTTCACTTATTTTTTGAATGACGCACCCTCCTAAAGTTGTTTTTTTAAAATTTGCTGACTGAATATTTGATATGATAGTGCTTATACTTTTTCCTCGAGGTAAATAGTATTTTTTACTAATTTTATTTAGAACATATCCAAAAGACCTGAAAGTAATTTCACCGGGCTGTTTAAAGAAATTTTTATTCAAAAAAAATACATTTCTTTCTTTAAAAAAAAATGAATTTTCATCAATATTATTATTTGTATAAAAATTAATTGTATCGTTTGAAAGCTTGAGATTTTTAATTGTAAGTTTTAGTTTATTTTTATCCAAACCTTCAGACTCTAAGGTATTTATTAATTTCCTTATTCTAATTCTTTTAAAATTTTCATCAATATTTGATGAGTCTTCAACAAAAAAATTGAATACCTTTTTTGATATTTTTTTTAAATTAGATTTTTTAATATCTATCAATGGTCTAATTATGGTTAAATTATCAATATTACTTTTAAATACTTTATCCATAGACACTAGGCCTTTTAAGCCACTTCCTCTTAACATTCTTAATAAAAAATTTTCATATAGATCATCAATGTGGTGACCCAATAACAAAAAAGGTATTCTATTTTTTTTACATTCATTTTTTAAAAGTTCATAGCGCTTATTTCTTGCAATAGATTGAATATTGGATTTAGGTTTCGGTCCTTTCCAGGTTAAAATTTTACAGTTTATTTTTTGCTTTTTAAGAATTTGTATAACTTTTTTTGCTTCTTTAGTTGAGTCTTTTCTTAGCTTGTGATCAACCAAGTAATATTTTATTTTTGTTTTATAAATAGTTGATATACATTTACAAAAGAAAGCTAAAGCAAGGCTATCAGGACCACCCGAAATAGCTGCTACATAGCTACTTTTAACATCTATGCTTTTTTTGAATTCTTTAAAAACTTTTAAAATATCTTTATTGTTTAAGTGTTTAAAAATTAAATTATTATGTTTTTTCTTTTTTACACTCAAACTTTTTTTCTTCATATTTTGCTTTTTGAAGAACAGACTGTTTTGCTTTAGGGTATTGTTTTTTAACACCTGTGATCATTAAACAACCTTGATCTTTTTCTCCTATCTGTACCAATGATACACCAAGTCTCAATAAATTTATAGGACCCTTCTTGCTTTTAGGATATTTTTGGTAACCTTCTAGATATGCAGATGCCGCGTCAGTATAGAGTTGTCTAATTCTAAAAGTTTCAGCATACCAATATTGAGCATTGCCAGCTAACTCGTGGTTGGGGTTTGTGTCAACAAATTCTTTAAACGCACGTTCAGCAGTATTGTAGTCTCCAACTTTTAAAAAACTAGTTGCAAACTCGTATTGTTTTTCTGGAGTTTCGCTTGGCAATATTTTTTCTTCAGAACGAAATTCTTCAGTAACTACAGATCCTGTTGACTCTACTGATTGTGTTTCTTGTGTTGATAAATTTGTTTCTGTATCTTTATAAGAAATTGATCCTAAATCTTGTGGCTCTGAAGATCCTGGTAAAACTTTATCATCTAAGACTGTTGTAGAAGAGGTTATTTTATTTTCATCCTCTGTTGTTAGAGCTGTAATTTTTTTGTTTTCTAATTGTTGAAATCTTAATTGATTATCTGATTGAACTTTAGATAATCTATTTGATAATTTATCTAATTTAAAATTTACCTCTTCAAATTTATTTGTTAATTCTTGAAATTGATTTTCAATCTCTGATAATTTTAAAAGATGTCTTGTAAGTACATCTTCTGAACTTTGATCAAAAGAACTACTTGATAAAGAATTATTCTGCTCAGAATAAACTGCTTTTTCTAAAGTTTTTATATCTTTTTGAATTGCATCTAGAATTTCTGTTAGTTCGTCATTTTCAGCAATAACTTTATCGTTAAAAAAAACAAAAATTAAAAAAAAACTAACTGTTATAAATTTTATAAAATTTAACATTGAACTGATTAGTAATTATAATGATGGCAAAAAAAAGACCCTGTTAATTTAATAGCAGGGTCTTTTTAAAACTTTTTAATTAGCTTTTACTGTAACTGATCTTCTATTTTTTGACCAAGATAGTGGATTTGATCCAGAGTCTACAGGTCTTTCTTTTCCATAACTAATTACAGAAATTCTATCTGCAGAAATTCCATAAGTCATTAAATAATCTTTTGCTGCATTAGCTCTTCTTTCTCCTAATGCTAAGTTATACTCTCTTGTTCCTCTTTCATCAGCATGGCCTTCTACAACTATATTAATTTTTGAATTCTTTCTCAACCAAGCAGCTTGTTTTCTTAAAGTCTCTCTAGCCTTTGTTGTTAAAATAGACTCGTTAGTTGCAAAGAAAACTCTATCAGGAACACCTGACGCTAAATATTCAACAGTGTCAGTACCCGTATACACATCACCTTGCATTTGACCTGTGCTTACTTTTTTTGCACAAGCAGATAAAGCTAAGCAAGCAAGAGCTACTAGAAGTGCATTTTTTAAAATTTTGTTTAGATTCATTACTACTCCTTAAATTGAATATTATGACTTTTTCACACCTAATTAGATCTTTCAAGCCTAAAAATCAACTATTTAATATTAATTGCTTAATAAAGACGACCAAGATGGGTCAGAAGCATCAGTTTCCGTCTCTACTAACCTTTCATTATAACCCGTTAAATCTATTGACCATAATTTTGCTGAAAAACCCTCTCCTTTTTCATCTGTTTTTGTTTCTCTATAAAATATCAAGACTCTTCCATTTGGGGACCAAGATGGTGCTTCCTGATAAAAATTTTCAGTCAACAATCTTTCTCCTTTTCCATTGGTTCTCATTACACCAATATAAAATTTACCCTTATGTAATTTTGTAAATGCTATTAAATCTCCTCTTGGTGACCAAACAGGTGTTCCATACAAACCTTTGCCAAAAGATATTCTTTTAACGTTTGATCCATCACTTTTCATAATATAAATTTGTTGATAACCACTTCTATCTGAGTTGAAACAAATATATTTCCCATCTGGTGAGTATGAAGGAGAAGTATCTATTGATGGATGATTGGTAATTCTTTCAACTATTCTATTTTCAAGATCCATAGTATAAATATCAGAATTACCATCTTTAGCAAAACTCATTATAATTTTTTTACCATCGGGAGAAAATCTTGGTGCAAATGTCATTCCAGGAAAGTCTCCTACAACTTCTTGAATCCCAGTTTCAATATCTAATAAATAAACTCTTGGTAAATTTCTAAAGTAAGATAGATAAGTTACCATTTGATTTGTTGGATTAAATCTTGGAGTTAAAACTAATTCATTCCCTAAAGTTAAATATTTTGTATTAAATCCGTCTTGATCCATTATTCCTAACTTTTTTATTCTCTTTGTTTTTGGACCTTCTTCAGCTACGTAAATAATTCTAGTGTCAAAATAACCTTTTTCTCCAGTTAATCTTTTGTATATTTTGTCTGTTATAATGTGTCCTACTCTTCTCCAATTACTTGGAACTGTGGTAAAAGCAAGTGCCATCATTTCTTTTGCTGCAAGAACATCCCAGAGTCTAAATTCAACTCTAAGTTTTTCATCAACAAAAGTCACCTTTCCAGTAATTAAAGCCTGCGCTTTGATTAAGGCCCAATCTTCAAATCTAGGTTTTAAATGAGCGATATCTGGCTTTTGAAGAAAAGAGTCTTTGTTTAAAGGATTAAATAATCCGGATTTCCTTAAATTGTTTTCAACAACAATTGAAATTTCTGAACCTATATCATCTTTTTTTAATATTTTTTCCAAATTCTGTTTAGATTCTTTATCTAAAGAAAGTGGTGATACCGCAATGGGTAAAGGGCTTAAATTACCTCTAGTTATATCAACTTCAATTAAAGCAAAAGAATTTAGGGGTATTAAAAAAAATAATATTATTAAATATCTAAAAAACATAATTATCCTTCAAGCATTTCTCTAGCGTCAAAATTCAATTGTAAATCTTTCCATCTTTCATAACCTGTAGTTGGAACCCTAAGTGGTTGACATAATTGGATGGCTCTTAATGCGCTTTCTGCCAAAACTTTGTAAAAACCTTGGCCTGGTTTATTCATTCTAGCGTGATCTAATATTTCTGACTTTATTACAGACCCATCTGGTTTTAATTTCAATTTAATTCTCACTAATAAATTTTCATTATAAGGTAAACCAAGTGGAATACTCCAACAACCAAAAATTTGAGCTTTTAATGCGTCTTCTTCGCTTAAAGATAATCCAATATTATCTACCGTTCTATCTTGATCTTGTGAAATTTTATTTGGTTTATCTGTTGTTTCCCCAACATCTTCTTTTGATTTATCTATAAGCGCAGCAATATTATTGGGGTCAAAAAGTTCTTCTTTTTCAAATTCTGAGACTTGTTTTACTTTATTATCTATTTTTTCAGGATTTTGTTTTTTATCCTCTAGTTTTTTAACTTTTTCTATTTTTTCATCAGGTAACGGAACAGCATCTGGCTTTTCTTTTTTAACAATTTTTGGTGGAGCTTGTTCAGAGACTAATTTTTCTTTTTCTTTGATTTTTTCAATTATTTTTTTTGCCTTAGGAGCAAAAGGAATATTGGTTATATCTTTAATTTGAATCAGTTCTACTGATACAATTGGTGGAAGATCAATTGGTTTTTTTGCTAAAAAAGGCAAACTCATTGCGGTAATAAAAATTATAACTAAATGAAATGTTGAAGAAATAATAATATTTCTGGTCACAGAACTTACCTTTCTTTATATGGCTCAGAAATTAACGCTACTTTTGTAAATCCCGAACCAGACAACATTCCCATAATTTCTAAAACTCTGCCATAGTTAATTGTTTTATCTCCTCTGACATAAATTCTAGTATCTGTTCTATTTTTAGAAACTGCTAATATTTTAGCAATAATTTTATCATACTCAACTTTGGACTCTTGTATAAAAATTTCACCTTTTGAATTAATGCTTAATGTCAATGGTTCTTGTTCTTCCGGTAAAGAGTCAGCAGAGCTCTCTGGTAAATCAACTTGTACTCCTACAGTCAATAAAGGAGCCGTTACCATAAAAATAATTAGAAGTACTAACATTACATCAACAAATGGCGTTACATTTATTTCGCTCATAGGTTCTTTTGATGAACGTTTTAAATTAAAAGCCATTTTAGATTATTGATAAAAATCTTTTTGAGAAATTTTCTAATTTTTGAGAATATTTTTTTGCGTCATTGTTAAACTTGTTATAAGCAACAACTGCGGGTATCGCAGCTAACAAACCTAAGGCAGTTGCAAATAGTGCTTCTGCTATTCCAGGAGCTACAATAGCCAAACTTGTATTTCTTGATATTGCAATTGATTGAAAAGAATTCATTATTCCCCAAACTGTTCCAAACAAACCAATAAAAGGTGCTGTTGAACCAACTGTAGCGAGGAACGTATAACCTTTTTCAATTTTTTCCATTTGTTTCTCAATATTAATTTCTAACATCCTGGACATTTTTTCATTCAAATTTGAACTACGTTTAGATTTTAACATTACTTGCATCGAGTCCATAAAAACTCTTGCCATTGGGTCTTCAGTTTTTGAGGGAAAGTTGTCGTAAAAATTTTCTGCTGATTTTGATTTCCAAAACTTATTTTCAAAATCTTCAGAAGAAGAGTTTATTTTTTTAAATAGTTTTATTTTTTCAATTATTACTGCCCAAGAGTATATTGAGCAAGCTATCAATATAATGATGACACTCTTAACAATTATATCAGCTCTAACAAATAGTTTTAAAATTGAAAAATCTGTATTGCTTGCCAGCCCAACGGCTTGTGATGTAATATCTGCTTCCATTTGTTAGATCTCACACTAAAATGTGTCATGAATTTGTCTTTAAATTACTATTATTAATATATTTATTGATCTGATTGGTAAGTTTCGTAAAAAAAACTAGCAATTAAAGCCGCATCGGCTTTATTTGCATCTTTTTTTCTAGATAACTGAGTAGAAATATATGGAAAAATTTCTATTGCTTTTGTTCTGCTTGCATCCTTTTCTGCATTAATTAGGTTAAAAAACCTTTTCCATTTTACAGGTCTAACAAAATACATGGAGAGTTGCATAGCTGAACAAATTCCTTTTAAAACCCCAAAAGATTGACCAAAGTTAAACATGCTAGTAACTCCTTGACCAGGCATTGCTGAAACGTGTTCTATTACAACTTTAATATTTCTTTTTTCAACATTTTTTGTTCTTAAAAGAATTTCATTATAAATTTGAGCACCATTTACCTGTTTTTTTTGTTTCTTTCCATCTGCCATATTTGGCATATCAATTAAATCAATTATTTTTCCATCCTCAAAAAAACATATTGATCCGGTAATTCCTGGGTCGATACCAATTACCAACATTAATTATTCCCTGTAATTAAATTTGTATAAACATTTTGAACATCATCATCATCTTGAAGCTCTTCTAAAAATTCTAAAACCATTTTAAATCTCTCACCTTTGGCTTCTACGCTATTTAATGGCAACCAGCAAATATTTGTAGATATAAAGTTTTTTATCGTTTTTTCTAAATCCTTTTTAACATTATAAATTTCGTTTTTATCACAGTGGATTTCATGAAAGTCCTTTTTAGAAAAGCATTCATTAGCCCCTGAGACTATTGCCATTTCTAAAATTTTTTCTTCTGAGATTTCTTTTTTGTCAATTTTTATAATACCCATTTGCTTAAAATTATGTGACGCTGATCCTTGGGTTCCAAGGCTTCCTCCATTTTTTTGAAAAATAGTTCTTATATTTGAGGCTGTTCTATTTTTATTATCTGTTAAACTTTCTACTATTACCGCTACTTTATCAGGACCAAAACCCTCGTATCTTATACTTTCAAAATTCTCATTTACTGAATTTGAAGATTTATCAATTGCTCTTTCAATATTTTCTTTTGGCATATTTGCTGATCTTGCAGCTTGTATTGCCGATCTCAATCTTGAATTCATATCAGGATTTTTATCACCTAATTTTGCAGCTACTGTTATCTCCTTGGATAATTTTGAAAAAAGATTTGCTCTTTGCTTATCAGCTTTTCCTTTTTTATGTTTAATTCCTGCCCAATGTGAATGACCAGCCATACTAATTAGAATTTTTTAATTCTCCTCCAAAAATAAAGTTTTCAATTTTGTCTGCTAAGCCACTTTTAATATTAGCCTCTACTATAACGCCACATAAAGATGCTTCACCAATTGATGGAAAATGTTTTTTTGCTTCTTTTTTTAAAAATTTGTTTAATGAATTGGATTTATTCATTCCAATTACAGAATTATAATCTCCACACATCCCCGCATCAGTTTGGTAACCAGTACCATTTTCTAAAATTCTAGCATCGTTAGTTGGTACGTGAGTATGTGTGCCAACAACTAAAGTAGCTTTCCCATCAAAGAAATGTCCTATTGCCATTTTTTCACTTGTTATTTCTCCATGAAAATCAACAATTAAAAAGTCATAGTCCTCTTTTAAAATATGTTTATTTATAAAATTGTTAGCTTCAATAAACACATCATCGCATTTTTTCATAAAAATATTTCCCATTAAATTCAGAACTCCAATCTTGAAGTTATTTTTTGCATTAAATATTTCAAAACCTTTTCCTGGTGAAGGTTTGACTAAATTTTGAGGTCTCAACAGTCTATTTTCTTTTTCAATGTAAGATAAGGTTTCTTTTTGGTCCCATACATGATTTCCAGTAGTAATAACATCTACTCCGGAATTGAACATATCATTACAAATTTTATCTGTAATACCAACTCCTTGATCAGCAGCATTTTCGCCGTTTACTATAACAAAATCAATTTTTTTTTTATTTACAATATCTGGCAAATTTTTTTTTAAAGCATTACATCCTGAGCTTCCAACTACGTCTCCCAAAAAAAGAATTCTCATTATAAAATATACTTTTCTGTTACAATATAATCCATCTTCTTATCATATTTTGATATTGGTAAACTATTAATTTGCTGTGCAGAAAAAGCTAAGCCAATTTTTAAAATTTTTTTTTTTTTCATTAATTTTTCTATTACTCGATCATAGTATCCTCCGCCATATCCTAGCCTATTTAAACTTTTATCAAAACCAACCATGGGAACTAAAATTATATCCGGATAAACAACACTTTTTTTTTGTGGCTCTGGTATACCATACTTATTAATTATTAAAGGATCATCGAAAGAAAAATTATAAAAATCCATATCGAAATTTTTTTTTACTACAGGCAAACAAATTTTATATTTTTTTTTTTCAAGTTTTTTTAAAATTTCTAAATCATCAATTTCATTATTTACAGGGAAATATCCTCCAATATTTTTTGGATTCTTTTTTTGTTTTTTAATCAAATGTAAAATTTTGGTAAAATCAATATTTTTACTTTTTAAACATATTTTTTTTCTAATCTTAAGAATTTTTTTTCTTAATTTTTTTTTTAACACAATATTAATTTATTGAATTGAGTCTTTTTGGTTTGCTTTTTCTAAAAAAGTTTCAATTTGATTAGTTGCATCATCTATAATTTTTTCATAATCATCTTTATTTCTTAATATTTCTTTTTTAAGTTCATCTTGTTGATTATTTAGTTGTTTAATTTCATTTTCTTTATTTTCTTTATATTCATAAACTAAAGATTTTAGCTCTTGAAATTTACTAGACAAATCCTTAAATTCTACTTTCTTCTCTTCAATTTTTTTTTTTGTTTCAAAATATTCATCAATAATTTTTATCGAAGTAATTAATAAAAGCTTATTTTCGCCAATATTCCCTAGATCTTTTTTTAAATTTTCAAACTTTTGATTAAGCTGTTCCGATAATTCTTCTAAATGGGCTTCTTGACCATCTTCGCAAGATAACAAAAAATCTTTACCATTAAATTTTATATTTACATTTGCCATTTATCTATTTCTTCTAACAGACTATCTGTTTCTTGATTTAATTCATCAATTTTTTCTGAAAATTCTATTTCTTTTTTTTGTTCATTCTTTTTTTGAGTATTTATATGGTCTAATTTTTGTTGAAGATTTTCATGTTCTGAAGCTAATAAATTATACTTATTTTCAACTTCTTTTTTTTCAATTTCTAATTGATTTTTTTGAATACTTAAATTTTCTATACTATTTTTAAGGTCAGGGTTTTCAAAATTTAATTTTTTTAGTTTGCTAAGTGCCAAATTAAGTTTTTTTTCTTTTTCGTCAGAAGTTTTCATATATATACATATTATTAAATAGAATCTTCTTAGTCTAGATAGGATAATTTTGAGCAAACAACATAGAGAATTAGCTAACAGTATTAGATTTTTGTCAATAGATGCTGTGCAAAAGGCAAATTCTGGTCATCCAGGTATGCCAATGGGAATGGCAGATGTTGTAACTGTTTTGTATAAAAATTTTTTAAAATTTAACCCAAAAAACCCTAATTGGTTAAACAGAGATAGATTTGTATTATCAGCTGGACATGGGTCAATGTTGCTTTACTCGCTTCTTTACTTAACTGGTTATAAAAGTATTTCAATTGAAGATATTAAAAATTTTAGACAATTAAACTCCATCTGCGCAGGACATCCTGAATACCATGCTGGCTCAGGAATTGAAACTACAACTGGGCCACTAGGACAAGGTATTGCAAATGCAGTAGGATTTGCATTAGCGGGTGAAATTTTAAAAGAAAAGCTTGGTAAAAATATATTTAATCACAAAACGTATGTGCTTGCTGGGGATGGTTGTTTAATGGAAGGAATAAGCCATGAAGCTTTAAGCCTTGCAGGTCATTTAAAACTTAAAAATTTAATAATGCTTTTTGATAATAATTCAATTTCAATCGATGGGCCTACCAGTTTAGCAGTTTCAGATAACTATAAAAAAAGATTCAATGGTTATGGATGGGATTACTTAGATATAGATGGACACAATGAAAAACAAATATTTAATGCAATTAAAAAAGTTCAAAAAGCAAAAAAACCAACTGTAATTTCATGTAAAACTAAAATTGGCTACGGTTCACCCAATAAATCTGGAAGTGCATCATCACACGGAAGCCCTTTAGGTGAAGATGAAATAAACTTGGTAAGAAAAAAATTAAAATGGAGTTATAAGCCTTTTGAAATACCAAAACATATACTAGATGTCTGGAGAAATATCGGAAACAAAGGTTTAAAAGAAGAAGAAAAATGGAAAAAAAACTACAATAAGAAAAAAACTCTTTTGAATAAATTTTTTAAGAATAATTTAAAAAATATTTTTGAAGATCAAAAGAAAAATCTTATTAAAAATCAAGAAGATATTGCTACAAGAAAATCATCAGAAAAAATTTTAAATAGTCTTATTAAAGAAAATCAAAATATTATAGGAGGGTCGGCAGACCTCGCTGGCTCAAACAATACAAAAACAAAATATCATGAGATAATTAAACCTAATAATTTTAAAGGTAATTATATTCACTACGGAGTAAGAGAACATGCTATGTGTGGTATTATGAATGGGATAGCACTACACAGTGGGCTAATACCCTATGGAGGAACATTTCTAATTTTTAGTGACTATTGTAAACCTTCAATAAGATTATCAGCAATTATGAAACAAAGAGTTTTGTATATTATGACTCACGACTCTATTGGACTTGGAGAAGATGGGCCTACACATCAACCAATAGAACAATTATCCGGTTTAAGATCAATTCCCAATTTAAATGTTTTTAGACCTGCCGATACAATGGAAACTTATGAGTGTTGGCAGCTTGCACTAGAAAGCTACAAGTCTCCGAGCATACTTGCGCTAACTAGGCAAAAAATTAATCAAGTTCGAAAAGAATTAGCCAATAAAAATCTCTGTTCCTATGGAGCCTACGAAATTTTTAGATCAAATAGTGATATTCAGCTAACTATCATGGCCAGTGGCTCAGAAGTGAGTTTAGCATTAGATGTTAGTCATAAATTAGCCACAGAAAACATTTATTCAAAAGTTATATCAGTTCCCTGCCAAGAGATATTTGAGCAGCAAAATAGTAATTATAAAAACAAAATTTTAAAAGAAACAAACTTAAATATAACAATAGAAGCTGGATCTACTGATAGTTGGAAAAAGTACATTGTGAACAAGGGTTTAAATTTTGGAATTGAAGACTTTGGAAGAAGTGCGCCCTATAAAGAAATATATAATTTTTTTGGTCTAACTGTTGAAAATATTGTAAATGAAACTAAGAAACTTATAAAAAACTAATTATGACAATAAAAGTTGGGATTAACGGTCTTGGAAGAATAGGAAGAATGATAGTAAGAGCTATCACAGAAAATAAATATAAAGATATAGAAATTAAACACATAAATAATAGATCTAATTCTGAAGTCAGTTCTTTATTATTAAAACACGATTCAATACATGGAAAATTAAAGGAAGACCTGAAATTTGATAAAAATAGTATAACACTAAATAATAAAAAAATTTCCTTTTCTCAAGAAACTAATATTGAAGATATTAAATGGAATAAACACAATGTAGATTATGTTTTTGAATGTACAGGAAAATTTAATTCTAAAGAAAAATTAAGTGATCATTTAAAAAATGGTGCAAAAAAAGTCATTGTATCTGCTCCATGTAAAAATGCGGATAAAACAATTGTGTATGGAGTAAATGAAAAGAGTCTTAACAAAAATGATAAAGTAATTTCAGGTGCATCTTGCACGACAAATTGTCTTGCCCCTGTTGTAAATATTTTAAACGATAATTTTGAAATAGAAAAAGGATTTATGACAACAATACATGCATTTACAAGTGACCAAAGAATTTTAGATAATTCTCACAAAGACCCAAGGAGAGCTAGATCTGCAAGTCAATCAATAGTTCCAACTTCAACAGGCGCATCTAGAGCAATTGGAGAAATTATACCATCATTAAAAGGCAAACTTGAAGGTATTGCTATAAGAGTACCAACTCCAAATGTTTCTTTAATAGAATTAGTATTTTGTACAAAAAAAGAGATAACAAAAGATAAAATTAACTCTAGCTTTGTTAAAACTTCAACAGGAGTGATCGATATTACAGAAGAAAAATTAGTATCCGTTGATTTTAATCATAACCCATTTTCAGCAGTTATTGATGCTTCGTTAACTTGTGTGATTGGAAAAAACATGGGAAAAATATCTGCTTGGTATGATAATGAGTGGGGCTTTTCCAATAGAATGTGCGACCTAGTAAGATATATTCATAAAATTTAGTTTTTATGAAAAATATTTTAAATAAAAACCTAGATTTAAAAGGAAAAAAAGTTTTATTAAGAGTTGATTTAAATGTTCCAATGGAAAACGGAGCTATAACTGAAACTTCAAGAATAGAGAAAATAATACCAACAATTAAACTTTTATTAGAAAAACAGGCTAAAATTATAATAATATCCCATATAGGAAGACCAAAAGGAATAGTGGTTGAAAAAATGTCTTTAAAGCCTATTTCGGAAAAATTATCTTTTTTACTTAATAAAGAAGTTTTTTTTAACAAAACTCCTATCAACGAGATTGCCATATCGGAAATAAATAAAATTCAAAATGGCTCTATAATGATGTTGGAAAATATCCGATTTTACAAAGAAGAGGAGACAAATGAGATTGAATTTTCAAAAAAATTATCTTCATTAGGGAATTTATATATAAATGATGCATTCTCTTGCTCACACAGATCACATGCGTCCGTTGAAGGAATTACAAAACATATACCTTCTTATTATGGTTTGCAGATTTCTGAAGAGATTAATGCTTTAAAAAAAATAACTTCAGAAATTGAAAAACCAATTTCGCTTATAATTGGAGGTTCAAAAATTTCGACAAAAATTAAAATAATTAATAATTTAATAAAAAAATTTGACAATATTATAATTGTTGGAGGAATGGCAAACACGATGTTGAAACATTCGGGAATAAGTGTGGGAAAATCAATATGTGAGCATAAATGTGGTCCTTTAATAAAAGAAATTATAGAAAATGCAAAAAAACATAACTGTGAGATTACTATACCTACAGATGTCATTGTATCTAAAAACTTAGATGGAAAAGGAAAAGAAAAAAATATAAATGAAATTGATGAAGATGAAATGATATTAGACATTGGGCCAAAAACAATATTATCTATCGAAGAAAAAATAAATAATTCTAAGACTATATTATGGAACGGTCCAGCAGGATATTTTGAAAATCCAAATTTCCAAAATGGAACTAAAAAAATTTTAGAAATAATTTCCCAAAAAACAACTGAAGATAAAATTTTTTCTGTAGCTGGAGGTGGAGAAACAGTTGCTGTAATAAATAAATTTAAAAAATTTGACTCATTTACATTTGTTTCAACCGCTGGTGGAGCCTTTTTAGAATACCTTGAAGGAAAAACTTTACCTGCTATAAAAGCATTAAATAAAAATGTCTGAACTAAATAATATTGCTTTAAAGATTATTGGCGACGGAAAAGGAATATTGGCTGCCGATGAAAGCACTGGAACAATGTCCAAGAGACTCGAAAATGTTAACATAGTATCAAGTGCCGAAAGTAGATTAACTTTTAGAGAAACACTTTTTAGTTCTGATAGCATGAAAACTTGTATCGGTGGAGTTATTCTTTATGATGAAACAATAAAACAAACTGGCTCTAATGGAAAAAAAATTCCAGAATTAATATCAAATGCAAGTTCAGTGCCTGGTATTAAAGTAGATACAGGAGCAAAAGTTTTAGCAAATTCATCAGATGAAAAAATTACTGAAGGATTAGACGGTTTAAGAGAGAGGCTAAAAGAATATTACAAACTTGGGGCAAGATTTACCAAATGGAGAGCTGTGTATATAATTTCTAAAGATTGCCCTAGTAAATTATCAATTACCTCAAATGCTCATGCATTAGCTAGATATGCTGCATTAGCTCAAGAGAGTGGCATGGTTCCTATAGTGGAACCAGAAGTATTAATGGATGGTAACCATACAGCGGAAGACTGTTTAAAGAAAACTTCTGAAGTAATTAAAAAATGTTATGATGAACTAATTCTTAACAAAATTGAACTAAAAGGAACAATATTAAAACCAAATATGATTTTACCAGGAAATAAATCTAAAGAAAAAATATCAAGTGAGGAAATTGCGAAATTAACCCTTGAGTGCCTTAAAGAATCTGTTCCAACTGAAGTGCCAGGTATAGCTTTCTTATCAGGAGGACAAACAGAGACAGAAGCAACTGAAAATTTAAACTCAATAAATAAACATAATAACACAAATTTTATTATGACTTATTCGTACGGTAGAGCTCTGCAGCAAAGTGCATTAAAATTTTGGTCTAAAAACACCAAAGATATAAAAGGTACTCAAGCAACTTTCAATCATAGGGCTAAAATGTGCTCTTTAGCAACTCAAGGAAAATGGTCACAAGATATTGAAAAACAAGATAATTAAAAAAAAATTTGTATATTTAATATCTCCAAACAAGATTAAAAATAATAGATTTTACAAGCAATTAGAAGATTTATTTAAAACCAAAAAAATTAGCTTTTTTCAATTAAGACTTAAGAGAGAAAGTAAAAAAAATATACTACTTATTGGAAAAAAGATAAGAAAAATTTGTAAAAAGTATAAGGTAAAGTTTATTATTAATGATGATCCTATTCTTGCAAAAAAATTAGTCTCGGATGGATGTCATCTTGGTCAAAAAGATATGAAATTTTTCAAGGCAAAAAAAATATTAAAAAATAAAACTATTGGTACTACTTGTCATAATTCCTTAGCTCTTGTTAAAAAAGCTATTAAAAATAAAGCTAGCTATATAGCAATTGGAGCTTTTAATTCTTCAAGTACTAAAAAAGTTAAATTTAAAGCAAGCATGAAACTGTTAAAGGAGGTAAAAAGAATTACAAATATTCCTATAGTTGCTATAGGTGGAATAAATAATACAAATTATAAAAATCTTTTGTTGAATAAAGCTAACTTTTTAGCTATTTCAGGCTACATTTGGAAGAATATAAAATACAAACCATTAGAGGCAATTAAGAAATTAAAATGAAAATATCTGGAAATGAAATAAGGGTTGGAATGCTATTAGAGCATAAAGATGATTTGTGGCTGGTTCTTAAAACTCAACATGTAAAACCAGGAAAAGGTGGGGCTTTCGCTCAGGTAGAAATGAAAAGTATTAACAAAAATACTAAACTTAATGAAAGATTTAGATCAAGCGACACTTTAGAGAAAGCGTCTTTAGAAGAAATTAAATTTAATTTTTTATACGAAGATGAAACAGATTATTATTTTATGAACCCTAAATCATTTGAACAAATAAATATTAAAAAAGATATAGTAGGAGAAAAAGGTAAAATGTTAATAGAAAATCTGGAAGTAAATATAAGTTTTTATAATGAAAAACCTTTATCGGTTCAACTTCCCAATCAAGTTACATGTAAGGTTGAAAATACAGATGTTGCTTTAAAAGGCCAAACAGTCTCTTCATCTTATAAACCTGCAACTCTTACTAATGGAATTAACATTCAAGTTCCACCCTTTATTGAAAGCGAAGACGAAATAATAGTTGATACAAGAACAATTGAATATATTAAAAAAGTTTAAATATTATGAATTCAATTTCTCCCAATTTAAATATTATGATCAAAGCAAGCCAAAAAGCTTCAAAAAATTTGATTAGAGATTTTGGAGAACTTGAAAAATTACAAGTATCTGTAAAAGGTCCATCAGATTTTGTTTCTAATGCAGATACAAAAGCAGAAAAAATTATCATAGAGGAGTTATCTAAAGCAAAAAAAAATTTTTCAATAATAAGTGAAGAAGATGGTTCAAAAGTTAATCAAGATAAAAATAATATTTGGATAATTGATCCTATTGATGGAACAACAAATTTTTTACATGGAGTTCCTCATTTTGCAATCTCGATAGCTTTGAAATCTAATAATGAGATTGTTTCTGGATTAATTTATGATCCTATAAAAGATGAAATGTTTTATGCCGAAAAAAATAGTGGTGCTTTTTTTAATAATCATAGAATAAGAGTTTCAAACAAAAAAGAAATCAATAGCTGTTTATTTGCTACTGGTGGTAAAGATTACAACAAAAAAATAGATTTAAATATTAGACGAACTGGAAGTGCGGCATTAGATATGGCTTATGTGGCATCTGGCAGATATGATGGATATTTTCAAAAAAATCTTAACTTATGGGATATTGCTGCTGGAGTCATATTGGTTAAAGAAGCTGGGGGTATAGTTAATGAAATTGATATTTCTCAAAACAAAAACATAAAAATAACTGCAGCTAGCAGTGCCATAAATGAAAAAATGCTTGAAAAATTATCTAACTTTTAATTGTTTTCCTGTTTTCTTTTGTTATAAGTCTCGTTATGAAAAAAGACATACACCCTAACTATCACAAGATCAAAGTTGAAATGACTGATGGCAGTCAGTTTGAAACTAGATCAACATGGGGATCTGAAGGTGAAGTTCTAAAATTAGAAATAGATCCAAAATCTCATTCAGCATGGACTGGGGGCAAACAAAAATTATTGGATAAGGGTCGTGTAAGTAAATTCAATAAAAAATTTCAAAATTTTAGAGTAGATAAAAAAAGTTAAATGTCAAACGCACCATTAATGCCAATGGCAACAGCTGTTTGGTTAGTTGAAAATACCACATTAACTTTTAGACAAATTGCTGAATTTTGTAAACTGCATGAAGTTGAGATTCAAGGTATTGCCGATGGTGAGGTTGCAAAAGGTATAATTGCTTATAATCCAATTATAGCAGGCCAGCTAACAAAAGAAGAAATTGAGCTTTCTTCTAAAGATACTAATAGACCTTTGCAAATTCAAAATACTGATATTAAAATTTCTTCTGAAAATAAAAAGATAAAGAAATATGTCCCATTGTCCAAAAGGCAAGATAAACCAGACTCTGCACTTTGGCTTATAAAACATCATTCAATTTTAAAAGACTCACAAGTAGCAAAATTAGTAGGCATAACAAAAAATTCTGTGGTCGCTATAAGAAATAAAAGCTACTGGAACTTTAATAACTTAAATGCAAAAGATCCAGTTGCAATGAATTTGTTTACTCAAAAAAATCTAACTGAAGCAATAGAAAAAGCAGAAAGAAGAATAAAAAGAGAAAAAAAGGAAAAAGAAAAGGCTAAACAGTCTACAAAGATTAATAATGATCAATAAATTTAATAGACATAAAAAATATAAAATGTTAATTACTCATTTTTTTGGAGGTATTTATTAAAATAGAAGTTAAAGATAATAACGTTGAACAGGCCCTTAGAGTTTTAAAAAGAAAATTACAAAGGGATGGGTTTTTTAAAATTATAAAACTAAAAAATACTTACGAAAAACCATCCGAAAAGAAAAAAAGGATTCTACAAGAGAACATTAAGAGAGTTAAAAAACTTAATAAACTTAAAAACAGAATTTAATATCGCGGGGTGGAGCAGTCTGGTAGCTCGTCAGGCTCATAACCTGAAGGTCGGCGGTTCAAATCCGTCCCCCGCAACCAATTTACTTTAAAGCGAAAAATTAGATTTTTTAGAATCTGATAAAAATCCTTTTACTGTATCAACTGTAAGTCTTTGAAAACTTTTTCCAAATTTTTCTATTTTTTCGATAATAGTTGGAGGAACGGTAATAATATGACAGTTAATATTTTTTGCCTGTAAATAATTATATGGCTCCCTAGTGCTTGCCCAAAGAATTTCTACATTTTTAAATTTTTTAGATAATTTAATACTACTTTTAAACTCCGGCAAAGGATCCTTTCCCACATCAGCCATTCTTCCAGCAAATATAGAAATAATGACTTTTGTTTTTTTATCTATTTTTTTTAAAATTTTCATAGTTTGTTGAGCTGTATAGACTGCGGTAATATTTAATTTAATTTTTTCTTTATTTAACTCATGTATCACTTTTCCCATAAATTTTCCTTTTGAATTGGTCACTGGTACCTTTACATAAACGTTTCTGCCCCATTTACTTATTTTTAAACCCTGTCTAATCATATTTTTTTCATCATCTGCGAAAACTTCACAAGATACGGGCTTGTTGGTTAATTTAAGAATTTTTTTACTATAGGAGCTATAATCTTTTGCACCAGCTTTTCTCATTAAGGATGGATTTGTAGTAAAACCTTTAACAATATTCTTTTTATTGAATTTTTTTATTTCTCTTATATCAGCAATATCACAAAATATTTTAGTCAATTTATAAATTTTTAATAATGTCTTCTGTCATTTTTTTTGCATCTGCAAACAACATTAAGGTATTATCCCTGTAGAATAAATCATTATCTATGCCTGCATATCCTGGAGATAAGCTTCTTTTTACAAATAAAACTGATTTACTTTTTTCTACATCTAATATTGGCATACCATAAATTGGGCTTTGTGGGTCTGTTTTAGCAACAGGATTAGTAACATCATTTGCGCCTATTACATATGCAACATCACAATTAGCAAAATCATTATTTATCTCTTCTAGTTCGAATACTTCATCGTAAGGAACATTGGCTTCCGCTAATAAAACGTTCATATGTCCTGGCATTCTACCTGCCACAGGATGAATTGCATAAGTAACTTTAACACCATTTTTTTTTAAGGCATCTACCATCTCTCTTAAGGCATGTTGTGCTTGAGCAACTGCCATTCCATATCCTGGAACAATTATAACAGAAGATGCATTCTTCATTAAAAATGCTGCATCATCCGCATTTCCATTCTTAACTGGTTTCTGTTCTTTAGATGTATTTTTAGTTTTATCGTCTGTCGCTCCCCACCCTCCTAGGATAACATTAAAAAAGGATCTATTCATACCTTTACACATTATGTAAGATAAAATTGCACCAGAAGAGCCTACTAGGGCACCAGTAATAATTAATGCTGTGTTTTCTAAAGTAAATCCAATACCGGCAGCAGCCCATCCTGAATATGAGTTTAGCATTGATATTACAACAGGCATATCAGCTCCACCAATTGGAATAATTAATAAAACTCCAACTAAGAATGAGATGACAATGATTGTCCAAAAAAAAGTATCAATTTGAGTTCTACATAAATAAACTATTAAACCTACCAGGGCTAGTCCAAGAGCTAAATTTAAATAGTGTTGACCTACAAAAGTAATTGGGGAGCCAGACATAATCCCTCTTAATTTTAAAAATGCAATTATTGATCCGGTAAAAGTTATTGCTCCTATTGAAGCGCCCAACGACATTTCAATCAAACTTGCTATTTTGATATCACCAGGTGTACCTAAATTGAAAGCTATTGGATTTAAAAAAGCTGAAATTGCTACAAAAACTGCTGCAAGACCAACCAAACTATGAAATCCCGCAACTAATTCTGGCATTGCTGTCATTGGTATTTTGAAAGCAATAAAAGCTCCAATAGAACCACCAATTAGTAAAAAAACTAATAAAAATATAAAGCCTGTTGAGAAATTTCCTACTGATAAAATTGTAACGCCAATTGCTATCGCCATCCCAATTATACCATATAAGTTACCTTGCCTTGAGGTCTCAGGAGATGATAATCCACGAAGAGCTAAAATAAATAATACACCAGATATTAAATAAAATATTGCTAATAAATTTGCTGACATAATTATTTATCTTTTTTTTTTTTTTTATACATTGCGAGCATTCTTTGAGTTACTAAAAACCCGCCAAATATATTTATCGCTGCAAGAATTATTGCTAAGTATCCATAAATACTAGCTGTATCAAATATCTTTTCAGTATCACTTGCTAGAGCTGCAATTATTGCACCTACAATTATTACTGACGATATTGCATTTGTTACAGACATAAGAGGAGTATGAAGAGATGGTGTTACACTCCACACAACATAGTAGCCAATAAAAATTGACAAAATAAAAATACTTAATCTAAATACAAAAGGATCTATTTCCATATTATTTAACTAAAGTTTTACTTATAATTTCATCATCCATGTTAATATTTATTTTATTATTCTTCTTATCATAAAGATTTATGACGAAATTAAATAAATTTTTTGCATACAAATTAGACGCAGATGTTGGCAATTTATTCAAAATATTTGTTTCACCTAAAATTATAACTCCATTTTTATCAACAACCTCGTCAACTTTTGTAAAAGCTGTATTTCCCCCTTGGGACGCGGCAAGATCATAAATTATTGAACCAGGCTTCATACCTTCAATCATTTCTTCGTTTATAATTTTTGGAGCCTTTTTTCCTGGAATAAGTGCAGTACAAATTACAATATCTATTTTTTTGAGAGTTTCTTTTACTAATTCCTCTTGTTTTTTTTTAAAGTCTTCTGAAGCCTCTTTCGCATATCCACCTTCAGTTTCTAAATTTTCAGCACCTTCTACAATTAAAAATTTACCCCCAAGACTTTCTACTTGTTCTTTAGATGCCAATCTTACATCTGTTGCAAAAACAATAGCACCCATTCTTTTTGCTGTTGCTATAGCTTGAAGTCCAGCAACACCTGCTCCGACAACTAAAACTTTTGCAGCAGATATTGTGCCTGCAGCAGTCATCATCATTGGTATAGCTTTTTTAAAAAAAGCAAATGAATCTACTACCGCCTTATATCCAGCTAGATTAGCTTGCGAAGATAATATATCCATTGATTGAGCTCTAGTAATTCTTGGTAGAAGCTCTAAAGAAAAAATAGATATTTTTTTTTTGTTTATTTTAATAAATTTTTCACGATTAATATTTGAATTAAAGTTTCCAATTAAAACTTTATTATCTTTTAACAAACCTAATATTTCATCATCAAGTAGATTTAGTTGTAAAATTATATCAGATTTATCTAGTACAGTTTTTTTATCTTCAATTTTACAATTTTCTTTTAAAAAATCATTATCTTTAATTCCAAGATGTTCGCCCAATCCCTTCTCAATCAAAACTTCAAAACCACTTGAAATATATTTTTTAGCAATTTCAGGTGTTATTGATATTCTTTTTTCTAATTCTTTATTTTCTGATATGGATCCTATAATCATAATAACAGAAAATTACTTTTGTCTTGCTTTAAATTTTGGATTCTTTTTATTTATTATGTAAACTCTTCCTCTTCTTCTAACCAACTTAGAATTAAGATCTCTAGATTTTAAAGATTTAAGCGAGCTTTTAATTTTCATAACTTTTATAGCCTGGCAACGTCCTACTCTTCCATGTCTTAAGACAAAGTACCATCGGCGCAGAAAGGCTTGACTTCCGAGTTCGGAATGGGATCGGGTATTACACTTTCGCAATAATCACCAGGCAAAGGTTTTATACCTAAAAAAAATATAATGTAAACTATAAAATTATTAATTAAATGAGGATATTCAAACAGATTTTTAAATTTCTCTTAAGTAACTTTTATAAGCTTTTAAAATAGAGTCTTTTAAATTTGTTTTTGGTTTCCAGCCATATTTTTTTGCTAGTGAAATGTCTAAAACTTTTCTTGGAGTACCATTTGGTTTAGATCTATCATAAACAATCTTAATTTTTCTTTCAGGAATTATTAATCTTAACATTAACTCAGCATATTTTTTAATTGTTAAATCTTTGCCTGTTCCAACATTAACCATGTTTTCTTTTATTTTTTTATTCATAAAATAAATGCATGCATCAGCGATATCATCAGCATAAATCACCTCCCTTTTTGCCATACCATTTCCCCATAAAACTAATTTTTTTTTTTTATTCTTTTTTAAATTATGTATTTTTTTTATTAAAGCTGGTAGAAAATGTGAGTTTAAACTGTCATATTTATCATTAGGACCAAAAGTATTTGTGGGCATAATACATTTATAATTCATGTTATATTGTTCATTATAACTCTCACACATTTTAATACCTGCAATTTTTGCTATTGCATAGGCATCGTTAGTTTTTTCAAGCTTTCCTCCCAAAAGATAATCTTCTTTTATTGGCTGAGCACAGTTTCTAGGATACACACAACTAGAACCTAAGAAAATTAAATTTTTTATGCCATTTAGAAAAGCTGAGTGTATTAAATTAGTTTGGATTGAGAGATTATTAAAAATAAAATCAGCTTTAAATTTATTATTAGAATAAATTCCTCCTACCTTGGCTGCTGCTATAAATATAAATTTAGGTTTATACTTTTTTAAAAATTTGTTTACTTTTAATTGATTAGTTAGATCTAAACTTGATTTATTTCTTAAAATAATATTTTTATAACCTTGATCTTTGAGTCTTCTAACAATTGCACTACCTACTAAACCATTATGGCCTGCTACAAAAATTTTAGATTTTTTACTTATCATATTTATTATTTTTTAAAGATAAAACTCAGCATTCCAAAAAGTATGATAAATCCATCTAAAAACCAATTTACTTTTTTCTGTCCCCCAATTCTAGACCTTTCGAAACTTGGCATTGTTGAATAAATCAAATTTTTTTTTTTAGCTTTGATCGGTAACTCAACACAAAGTCTAAAATCATGATAATTTAAGTTTAATTGTCTAAATGATTTTGTTTTTCCTAAAACAAATGTATAAAGTATATCTGAAATATTAAGATTAAAAATAATATTCCCTAAAAATGTAAACATCTTATTGCCAACGAAAGTTATAAAGTTGTCGTCTTCACTTCCACCACCTTTTTTTTCATATCTAGAAGCAAATATTAAATCTTTATCAATACATTTTTCTAACATCGTAGTAAGATATTTTGGATCCATAGAACCATCTGCATTAATAATACAAGAGTACTCTGTATTAGAGCTATTTAAACCCTCAACAATAGCACTCCCGTAACCATTTTTTTTTTGAAACAAAATATTAACATTTTTTGTATTTTTTATTGAATTTAGAGTTTCTAAATCATTATCCTGTAAAACTACGGTAATATTAGCATTTAAGGGTTTAAGTTCATCTAAAAAATTAGGGAGCGACTCTGCCTCATTCTTTGCTGGTATAATTAAAGTTAAATTTTTCAATTGTAATATTAAAGTTATAAAAAAACTTGTAATTATATAATTTTTAATTTCAAGTAATTAATAATAGTGATAAATGAGAAAAATAATGAATTTAAAAGAGAATTTTTTCAAATATTTTTATTTTGAAAATAAAATCATTTATTTAATTATTTTGTTGCCAATTTCTCTATTCATTGGATCAATTATTAATAATTTATTTATAATAATAATTATTATTACTTATTTATTTCAATTACAGAAGAAGAAAAAATTTGAATTTAATTTGTTGTTTTACTTAATAATAATATTATATTTATATTTAATTTTAAATAGCGTATTCTTAACTCAAACAAATGAAGGAATAATAAGAGCAATTGGATTTATAAGATTTCCACTCCTAGCTTTCGCTATTGCATATTACCTTAGACTAGAAGATGAGAGGTATTTAAAACCTGTTTTGCAAACATGGTTTATTATTTTTATTATTGTATCAATAGATATAATATTTGAATTCTTTTTTGGATTTAATTCAATTGGCAATGTATCAAATTATGCTGGTAGATTAGCGAGTTTTTCTGGTGATGAATTAAAAATTGGAGGATACTATTTTGGATTTGTTTTGCTAGCCTTATGGATTGTAAATAAAGATTATAAAAAGTATTTTTATTTATATTTGATTTTTTTTTTAATTTGTTCTTTATTAATTGGAGAAAAGGCAAATTTTTTAAAAAGTTTATTCATTACCTCAATTTTTTTAATTGTTACATATAATCAAACCATAACTAAAAAAATATCATTTTTAACTTTATTTTTAGTTTTATCAATTTTCTTTATAAAATCTACACCATCTTTTAATAGTAGATTTATTGTACATTCTTTTAATAATATTTCTTCATTTAATTATGAAACTATTGTTAAGTCAAATGAACATTTAAGCCACTACCATACCGCATATGAAATATTTAAAGAAAATAAACTTTTTGGAATTGGAATAAAAAATTTTCGAAATCTAAGTTATGATGACAAATTTAATCCATTTGAAAATGTAAATGGAGGATCTACTCATCCACATCAAATACACTTTGAATTTCTCTCAGAGTTAGGCTTAATTGGATATATTTTGTTATTTGGAATTTTAATTATTTTAATTTCTAGAGGCGTAAGACAATATTTGAATAATAAAGATATACTATCTTTTATAGGATCAATATTCATCATAGCTACAATTCTTCCTATTATTCCATCTGGTAGTTTTTTTACAACTTATACAGCTACAATATTTTGGATAAATGTATCTTTAATTCTTAGATATAAAAAAATAAATTAATTAATTTAATGTTTTATTTTCAATCTTAGCAATAAATAAGCAAAGTTGTAACAAAACAAACCTATAAATAATAGCAAAGTGAGAACATTTGTTTTAGAAGAATAAAAAATTGCAGGAAGAAATAAAATAAAATTAAAAAAATTAATTATCAAGCCACTTAAAGAATTTAGGAATTTAATTCCTTTAAATTTTTTTGATAAAAATTTAAAAAGAAGGTGATGCAAGTGATAATTATCAGCAGACTTGATTTTTTCCTTTTCAAAAAAAATTCTTCTCATTATTGAAAATAAGTTTTCATACGCTGGATACCAAAAAATTAAAACAATAAAGTAAGGGGATAAATTTATTTGATTGTTATAAAGTTCAATTAAATAAAAACCAGAGAAAAAAGCCAATAAATAAGCTCCACCATCTCCTAAAAAAGTAAGTGAAAAAAAATTAAACAACATAAATACTAAAATAGATAAGAATATTTTGTACAAAAAATTTTCATCAATAATTAAAGCTGGATTATTTAAATTTAAAAATATTAATATAATAAATAGAACAGAATAATAACCAGAAGCTAAATTATTCAATCCATCTATAAAGTTTGTTCCATTAATCAATACAATTATACAAAAAAAAGTAAAAAAAATTGCGACAGTCTCAAAGTCATTTAAAAGACTATCTAAAAAAATTAATCTAGTATCCATTATTATTAAATCATTAATTAAAATGTAGCTAATAATTATAACTGATTGAAATATTATTCTTTTTGATGCAGAAGTTATCTTGTTTAAATCAGAGAGTAAACCAATCAAAAATATTAAAACAAAAATAATTAGGTTATAAATTGAAGAAGACTCACTCAAATAAAAAATTATAAATAAAAAAAAAATACCTCCTGAATAAGGTATTCCTTTTTCGCCTGTAAATTTTTTATGTTCCGAAAAATTTATATTATCAATTAAAACTTTTTTTTTTTTTAATATTTCATTTAAAATATAAAAACTTACAGTAAGTAAAATTAAATATAATATAAAAAAGTTCACAATCTAATTTAAATTTATTAGTAGATTTTATTTAAAATTTTTTTTTGTTGATTTATATCTGAATACAACATTTCTTTTACTAAATCTTTAAAATTATATTTTGCTTTATACTTTAGAACCTTTTTTGCTTTTGAGGAATCTCCTCTTAAATAATCTATATCCAAAGGTCTAAAATATTTTTTATTTATTTTAATAAGTAATAGTTTCTTCTTATTTTTAATTTCATATGCTTTTTCATTTAAACCTTTGCCTTTCCAATGAATTTTAATCTTCAAAATTTTACATGCTAAATTTATAAATTCTTTAACACTAAACGTATTATCTGTTGATATAACAAAATCATCTGGCTTTTTTTGTTGTAATATTTTCCACTGCATTTCAACATAATCTTTTGCATGTCCCCAATCTCTTTTGGCATATATATTTCCTAAATTTAAAACTTCTTTACTACCTAAAACTCTTTTAGCTAAAAACATTGTAATTTTTCTAGTAACAAAAGTTTCTCCCCTTCTGGGACTTTCGTGATTAAAAAGAATTCCATTCGAAGCAAATATTCCATAGGACTCTCTGTATACTTTGGTTATATGATGCGCAAAAAGCTTCGAAACTCCATATGGAGATTTTGGGTTAAACTCAGACTTTTCATTAAATTTATTTTTTTTACCCTTTTCACCAAACAGTTCTGATGTTGTTGCTTGATAAAATTTAGTTTTTAATCCCAAAAATCTTATAATTTCGAGAATTCTTAGTGAGCCAAGTCCACTTACTTCTGCAGTATAAACAGGATTTTCAAAAGAAACACCTACATGGCTTTGTGCTCCTAAGTTATAAATTTCATTTGGTTTAACTTTATTTATGATTTTTGTTAAACTATCGGTATCAGTCAAATCCCCGTAATGTAAAAAAAAATTTGATTTATATTTAGGACTCTCAAATATGTGATCTATTCTGTTTGTATTAAAAGAGGATGATTTTCTTTTAATGCCATGAACAATATATCCCTTTTTTAATAAAAACTCCGCAAGATATGAACCATCTTGTCCAGTTACACCTGTAATTATAGCTGTTTTGCGCATTTATATATTTTAATACCATTACATAAATAACATAAATAATTCAAATATTTATTTATTTGTTTCATATAGTTTACATATAACTATGTATAAAAATATGCTAGAAAATAAAAGAGTAATAATTCTATTATAAAATAAATTAATTTATTTAAAAATAAAACAAAAATCATATATTAAATTGTTATGTTTAAAAAAATTGAAATATGGATTTTATACTTCCTTTTAGTAATTTTTTTAATTGTATTAATTTTATTTGGAGGGATATTAAGGCATCATTATCTTGGAGGTGAAAAATTTAAATTAATTCAAATGACTGCGAAGTTTATTGCAGAGGTTCCATATAATATAAAAAGAATAGTTTTATTGTTAGATGACCAAGGAAGATATTTTTTAGACGAGTCTCAAAAATTTAAAGAAAAACCCAAATCCAAAATTTATAATGATGAAAGAATTGATGGCTTACTTCTTTTATCTAGATATGATGGAGATAAAGATAAATTTATAGTAGAAGTAGTAGATTTATTAAACTATAAAACTATACATACATATACACCAAATTCAAAAGAGCTAATAAATTCTGTTAATATACAAGATAATTATAAAAAATTTGATGATTTAAAAAAAAATCTTTCTTACCAAAGACTATTTACATGGCACCCGTTTCTAGATGGAAATGGTGATGTTATTTTTAATTCTGCTTCTCCACTATTTAAAATAAATTTTTGTAGTAATTTGGTTTGGACCAATGATGAACATAGTTATCATCATTCCATCGAAAAAGGTAATGAGGGTAATTATTGGGTTCCGTCTATATTAATACCTAGCATGATTGATGATGAATATTATAAAAATTATGAGGGCGATGAAGGAATATCAAAAATATCACCCGAGGGACAACTGATCTTTGAAAAATCAGTCACACAAATTCTTATTGATAATGGATACAGACATTTATTATTTTCTCAATTTACATATAGCAGTGACATTATTCATATGAATGATATTCAGCCAGTGTTAGAAGATAGTAAATTTTGGAAAAAAGGCGATTTATTTTTAAGTTTAAGAAACTTATCTATGATAATACTTTATAGACCATCGACAAATAAAATTATTAAAATGCTTAGATCTCCTTTTTTTTCATATCAACATGATGTGGACATTATAGATAATAAAACAATACATATATTTAATAACAACTTATTTAATACAAAAAAAGGACAAAAAGTTTTTACTAATAGTGAAATTATAAGTTATGATTTTGAGTTAGATGAATATTCAAAAGTATATAATAAAACATTAAAAAAACATGACGTCGAAACAGCATTTGGTGGTTTATATCAAAAATTAAATAATGGAAGCTTCATGATTGAGGAACAGGAACATGGCAGATTATTAATTTTTAATAATAAACAAGAAATAATTTGGGAATTTGTTAATAAATCTAGAGATGATAAAATTTATGCCCTGAGATGGAGCAGAATAATTGAAAATAAAGAAATTATTAAAAGTTTTAAAGAATTAATCAAAGAAAAAAAATGTACAAACTAAATTTATATTTCTTATTTTTTTTATTTTTTAATTTTATTCATATCAATTTTTCTTATGCTTATATTGGTCCCGGAATGGGAGGAGGATTAATCGCAGCAGTAATTGGAATAATATTAGCAATTTTTTCTTTAATTATTGGGATATTATGGTTTCCATTAAAAAGATTTTTTAAATCCAAAAAAAAAAAAGATGATAAAGAAAAGTGACACAACATTTCATATTAATTTTAATTACTATTTTTTTAATTGAAGCTATTAAAATATTAAAAATTAAAAATTTGGTTATAAATTTGTTACAAAATATAAAAAAACTTCCATCAGCATTAAGTAAATCAAATAAAGATGAAAAATTTGAAAAAATATATTTTCAAATTTCAAAACTTATATTATTTGAGTCCTTAAAACTTTTTTTATTTTTACTAATACTAGCTATTTTTTTTTTATTTATTTATTATACCAGCACTGATTTTTTTTACTTTGTAATTAGCATCAAAAGCTCTTTAGAAATCTTCTTAATAGCATTGATTTACTTAAAAATAAAAAATTTTTATGCAGGAAAACTATAACTCTATCCAAAAAATACTTCACCACTTGTGTTTGGGAAACAATATAATAAAAAAAACACTTTTTCTTTTTGAAAACTTACTATTTAAAAATAAGAATGATATTAAAGATAACCAACATTTATTCATTTGTGGTCTACCAAGATCAGGCACAACAGCGTTGCTAATTGCTTTTCATGAAAGCAAAATATACGCGTCTTTAACCTATGAAGACATGCCATTTATTCTTTCACCTAATTTAAGCAAAATGTTTTTAAAAAATAGAGAAAATAAATTAATTCAAAGGCCACATAATGATAAAATTATTTATAGTGTTAGTTCACCCGAAGCTTTTGATGAAGTATTTTTTAGTACTTTTAATGAATTTGAAATAAAAAAATATTTTAATATTTATGTTTCTTTGATTTTAAAAAAAAACAACAAAAGTTTATATTTAAGTAAAAATAATAATATTTTAAAAAAAATAAATTTGATTCAATCAATTTACAAAAAAAGTTTTTTTATTATTCCATTTCGAAATCCTTTGCAGCATTCATGCTCCCTTTTGCTACAACATAAAAATTTTATAAAAATCCAAAATAAAAATAAATTCGTTTTAGATTATATGAATTATTTAGGACATTTTGAATTTGGAAACAATCATAAATCTTGGAATGATCCTATCACTTATAAAAATTTTAATGATATCAATTATTGGTTAGAACAATGGCTTCTTTATTATAAAAAAATATATAAAAATTATACTAAATTGAATAATTTATATGTAATTAACTATGATTCAATTTGTAAGGATAAAAAATATTTTTCAGAATTTTTAAATACAATAGGTTTAAAATTAGAGAACCTTGAAAAATTTAAATTATCTTATAGAGAAATTGATTTAGATTATGATAAATCCTTACTTAATG
>CACDZF010000005.1 GCA_902557385.1 uncultured Pelagibacteraceae bacterium
AAATGTTTGGCATCACGGAGACTATGCGGAGATTAAGAATAATGGAGGTTTTATAATTTATGGGAGATCCGATGCAACTTTAAACCCAGGCGGAGTGAGATTGGGAACATCTGAGATTTACTCTGTGATCGAAAAATTTAAAGAAATAAAGGAGTCTATAGTTGTAGGTCAAAAATGGGACAACGATATTAGAATTATACTTTTTGTTGTGCTTAATAAAAAATTTAATTTTAATGAAGATTTAAAAAATAAAATGAAAAAGAGAATAAGACTTGAAGCTTCACCACGACATGTACCTAGCAAGATTATACAGGTTAACGATATACCTAGAACTAAAAACGGCAAAATAGTCGAATTGGCTGTTAAAAACATAATAGAGGGTAATAAAATAAAGAACAAAGAAGCGCTGGCAAATCCTGATGTTTTAGAAGAATATAAAAATATTAGAGAATTAAATGTTTAAAAAAATAGTAAAAAATTTAGAGCCTTCATCTACTTTAAAAATAAATGAAATTTCAAAAGAATTAGAAAAGAGCGGAAAAGAAATTTTTAAATTTGGCTTTGGACAATCCCCTTTTGCAATACCAACTGACATAGTTGATGCACTTAGAGATAATGCTAGTCATAATAAGTACTTACCAATGCAAGGACTGCAAAATTTAAGAGAAGTAATTGCAAGATTTATTTCAACAAAAAAAAAATATGAGTATAAAAGTGAAAATATAATTATTGGACCTGGAACAAAAGAATTAATGTTTTTATTACAAATTTTATTTGATGGAGAAATACTATTGCCTGCTCCGAGCTGGGTATCTTATCATCCACAAGCTACTCTAAGTAGAAATCAGGTTCACTGGATTCAAACAAAAAGAGAAAATAATTGGTTTCCAACAGCCCATGATATTGAAAAAGTAATATTAAAGAATAAAGAAAAAAATTATCTTTTATTTTTAAATTCTCCAAATAATCCATCTGGTCAAGTTTGTAATAATTTGGAAGAAATTAGCGCTGTAGCTAATAAATATAATATCTTAATTTTATCTGACGAAATATATTCTGAATTAACTTTTGAAAATAACTTCACATCAATTTCAAATTTTTGTCCAGAAAAAACAATAATAAGCGATGGTTTAAGCAAATGGTGTGCAGCTGGAGGTTGGAGACTAGGATATTTTGCAATACCCAAAAGTCTAAATTTATTAAGAGATAAAATGAAAGTGCTTGCAAGCGAAACTTTTTCTTCGGTAAGTTCTCCAATCCAATATGCTGCTATTGAAGCATATAATTCTGATCATAAAACTTATTTAACAAAAGCAAAAAAGATTCTCAAAGGAGTTGGTGATTATGTTTATGAAAATTTGAAATCCAACAATACAATTATTAATAAATCTCAAGGTGGTTTTTATCTTATGCCAGAGTTTATCAATAAAGATTTTTCTAATTCTAATGAAATGTGTGACGATATTTTAAAAAAAACAGGCGTTGCCTTATTACCAGGATCAGATTTTGGATTATTGCAAGAAAAAATGATTGCAAGATTAAGTTTTACAGATTTTGATGGAGTAAAATTTATGCAAAATATTGAAGTCAATACAAAAATCGATGAAACTTTATTAAGCGAATTTGCTCCGAAAATAGTTAATGGTACGAAAAGATTGAAAGGCTGGGTTGAATCAACCTAATTTTTTTATAGACTCACCCTTAAAGTTTTGATTAGAATAATTCTAAAATAATAGGAGGGGAACATGAGAAAAATACTTACTTTCTTATCGAGCACTCTTTTGATTTTTGTGGCTTCTTTGTCGTTTACAACAGTTGCAAAATCAGCAGAGTTTTTTACGATTGGAACAGGTGGACCGACAGGTGTTTATTTCCAAACTGGAAATGCAATTTGTAAAATGTTGCACAAATCAGCTATTAGTGCTGAACATGGTAGAAAAAAAGGTACAGCTAAAGCATATAGATGTACTGCTCCATCTACAGGAGGATCTAACTACAACATTGGACAAATTAAAGAAGGCGAGTTTCAATTTGGTGTAGCTCAGTCTGACTGGCAATTTCATGCTGTAAATGGTTCAAGCAAATGGGAAGGAAAACAATTTAAAGGATTGAGAGCAGTTTTTTCAGTTCATAATGAACCTTTTCAAATTTGGGCTAGAAAAAAAGCGAAAGTTAAAGATTTTAAAGGACTTAAGGGAAAAGTTGTTAATATAGGTAATCCAGGCTCAGGTCAAAGAGGAACTATGGAAGAACTTATGAAGGCAATGGGAGTAGATAACGGTTACTTTAAATCTACAACAGAACTAACTTCTTCAGAACAAGTTAAGGCACTTTGTGATGGTAAAATAGATGCATTTGGTTATTCAGTAGGATTTCCTAATGGTGCTATGGAACAAGCAGCAACTTGTGGAGCTAAAGCTTTACCAATCAACCTAGTAGGTGGACCGGTTCAAGGTTTAATTGACGGTGCAGATTATTATGCTGCAGCAACAATACCCGCAGGCACTTATACTGGACAAAAAAAAGATGTAACAACTTTTGGTGTTAAAGCTACTGTTGTAACTAGTAACGCTGTTGAAGCAGATCTAGTTTATCAAGTTGTTAAAGCTGTTTTTGAGAACTTTGATGATTTCAAAAAACAACATCCTGCTTTTGCGCCATTAAAAAAGGAAGACATGATTGCCGATGGTTTATCAGCTCCTTTACATGAGGGTGCTAAGAGATACTACAAAGAAGCTGGATTAATGTAATCAAAATAGATTAAATGTAAATAAAAAGGCCCAATATATTTATTGGGCCTTTTTTTTATAGTAAACTATCTTTCATAAATGAATCAAAAACTTGAAACATCAGTTGAAAGTAAAATTCATGAAGATTTATCTCCTACAAGAAATCTTTCAGGTATACATTTAAAAATTGTTGCTTCTATTGCTATTGTTTGGTCATTATTTCAACTTTGGTACGCATCTCCTTTTCCATTCTGGTTTAATATAGGGATGTTTAAAGGTTTGCCAGCAAGGGCAATACATTTAGGCTTTGCTTTACTTTTAGCGTTTTTAATATTTCCTTTTTCTAGATCAAAAAAAATTTCAATCATAGATATTTTTATAAGTTTAATTGGAGCTTTTTGCTGTCTTTATATTTACTTTTTTTATGATCAGCTAGTAGATAGAGGCGGTATTCTTTTAAAAATTACTTTAGGCGAATATACTATACCACTAGAATTAATTATTGGAACGATTGGAATATTAATTTTACTTGAAGCAACACGAAGAGTAATTGGAATACCACTAGTAATAATAGCAATATGTTTTTTATTATTTTCATATTTTGGTAAATATGCACCTGATATAATCTCTCATGGAGGACTTTCTTTAAAGAGACTTGTTGGTTTTCAATGGTTTGATCAAGAAGCAATTTTTGGAATTCCAATTGGAGTTTCGGTTGATTTTATATTTTTGTTCGTTTTATTTGGCGCACTTTTAGAAACCGCAGGAGGTGGTCAATACTTTTTAAATTTAGCTTTTGCAATGGTTGGAAAAATGAGAGGAGGACCTGCTAAGGCAGCTATCTTAGGTTCTGGTATGACGGGAATGATATCTGGATCCTCTGTCGCTAATACAGTTACCACTGGAACCTTTACAATTCCAATTATGAAGAAAACTGGATTTTCAAAAGAAAAAGCTGGAGCGATAGAAGTTTCATCATCTGTAAATGGTCAAATCATGCCTCCAGTGATGGGAGCAGCAGCTTTTGTTATGGCAAGCTTTATTGGTGTTACTTATTTTGAAGTAGTAAAGCATGCATTTTTACCAGCTATAATATCTTATATTGCTTTATTTTATATATCTCATCTTGAAGCATTAAAATTAAATCTCAAAGGAATGGATGAAAAAGATGTACCAAATTTAAAAAATACATTTTTATCAGGCTTACATTTTTTAATTCCAATTTTTGTTTTAATATATTTATTGGTATATCTAAGATTCACTGCTGCATACTCAATATTTTATGCAACAATTGCATTGATTATTGTAAATTTAATAAACATATTAGTTAAGCAGCAAAATTATAAGAATGCTTTTAAAATCTGGTACAATCAAACGATAGTTGGTTTTCAAAAGGGAGCAATAAACATGGTTGCAGTTGGAATAGCAATTGCAACAGCTGGTGTAATTGTTGGAGCAGTTGGTTCTACTGGATTAAGTACAAACTTAATTATAGTAATAGAGTCTGTAGCTAGAGATAATGTAATAATTTTAATTCTTTTAACTATAGTTTTGTGTTTGTTATTAGGAATGGGGCTTCCAACTACTGCAAATTATGTTGTTGTAGCTTCTTTAATGTCTATGGTTCTAGTAGATGTTGGTAATGCATCCGGATTTATATTTCCTTTGATAGCTGTTCATCTTTTTGTATTTTATTTTGGCTTAATGGCAGATGTTACGCCTCCCGTGGGTCTAGCATCTTATGCGGCAGCAGGAATATCAGGCGGAGATCCACTCAAAACAGGTGTCCAAGCATTTTGGTATAGTTTAAGGACAGGCGTTCTACCAATTGTTTTTTTATTTAATCACGAGTTACTATTAATTGGGATTGAAAATATTTGGCACGCATTGACAGTAATTTCAACATCATTAATTGGAATTTTAGTATTCACATCCGCTACACAAGTTTGGATGTTTAGTAGACTAAAATGGTTTGAAATTATAATATTCTTAATAATTTCTATATCACTTTTATCTCCTGAATTTATTCTAAATAAATTTTATCCAAAATTTAATTATAAAGATTTAAATAAAGTACATAATTTAAATTTTGATCCAAATAAAGAAATCCATATTAAGATTACAAGGCCAAGTGAATATGGGGAAAGATATAAATTATTTGTAGTTAAAAAAAATAGTTTTGAGAATAACTTCAATCTAGAAGAATATGGAATTAATTTAGCTAAAGAAAATGATAAAATAATTATAGATACACTAAAATGGAATGGACTAGCTAAGAAAGCAGGTTTGGAAACTGGAGACTATATTACTGAATTTAAAATTGAAAATTTAGATAGACCGAATAAAGTTCTTGTATATCCAGTATCTATTTTATTCTTAGTTATCTTCGGGTATTTAAATTATCGAAGAAAAAATATTATTAACCCCCAGGGCCCAAGTTAGAAGGTTTAATATTTAATATTTTCCACACTCCCGAGGCCGATGCAATAATTTTATCTTTGCACTTTAGATGACAAATTAAAAAAACTAATGACTTTGTTTTTTTTTGAATTTTAGTAAAGCCAACAATTTCATCTCCAACTTTTGTTGCCCCAATAAATTTTAAGTCCAAAGATATCGTTACACATGGCGAATTTCTTGCAGCTCTATGTGCAGCGGTGCCAGAGCCAGCATCAATTAAAGCAGCCACATACCCTCCGTGAGTAATACCGGCAGCATTAAGATGATTTTCTGAAATTAAGCATTTAAATTCATACTCAGTCTCAGAAATTTCTCTAAAGAAAAGTCCACCATTGTGCTTCATAAAACCTGGTTTGATACTTATCTGTTCAAATTCTTTTGGCATATTTTTTAAAGTATAAATGTTAAAATTAATAAAATTATAAAAACTATTATAAAAAAGTATATTACTGATTTTTCTAGTGAAATTTTAGAAAATAAATTTAGCATTTTGTCACCTCGTTTGGTGCGCCTGCTAGGAGTCGAACCCAGAACCTCCTGGTCCGTAGCCAAGCGCTCTATCCAGTTGAGCTACAGGCGCAATTAATAATTTTACTTATATATATAATTTTTAATGAAATTTTACTATTTAAGAATTATTGTATTTATATGGCAAAAAATTTAAAAGATGTAGTAATTGTATCTGCCGCAAGGACAGCTATCGGTAAACTAAGGGGCATATGGTCAAATTATCAAGCTCATGAGTTAGGTGCTAATGTCATATTAAGTATTCTAAAGAAGTCAAAAATTCAAACTGATGCCATTGACGAAGTAATAATGGGTCAAGTTTTGACTGGTGATGCAGGTCAAAATCCTGCAAGACAGGCTGCGATAAAAGCTGGCTTACCAACTGATAAGACTGCTTACATTATTAACCAAGTTTGTGGTTCAGGTTTAAGAGCTGTTGTAGCAGGCTATCAATCAATTGTTTCTAACGATGCAAAGATAGTTATTGCTGGAGGTCAAGAAAGTATGACAAATTCAAAAGAAGAATTTATGCTAAAAGATGGTTTAATAGACGCTTACAAAAATTATCATATGGGAATTACAGCAGAAAATGTAGCTGAGAAATTTGGAATTTCAAGAAAAGAACAAGACAAGTTTGCTGTTGCTTCTCAATTAAAAGCACAAGAAGCAATAAAGCAAAAAAAATTTAAAGAGGAAATAATCGAAGGAGATAATTTATTAGATGAGCATCCTAGAGCCAATGTTACAGAGGAAAGTCTTTCTAAGCTTAATACTGCTTTTAAAGAAAATGGAACTGTTACAGCCGGTAATTCATCAGGAGTAAATGATGGCGCAGCAGCAGTTCTTTTAATGAATAGAGCAGAGGCAGAAAAAAATAATATAAAACCTTTAGCTAAAATTGTTTCTTGGGCAACCTGCGGAGTTGAGCCTGCTCTTATGGGAACAGGACCAATTCCTGCAACTAATAAAGCTCTAAAAAAAGCAGGATGGTCTATAAATGATTTAGATTTAATTGAGTCGAATGAAGCATTTGCAGCTCAAAGCATAGCAGTAATCAAAGAACTCAAAATTCCAATTGAAAAGGTTAATGTCAATGGAGGAGCTATTGCTTTAGGACATCCTATTGGCGCATCAGGGGCAAGAATACTAGTTACATTAGTTCACGAAATGATAAGACGAGATTTAAAAAAAGGTTTAACGACTTTGTGTATTGGGGGTGGTATGGGAATATCAATGTGCGTTGAAAGGGATTAATATTTTAAAGAATTTAAATTTTTCTTTAATAATATTTTTTGTATCCAAATTTTAGCATCTAGATCTTGGTTGTATTCAGCTTTAATTATTTTTTTTAGCAAATTTATTAACATTATTTAAATATGACACTAAAGCTTGTCCAAAAAAGGCTTCAAATGTGGTAAAATTATTACTATTAAAATGAATAAAAAATTACTTGTTCCAGATATTGGGGACTTCGAAAAAGTAGAGGTCATAGAGATTTTAGTTAAAAAAGGTGACAAGGTTTCTGTTAATGATCCAGTTATTACAATAGAGAGTGATAAATCAAGTGTCGAGATACCGTCAACCTTAGAGGGAAAAATAGAATCTATTAATGTTAAAATTGGAGATAAAGTTTCAAAAGATGATTTAGTTTTGACCGTGAATGTCGAAAATGAAAATAGTGATCAAAAAAAGGAATCTCAGGCAAAAGAAAATATACCCAAAGATACAGAAAGTATAATTAATCAAGCTGAAAAGACATTAATTGCAGAAAAAGAAAATATAGATGTGCCTGATGTGCCTATTAAAATTGCTGAGGAAAAAAATAATTTAGCAAATTCAGCAGGAGATATCGATCCAGTTGAAACGAAGGAATGGATAGAGTCTCTTTCTTCAGTTCTGGAAAATGATGGAAGTAAAAGAGCCCAATTTTTAATAAAACAACTGATAGAGCATTCTTACAAACAAGGATCAGATTTAGTTTTATCAAGAAACACTCCTTATATAAATACAATACCTCCAGAAAAAGAAGTCAAGTCTACTGGTGATCAAAATATTGAGAGAAAAATTAGATCTTTAATCAGATGGAATGCGGCAGCAATGGTTGTGAGAGCTAATAAAAAATTTCCAGAACTTGGTGGCCACATTGGAACATTTGCGTCTGCAGCAACTCTTTATGATGTTGGAATGAATCATTTTTGGAGAGGTAAAAATAATAAATTTGGCGGGGATTTAATTTATTTTCAAGGTCATAGTGCACCCGGTATGTACGCTAGAGCTTTTCTTGAAGGTAGATTAAGTGAAAAACAATTAGACAGCTTCAGACAAGAAGTTGAGATTGGAGGTTTATCCTCATACCCACATCCTTGGTTAATGCCAAAGTTTTGGCAGTTCCCCACTGTATCAATGGGTCTTGGTCCAATGCTTGCAATATATCAAGCAAGATTTATGAAATATTTAATTAATCGCGGTTTAATAAAAGATCAAAATAGAAAAGTTTGGGCATTTCTTGGTGATGGTGAAATGGACGAGCCAGAATCTCTAGGTGCCATCGGTTTGGCAGCAAGAGAGCAACTTGATAATTTAATTTTTGTTATAAATTGTAATCTTCAAAGACTAGATGGACCTGTAAGAGGAAATGGAAAAATTATACAGGAACTCGAAGGAATTTTTAGAGGAGCAGGGTGGAATGTCATAAAAGTTATTTGGGGATCTTATTGGGATTCATTATTAGCTAAGGATAAAACTGGGCATTTGGTTAAGATAATGAATGAAACTGTCGATGGAGAATATCAAGCCTATAAAGCAAGAAATGGCTTATATGTTAGAAAGAATTTTTTTGGTAAATATCCTGAAACTGAAAAATTAGTTTCTTCTTTGTCTGACAAAGATATTTGGAGACTAAATAGAGGAGGTCACGACCCACATAAAGTTTATTCAGCATACAGCGAAGCAATAAAAAATACTGGTAGCCCAACTGTTATAATTGCAAAAACAATAAAAGGTTATGGAATGGGTAAAACTGGAGAAAGTGTAAATACAAGTCATCAACAAAAAAAATTAGATATAGATGATTTAATGTATTATAGGGATAGATTTGATGTTCCCTTAACAGATAAGCAGGTACAAGAAATTCAATATTTTAGACCAAACGAAAATTCTGATGAAATTAAATATATTAAAGATAGAAGAATTAAACTTGGTGGTTTTATTCCAGAAAGGACAAGTTATTCTAAACCAATAAAAGCACCTCCTAAAGATATCTTTAATTTTTTAAAAGAGTCTACTGGAAAAAAAGAAATGTCTACTACGATGGCATTAGTAAGATTATTAACAAATTTATTAAGAGATAAGAATGTTTCTCCAAGACTTGTTCCAATAATACCTGATGAAGCAAGAACTTTTGGAATGGAAGGTTTTTTCAAAAAAATAGGTATTTATGCCCACGAAGGTCAAAAATATGAACCAGAAGATGCTGAAAATTTATTTTCATATAGAGAGGATAAAAAAGGGCAAGTTTTAGAGGAAGGCATCAATGAAGCTGGTTCAATGTCATCTTGGATTGCGGCAGGAACCGCATATTCTAATCATGATATTGAAATGATACCAATTTATCTTTTTTATTCTATGTTTGGATTTCAAAGAACAGGAGATTTTAATTGGGCAGCTGGCGACAGCCAGGCTAGAGGCTTTTTAATAGGTGCAACAGCTGGAAGAACGACACTTTCTGGGGAAGGATTACAACATCAAGACGGCCACAGTCACATGCTTGCATCTACAATACCAAATTGTAAATCATATGATCCTACTTTTGCTTATGAACTTGCAGTCATTTTTAGAGAAGGATTAAAAAGAATGCACGAAAAAAATGAAAATGTTTTTTATTATATTACAACAATGAACGAAAATTATCCGCATCCTGCAATGCCAGAAGATAAAAATTGCAAGGAAGGAATATTAAAAGGAATGTATAAAATAAAAGAACTTGATAGATATAAAAAAACAAAAATTCAGTTAATGGGATCAGGAACAATCTTAAGAGAAGTTATGGCTGCCGCAGAAATATTACAAAAAGATTATCAAATTGACAGTGAAATATGGAGCGTTACAAGCTTTAATGAATTGAGTAGGGACGGAATGGAGGTTGAAAGATACAATTTATTAAATCCAGATAAGCCCCAAAGAGTTTCTTATGTTGAACAATGTTTTAAAAAAAAAGAAGGACCAATTTTAGCTGCCTCAGACTACATGAGAAGTCATTCTGACCAAATTAGACAATATACAAAAAAAAATTTTTATTCTTTAGGGACCGATGGTTTTGGTAGAAGCGATACTAGAAAAAAATTAAGAAAATTTTTTGAGGTTGATAAAGAGCATATTGTTGCATATGCTCTTAGCGTACTTTCAAAAGAGCAGTTAATTCCAACAAAACATGCAAAAGAAGCAATGATAAAATATAAAATTGATGCAGAAAAACCATTTCCAACCAAAATATAAATGACCGAAAAAAAAACAAGAATACCTGCTAGTCCTAATGTGAGAAAATTTGCAAGAGAACTAGGGTTAGATATAAATTTAGTCACGGGCAGTGAAAGACAAGGAAGGGTTATAGAAAGTGATGTTAAAAAATTTATAAAAGACCAATCTTCAAAAAAAACAACTGAACAAAATATAAATTATAAAAATGAATTTCCTCATTCTGATTTTGGTGAAATAGAAATAAAAGAAATTCCAAGAATAAAGAAAATTGCCGCCAAACATCTTTCTTATTCATGGACAACAATTCCACATGTTACAAATCATGACGAAGCTGATGTAACAGAAATGGAAAACTTCAGAACATCCTTAAAAGATGTATATACAGGTGAAAGAAAAAAAATTACTCCACTTGCTTTTATAACAAAAGCACTTGTTGCAACAATTAAAAAATTTCCATCATTTAATTCCTCAATTGATGAAATAGAACAAGGAAAAATGACATTTAAAAAATATTTTCATATAGGTATAGCTGTAGATACTGAGCATGGTTTGATGGTACCCAAACTTAGAGATGTTAATAAAAAAAACATAAATCAGATTAGCGATGAACTTAAAGAAATTAGCAATAAGTGTAGAAAATTAAAGATTGATAAAAAAGAATTTTTTGGAGGCTCCATGACCATTACAAGCTTAGGTGGGATAGGAGGTAATTATTTTACACCAATAATTAATTATCCTGAGGTTGCGATTTTAGGTATTGGAAAATTAGAGAAAAAACAAAAATTTATTAAGGGTGAATTTAAAACTAGAACCATTTTACCTTTATCTTTATCCTATGATCATAGAATAATAGATGGTGCTGAGGCTGCAAGATTTAATAATGAGCTTAAAGAAAATCTTGGTAAGAATTTTGCATACAGGCTTGCAATCTAAATGTCAAAATCAGCATCTATAATCAGTGCTTTATTATGTACATTTATATGGGGAACTACTTTCATTGCTCAAGACACTGGAATGGAGAATATTGGGCCTTATGTTTTTAATTCAGTTAGGTTCTTTGTTGGATTTATTGCTTTAATACCTTTTTATTTATTTTTAGAAAAAAAAAATACAATTAAAATTATTACAAAGAATAAGAAAAGATTTTTAATTCTATCATTTTCTATTGGAGTCTTTTTATTTTTTGCATCTGTATTTCAACAAGTAGCACTTCTTTACACTGAGGTTGCAAATGCAGCTTTTTTTACCATTTTTTATGTTCCAATGGTTCCTATTATAGTTTTCTTTCTTTTTAAAAAAAAAATACATTGGAGCGTTTGGCCATCAGTTGTTTTGTGTGTAATTGGTGGTTACTTTTTAACTAATTTTCAAGATACTACAGTTAGACTCGGAGATACCCTTGTAATTATTTGTGCATTATTTTGGAGTTTGCACATAATCTTTATTGGTATTATCATCGAAGAGTTTAATGCTCCAATATTAATAGGTCTTATTCAAACATTTGTCGTTTCGGTTTGCTCACTCATACCTGGGTTAATTTTTGAAGAATTTGTATTGTTTGATATTCTAAGTCAAAAAATTCAAATATTATATGCTGGAGTTTTGTCAGGAGGCATAGCTTTTGTCTTACAAATTTATGCTCAAAAAAATATTCAACCAGCTCCATCAGCAATAATTTTTTCTTTGGAAGGAGTATTTGCAACAGCTGCTGCTTGGATTATTTTAAGTCAGATTTTAAATTTCAACAATATATTAGGATGTACTTTTATTTTAATTGGTGTTCTGATTTCACAATTAGTTCCAGAAATAAAAAAAAATTAAGCGTATACTATATAAAACAGTATAAATGACAGAATTATTCTGTAAATGATAAATAGATTTAGAGTAAATTTTTTTACAAATATTAAAAAATACTTTATTGTTAAAAAAGAAAATAAAAAGGATAATAGTATAGAAAATAAAATCATAATATTAAAATCAAAATTTTCGTATGTAATACTTTTCAAACCTAAAAAACTTGCACCAGCTATAGCGGGTATAGATAAATAAAAAGAAATTTTTGTCGCGTCATATCGGTCAAACTTAATAAACCTTCCAGCTGTTATTATTATTCCTGATCTGCTTACACCAGGAATTAAAGCTAAGACTTGAAATAATCCAATTATAATAATTGATTTAATATTTATATTGTTTTCTAATTTTTTTTTTACTTCAACTTTATCTGCTACATATAAGAGTATAGCAAAAATAAAAGTCATCCAAGCTATTACTTCAATATTCCTAAAATTATTTATTATTCCAGTTTTAAAAACTACAAACCCACAAACTATTAAAGGTAAGGAACCAATTACTATTAAAAGAAATAATTTTTTATCATTTAGAATATTTGATAAATCTTTATGAAAGTAAAAAATTATTGCTAATAATGATCCTAAGTGCAAGCTAATATCCAGCATCAAAGCCTGAGATTTAAATTGATAAATTTCAGATATTAAAAATAAATGAGCTGAAGAACTAACCGGTATAAATTCGGAAACACCTTGAACGACAGACAGCAAGAAAACTTCAATGAAATTTGCAAACATTAGTTACCTAGTAACCCATGTAAAGATCAAATTAAACAATTCCATGGCGGAATAAGAGCTATGCGCTTTTAGAAAAAGCCTTATTTAACAGTAAAAATTTGCAAATAAAGGTCAATATTATTGACCTTGTTTTTCTTCAAATATGAAAAATTGCTGTTATATGTAGTTTTTTTAAAGGGTAAATATGTCTGAAAAAATGCTTAAATTTGTAAAAATAGGTCAACAAAATCCACCAAAAAGGGAGGTTGGAAGGAGAAAAGAGGACTTTAATGAAATATATAAAGATTTCATTAATGAGAAAGCTAAAGAACAATCGAGCAGATGCTCTCAATGTGGTGTACCTTTTTGCCAAGTTCATTGTCCTTTAAGTAATAATATACCTGATTGGCTCAAATTAACTGCTGAAGGAAGATTAAAAGATGCTTACGAATTAGCTCAAAGCACTAATAATATGCCAGAGGTTTGTGGCAGAATTTGTCCTCAAGATAGATTATGTGAGGGAAATTGTGTTATTGAACAATCAGGACATGGCACCGTTACAATTGGTTCTGTAGAAAAATATATAACTGACAATGCTTGGGAAAATGGATGGGTAAATCCCATAAAGGTATTAAATGAAAAAAGTTTAAGCGTTGGAATAATTGGGTCCGGTCCTGCCGGTTTAGCTGCCGCTGAACAGCTTAGAAAATCGGGCTATCAAATTACGATTTATGATAGATATGATAGAGCTGGAGGCTTGTTAATTTACGGTATTCCAAATTTTAAATTAGAAAAATTTGTTGTGACCAGAAGAATAGATTTACTTAAAAAAAGTGGTATTAATTTTAAAAATAATTTTGAAGTCGGCAAAGATGCAACTCTTGAAGAATTAAGAAAAAAACATGATGCAATTTTAATTGCCACAGGAGTTTATAAAGCAAGAGAAATAGAATTACCTGGAAACGATTTAGATAATATATTCCCAGCTATGGAATTTTTAACAGCTTCTAATAAAAAAGGTTTAGGTGATAAAGTAGAATTGTTTGAAAATGGAACATTAAATGCCGAAGGTAAGAATGTAATTGTAATTGGAGGTGGTGACACAGCCATGGATTGCGTGAGAACATCTATTAGACAAAATGCAAAATCAGTAAAGTGTATTTATAGAAGAGATAAAGAAAATATGCCAGGCTCTTCAAGGGAGGTATCAAATGCAGAAGAAGAAGGTGTAGAATTTGTATGGTTATCTAGCCCAAAAGAATTTGTAGGCAAAAATAAAGTTGAAAGTTTAATTGTAAATAAAATTAAATTAGGAAAACCAGATGAAAGTGGCAGAAGAAAACCAGAAGTTCAAAAAAATAATCAATTTGAAGTTAAAGCCGATATGGTAATTAAAGCTCTGGGTTTTGATCCAGAAGATCTTCCTAATTTATTTGGATCTAAAAATCTTAGTATTACTAAATGGGGAACACTAAAAACAAATTTTGATACCATGGAGACAAATCTTCCTGGAGTATTTGCAGCAGGAGATATTATAAGAGGGGCTTCATTAGTTGTATGGGCAATTAAAGATGGAAGAGATGCAGCAGAGTCGATAAAAAAATATTTAGAAAGAAAGGAATTCAAAAGTGAGAAAGTAGCATGATATCAAGGTACAAAAAAAATCTTAAAATTTTAGAAAAAGAAAATGTTTATTCAAAAAAAATGGAGCACGATGCGTGTGGTGTTGGATTAGTAGCCTCTACCGAGGGAAAAAAATCTAGAAAAGTGGTTGAGTATGGCATTGAAGCTCTAAAAGCAGTATGGCACAGAGGCGCAGTTGATGCTGATGGTAAAACCGGAGATGGTGCAGGCATTCATTTAGAAATTCCAAAGGATTTTTTTTCAGAAAAAATTGAGTTAACTGGGCATACTTATGATGACTCTGAGATTTGTATAGGAATGATTTTTTTACCAAGAAACAACTATTCAGCTCAAGAAAATTCTAGAACTTTGGTGGAGAAAGAACTCACAAAAAGTAATTTTAGTATTTATGGATGGAGACAGGTTCCTGTTAATCCAAAAGTTTTAGGTGAAAAAGCAGAAAGAACAAGGCCAGAAATAACTCAGGTTTTATTTAAACATAATGACAAAAAACTTTCTAATAAAAATTTAGAGGTTAAACTTTATGAGTCTAGAAGGAAAATTGAAAAAGAGGCAAGCATAATTAATTTAAATGATTTTTATATTTGCTCATTCAGTTCAAAATCCATTATTTATAAGGGAATGTTCTTAGCGGAATCTTTATCTGATTTTTATACAGATCTAAAGGATGAGAGATTTATTTCAAGATACGCTATTTTTCACCAAAGATTTTCAACAAACACTGCGCCAAGTTGGGACTTGGCTCAACCTTTTAGAGCGTTGGCTCACAACGGAGAAATCAATACATTAAAAGGTAATATTAATTGGATGAAAGTACATGAGCAAGAAATGCATAGTCCAATTTTTGATAATATGGAAAACCTAAAGCCAGTCATTCCATCTGGTAATTCAGACTCAGCCTCATTAGATAACGTTTTTGAGTTATTAAATATTTCGGGTCAGCCAGCACCTTTAGCAAAATTAATGCTAATTCCTGATGCATGGTCAAAAAAAAGTAAAGTTTTACCAAAAAATCATCAACAACTATTTAATTTCCTAAATAGCACAATGGAGCCATGGGATGGCCCTGCAGCAATAGCAGCAACTGATAATGAATGGGTTATAGCTGCAAGCGATAGAAATGGACTAAGACCTTTAAGATTTACAATTACCAAAGATAATTTTTTATTTGCCGGATCAGAGACGGGAATGATTGAGCTAAATGAAAAACAAATTAAACATAAGGGCAGGCTTGGACCGGGTGAGATTATTGGAATTAGAATAGAAAAAGGGAAAGTTTATAAAAATAGTGAAATAAAAAATTTTCTTGCGAAAGAATATAAACACTTCAACTCTCAAATAATAGATTTAGATAACAAAATAACAATAACTAATGAAAAAAATTTTTACTCTGGTTTAGATTTAAAAAGAAGACAGCATGCTTTTGGATTAAGTATAGAGGATTTAGAGCTGATTTTGCATCCTATGGCTGAAGATGCAAAAGAGGCGACAGGATCAATGGGGGATGATACACCGCTTGCCGTACTTTCAGATCGTTACAGACCTCTTTATCATTTTTTCAGGCAAAATTTTAGTCAAGTTACTAACCCCCCAATAGACTCCCTTAGAGAAAATAAAGTGATGAGTTTAAAAACTAGATTTGGAAATTTGGGCAATATTTTAGACTTTGATAAACTCACAAAAGAAAATATTTTTGTATTGAATAGTCCAGTCTTATCAAATTCACAATTTGAAAAATTAACTAATTTTTTTGGAAAAAACTCAAAGACTATTGATTGTACTTTTGTACAAGAAGAAAATATTGATAGCTCCATTAAACAAATTCAAAAAGATGCTGAAATTGCCGTAAGACAAGGTTCTAACCAGTTAATTTTAAGTGATAGAAATATTTCTGAAACAAAACTTCCTATTCCAATGTTATTATGTGTAGGTGCTATCAACACGCATTTAATAAAGAATAAATTGCGAGGTTACGTTTCAATACATGTTCAAACAGGTGAAGCACTTGATACTCATTCGTTTGCAACATTATTGGGAGTTGGAGCAACAACTGTAAATCCATATTTAGCACTTGATAGTTTGCATCAAAGATTTGAAAAAAAATTATTTGGTCAGTTTGATTTTGAAGACTGTATAAAAAGATACATAAAATCAGTAAACGCTGGTCTTTTAAAAATTATGTCAAAAATGGGCATTTCAGTTCTAAGCTCCTACAGAGGTGGTTGTAATTTTGAAACTGTAGGTTTAAGTAGAACTATTGTTTCAGATTATTTTTCAGGTGTTACTTCTAAAATCTCAGGAATAGGACTTGTTGGTATAGAAAAAAAAATTAGAGACATTCATAAAGATGCATTTAATAGTAGTGATACTGTTTTACCCATAGGTGGAATTTATAGATACAGAAAAAATGGAGAAACTCACCAATATCAAGGTCGATTAATACATCTTCTACAAAACGCAGTAGCCTCAAAGTCATATGAAGCTTACAAAAAGTATGCCGAAGGTATTTATAATCTACCGCCGATAAATTTAAGAGATCTAATTGATTTTAGAAAAAGATATTTAAATCCACCAATTGATATTTCTGAAGTTGAAACAATTGAAAATATTATGAAAAGATTTGGTAGTGGAAGTATGTCACATGGAGCTTTATCAAAAGAAGCTCATGAAACATTAGCTATTGGCATGAATAGAATTAAAGGAGCTTCATGTAGCGGTGAAGGTGGTGAAGATGAAAAGAGATTTAAAAAATTAAATAATGGAGATAATGCAAATTCTAGAGTAAAACAAATTGCTTCAGCAAGATTTGGGGTAACAATAAATTATTTAAATAATTGTAACGAAATAGAAATTAAAATAGCACAAGGAGCAAAACCCGGAGAAGGAGGACAGCTTCCAGGTTTTAAGGTAACAGACGAAATAGCTAGATTAAGACATTCAACTCCTGGAGTAACATTAATTTCTCCTCCACCTCATCACGATATTTATTCAATTGAAGATTTAGCTCAGCTAATTTATGATTTAAAACAAATAAATCCAAAAGCTAGAGTAGGAGTTAAGTTGGTAGCCTCATCTGGAATTGGAACAATTGCCGCTGGAGTTGCTAAGGCTAAGGCGGATATAATATTAATCTCAGGACATAATGGTGGGACTGGAGCAACACCTCAAACAAGTGTTAAGTATGTTGGAATTCCATGGGAGATGGGATTAACTGAAGCAAACCAAGTGTTAACTTTAAATAACTTGAGACATCAAGTAACACTAAGGACTGATGGTGGAATTAAAACTGGAAGAGATGTAGTTATCGCAGCGATGATGGGAGCGGAAGAGTTTGGAGTTGCTACAACTGCTTTAGTTGCTATGGGATGTATTATGGTGAGACAGTGTCATTCTAATACATGTCCAGTTGGCGTTTGTACTCAAGATGAAAAATTAAGAGAAAAATTTACAGGCACTCCAGACAAAGTCGTTAATCTTTTTTCTTTTATTGCTCAGGAAGTAAGAGAAATTCTAGCATCAATAGGATACAAATCTTTGAATGATATAATTGGAAGAACAGACTTACTTAGACAGGTAAGTAAAGCATCTCCAAATCTTGATGATCTTGATCTTAATCCACTTTTTGTACAAGCTGATCCTGGTGAAAACTATAGATACTGTAAAGACCAAGAAATAAATAAAGTCCCAGACACATTAGATGAACAAATATGGCCCGATATTGAAAAATCTTTAGACGAAAATAAAATTAAAAAAAATGAATTTTTAATTAAAAATACTAACAGAGCAGTTGGTACTAGGTTATCACACTACTTATATAAAAAATATGGCAACAACAACTTGGACGATAATTTTTTAACTTTGTTATTTAAAGGATCAGCAGGTCAATCCTTTGGAGCATTTGGTGCTAAAGGTTTAAAGTTAGTTGTAGAAGGAGATGCAAATGATTATGTGGGCAAAGGCTTGTCTGGTGCAACAATTTCAATAAAATTACCTGAAGAGAGTAATTTAATATCCAATGAAAATACTATCATAGGAAATACAGTTTTATATGGCGCAACCTCAGGAAAACTTTATGCTGCAGGTCAAGCAGGCGAAAGATTTGCGGTAAGAAATTCCGGAGCAATTTCTGTTATTGAAGGATGTGACTCAAATGGATGTGAATATATGACCGGAGGTACGGTTGTTATTTTAGGTGAAGTCGGAGATAATTTTGCAGCAGGCATGACTGGTGGAATGGCTTTTGTTTATGATCCAGTAAAAGAATTCGAAAAAAGAGTAAACCCTGAAACAGTAATTTGGCAACCTTTAGAAACTGAATATTGGATCAAATATTTAAAAAGTTTAATCAATGAGCATACTAAAGAAACTAACTCACTATTTTCAAAAAAAATCATAGAAAAATTTGATTTAGAGGTTAAAAATTTTGTACAAGTTTGCCCAAAGGAAATGGTGGAAAAATTAAAAAATCCTTTAAGTTATGGCTCAAAATTTAAAAAAGTAATTTAGTGTGAAAAATATAAATATTTTTTGTTATGGTTTTGGTCAAGTTGCAAAAAGTTTTGTAAATAGATTATCTTTAGAGGGTTTTAAAATACACCTGTCTACAACCAATAGATCTGAGACAACTTTCAATAAAATAGGAAACGTTGAATATAAAAGTTATAAATTTGAAAACAATAACTTTGATGAGGAAATTATTGATAAATTAAAAAATTCTGACCACATATTAATTTCTATTCCACCAATTGATGGAAACGATATTGTCATAAATAATTTTTCAGACTCTTTAAAAATCTCCAATATTAAATGGATTACATATTTGTCAGCCACCAGTGTTTATGGTAATCATAAAGGAGAATGGGTCAATGAATTAAGCAAAACTCATCCAACTTCACCTCTTGGAATAAGTAGATTAAAAGTAGAAGAAAAGTGGCTGTCTTTCGTTAAAAAAAATAATTTACCCCTTCAAATATTTAGACTATCAGGCGTATATTCTAATAAAAATAACCCATTGCTAAGATTAAAATCAGGTCAAGCAAATATAATTAATAAACCAAATCATTTTTTTTCAAGAATACATGTTGAAGATATTGCAAACGTTTTGTTAAAGTCATTAACAAATTTTAAGACAAATGAAATTTATAATATTTCTGATGATAAACCAGCTTCCTCACAGGAAGTAATGTCTTATGCGGCTAAAATTTTAAAAACTGATTTACCTAAAACAATAGACGAGCAAGATATTAAAAGTGAAATGCTTAAAAATTTTTATAAAGACTCTAAAAAAGTTAGTAATCAAAAAATGAAGAAATTTTTTAGTTATAATTTAAAATTTCCGACTTATATCGAAGGCTTAAATAATATTAGTAACAATCTTACTTAATTCAACATTAATCTTCTTTAAATTTTTTTTACTAGAAAGGCTATGGTCCCCACTTTTTATTATAATCATTTTTTTTTTTGCATTAACAAACAATCTAAGAACCTTTTTTGAATAAGTTACTGGCACCACTTCATCTTTGCTTCCATGCAACATAGTTAAATAGATTTTAGATTTAATTTTTTTATTAAAGACTTTATTTTTTCTTCCATCTTTTATTAATTGATAAGTTATTGGATATTCATAATCTCCATATTTAAGATTGTATATTCCATTTCTTTTTGTTTCATTTTTCATTTTTTTTGTAAATTTTTTCCACATAAGCCTCTCCAAAAATTCTGGAGCAGATCCAATTCCTAAAAAACCTTTAATTTGATTTTTAAAAAACTTAAATTGATTAATTGATAGCCATGCACCCATACTTGAACCTACTAAAATAAAATTGTTTTTCTTAACAATTTTTTTAATTGTTAATTTTACCTCTTTAGTCCATTGAGTAATATTTCCACTAGTAAATTTTCCTGAAGATTTACCATGACCAGAATATTCAATTGCCAAAAAACCTAATTTTTTTTTTTTACAGAATTTTTGAAAATTTAGAGGTTTCTCTCCTTCTATATCTGACATAAACCCGTGAAGAAATATTATGTAAAGGTTTTTCTTATAATAATTAGTTAAATATCTAATTTTTTTACTTTTTGATAATTTTATGTATTTAAACCTACTCATAAAAGTTTATTAGAATAATTTCTTAATATATAATTGTGCTAATGTCTTCAAAATTAAAAGTTTTGCAAGTAATTCCTAAACTGGGCTTTGGCGGAGCTGAAACAGGATGTTATGACCTAGCTCATTATTTGCATGAACAAAAATGCCATTCTTATATTGTTACGAGTGGTGGAGAGTTACTAAAATATGTTAACAGAAAAAAAGTTAAAATTATTAGGCTACCAGTACACAGTAAAAATCCAGTATTAATATTTATAAATGCTTTAATTTTAACTTTCATTATTTTATTTTTAAATATTTCAATTGTCCATGCGAGAAGTAGAGCTCCTGCATGGTCATGTCTATTTGCAACCAAAATTACTGGAAGAAAATTTGTCACAACTTTTCATGGAACTTATAATTTTAAAAGCTCAATAAAAAAATTTTATAATTCAATAATGTTAAGATCAGATTTAGTTATCGCTGGCTCAAATTTTATATTTTCTCATATTAATGACAATTATTCAAAATTTTTAGACCCTAAAAAAAAATTTTTAGTTATATTTAGAGGAATTAATACTGACTATTTTGATTCATCAACAACATTGGAGTCTGATGAGGATAATTTATTAAAAAAATGGGAAATAAATAGAGGTAAAAAATTAATATTAATGCCTGGAAGATTAACTAGTTGGAAAGGGCAAGAATTATTTATTGAAGCGATAAATTTAGTTAATAAAGAATTAGGGCATGAAGCATTCTATGCTGTAATACTGGGAAGTGATCAAGGTAGAAAAATTTACAAAAAAAAACTTATGCGACTTGTTGAACAATATAGATTAAACAACCAATTAAGATTTGTAGATGAGTGCAAAAAAATGCCAGCCGCTTATAAAATTGCTAACTTAGTAGTTTCCGCTTCAATTGAACCAGAAGCTTTTGGAAGAGTATCTGTGGAGGCCCAATCGATGGAGAAACCTATTATAGCAAGCAATATTGGTGGCTCAAATGAAACGATTATAGATAATAAGACTGGAATCTTATTTGAGTCAGGAAAAGCAGAGTCTTTAAGTAAAAAAATCATTGAAGTATTACAATTAGACGAATCGACATTGAAATCTATGGGCAATGAAGGTAGAAAAAATGTAATAAAAAAATTTAATATTGAAAAAATGTGTTTTTCTACATACTCAGAGTATAAAAAATTAATTAATTAATGCCAAATATAAAACTACCAGATGGGAATTCATTAAAATTTGATACAAAAGTTACTGGATTTCAAATAGCTGAAAAAATTAGCAAATCTCTTTCCAAGCAGGCTCTGATAATTAGCGTTGATGGAAATTTAAAAGATTTAAATTATGAAATAGATAATGACTGTTCTGTCAAGATTTATACCGCTAAGGACAAAGAAGGATTAGAAACAATAAGACATGATACAGCTCATGTACTAGCTATGGCCGTTCAAGAACTTTTTCCTAAAACTCAAGTAACAATCGGACCAGTAATTGATAATGGATTTTACTATGACTTTGCAAGGAAAGATCCATTTACTGAAGAAGATTTACGTAAAATAGAAAAAAAAATGTTGGAAATTGTTGAAAGAGACGAGCCAACCCATAGAGAAGTTTGGAAACGTGATAAAGCAATTGAACATTTTAAGAAAGCAGGAGAAATTTATAAGGCAGAAATAATTAAAGACATTCCAAAGGAGGAGGAGGTGTCAGTTTATTTTCATGGGAAGTGGCATGATTTATGTAGAGGGCCACATTTGAGTTCTACCGGCAAAATTGGAAAATTTTTTAAATTGACTAAAGTATCGGGAGCATATTGGAGAGGAGACTCAAACAATGAGATGCTTCAAAGAATATACGGTACATCTTGGACTTCACAAAAAGAGCTTGATGAATACTTAAAAAGAATCGAAGAAGCTGAAAAAAGAGATCACAGAAAACTAGGTAAAGAAATGAACTTATTTCATTTTAGAGAAGAAAGCCCAGGCTCTGTTTTCTGGCATGAAAGAGGATGGACTCTTTTTCAAAAACTAATTGACTATATGAGAAATAAACAAAATGAAGCGGGCTATAAAGAAATAAATACTCCTGAAATACTAGATAGGTCACTTTGGGAAAAATCAGGACATTGGGAAAAATTTGGAGCCAACATGTATACATCAACAACTCCAGATGAAAAAATATTTGCAATAAAACCAATGAATTGTCCTGGGTGTGTTCAGGTATTTAATCAAGGCTTAAAAAGCTACAGAGATCTTCCATTAAAAATGTCTGAGTTTGGTAAAGTTCATAGATATGAACCGTCGGGTGCTCTACATGGCTTACTAAGAGTTAGAGCATTTACACAAGATGATGCACATATATTTTGTACAGAAAATCAAATAACTGAAGAATGTCTTTCAGTAACTAATTTAATATTAAATATTTATAAAGATTTAGGTTTTGAGAATGTTATTTTAAAATATTCTGACAGACCAGATATTAGAGTCGGTGATGATAAAGTTTGGGACAAAGCTGAAGCCGCATTGCTTAAAGCAGTTACAGTATCAAAACTTAAATATACAATTAATAAAGGAGAAGGGGCGTTTTATGGACCAAAGATTGAATTTGTTTTAAGAGATGCAATAGGTAGAGACTGGCAGTGTGGAACTTTACAAGTTGATTTAAATTTACCAGGTAGATTAGGTGCATCATACGTTGAAAAAGATGGAAGCAAGAAAGTACCAGTGATGTTGCACAGAGCTCTTTTCGGCTCTCTAGAAAGATTTATTGGAATTTTGATCGAACATTATGCTGGTAAGCTTCCCTTTTGGATTTCTCCAATCCAGGCAATGATTATTCCTGTATCAGATGAATTTGATGATTATGCTAAGGAGATAAATAAAAAAATTAAAAGTTCTGGTATAAATTGTGAAATAGATCTAAAAAATCACAACTTAAATTACAAAATAAGGGAACATTCACTGTCAAAAATACCACTTTTATTAATTTGTGGAAAAAAAGAAGTTGACAGTAACAGTGTAACTATTAGAAAATTAGATTCTACAAAACAAGAAAATATGGAACTAAAAACTTTTTTAAAAACATTTTCTGCTTTAAATAAAGCATCCCCAAACTAAGTGGCAGAATTTAAGCAAAATTATTTTCAGAGAAGAACTAAGGATAGAGGTCCTAAAGCTAATAATAGAATAAATTCCCCTGAAGTTCAGGTGATTGCTAGTAGCGGTGAAAATCTAGGAATTCTTAATACCAATCAAGCTATAGCAATGGCTAAAGAAGAAGGATTAGATCTAATTGAAATTGCGCCGAAGGCTAATCCACCCGTTTGTAAAATTATTGATATGGGTAAATTTAAATATGATGCTCAAAAAAAAGCCAATAAAGCAAAAAAGAAGCAAAAAGTTGTTTCACTTAAAGAGATTAAATTAAGGCCAGTAACAGGAACTCACGACTATGAATTTAAAGTTAAAAATGCAAAAAAATTTATAGTAAAGGGTGATAAAGTAAAATTTACAATAAGGTTTAAAGGTAGAGAATTACAACATTCACATTTAGGAAATGAGTTAATGAATAAAATTAAAGAAGACATGAAAGATATTGGCAAGGTAGAGCTAGATCCTAAGTTTGACGGAAAACAAATGATAATGGTTATTCAGCCATTATAGGCAATAATATTAGTTGTAAATTTCAAGCAATATTTGTATAACCCCTTCAATTATGCCCAAGTTAAAAACAAAAAGTTCAGCAAAAAAAAGATTTAAGATTTCAGCTAGAGGTAAAGTTATATCTGCACAAGCTGGTAAGAGACACGGCATGATCAAAAGATCAAATTCACAAATTAGAAAACAAAGAGGCACAACAACTTTGACAAAACAAGATAGTAGAATTGTCAAATCATACATGCCGTATAGTTTAAGAGGATAAAATGGCCAGAGTTAAAAGAGGAGTAACAAGTCACGCTAAACATAAAAAAGTACTAAAAGCTGTAAAGGGGCAATGGGGTAGAAGAAAAAATACTATAAGAGTTGCAAGGCAAGCAATGGAAAAAGCTATGCAATATGCATACAGAGATCGTAGAAATAAAAAAAGAGATTTTAAATCATTGTGGATACAAAGAATAAATGCCGGAGTTAGATCTGAAGGTTTAACTTATTCTAGATTTATTAATGGTCTCAGTAAGTCCGGTATAAAATTAGATCGGAAAATACTTGCTGAGATTGCATATGATAATCCAGAAGCCTTTAAAACTATTGTTAAAAAAGCACAAGCAGCACTTAACTAATCTTCTCTATTGTTTTTCTTAAGTTAAGAAATAATCTGTATAAATGTCGGAATTTGAAAAAAAAGTTATTGAGTATAAAGAAAGGATTAACAATTCTAAAAACTCAGAAGAAATACTCTCAATAAATTCTGAAATTTTTGGAAAAAATGGAATAATTAATTATGAATTCAAAAAATTAGGCTCTTTACCACATGAAGAAAAAAAAAAATTTGCTGCAAATATAAATAAAGCTAAGCAAGAGTTGACAGATATCTTCAAAGCAAAATCAATTCAAATACAAGATAAAGGTATAATAGAAAAAGTTAGTAAGGAAAAAATTGATATTACCTTACCTGAAAAAGACTTTAAAATTGGAAAAATTCATCCCATCTCACAAGTAATAGATGAGATATCGTGTATTTTTTCAGAAATAGGTTTTTCTGTAGAGGAAGGTCCAGATGTTGAAAATGATTATAATAATTTCACAGCCTTAAATACTCCAGAAAATCACCCTGCAAAAGATATGCATGATACATTTTATCTTGATGAAGATATGAAAACTTTATTGAGAACGCATACCTCTCCTGTTCAAGTAAGAACAATGATGAAAGGCAAACCTCCATTTAAGATAATAGCACCAGGAAGAACATATAGAAGTGATAGTGATCAAACTCATACCCCAATGTTTCATCAATTAGAGGGTCTACACATTGATAGAAATATTAATATGGGTCATCTAAAAGGCTGTCTGAATTATTTTATAAAAGAGTTTTTTGAAGTAGACAAAATTAAAATGAGATTTCGGCCTAGTCATTTTCCATTTACGGAACCTTCAGCTGAGGTGGATATTGGATATAGACTAGAAAATAATAAAATCATAATTGGTGAGGGAGATAAATGGTTAGAGATACTCGGATGTGGAATGGTTCATCCAAATGTTCTTAAGAATTGCAAAGTTGACCCAAAAAAATATCAAGGCTTCGCTTTTGGTATTGGTATAGATAGGTTAGCTATGCTCAAATATGGAATTAAAGATTTAAGATCTTTTTTTGATTGTGATTTTAGATGGTTAAATCATTATGGCTTCGACCCCTTAGATGTTCCAACCAATTATAGAGGACTAAGCAGATGAGGTTCACAAAAGACTGGTTGGATGTTCATTTAAAAACAAAAAAAAATGAACAAGAAATTATCGATAAACTGAATGGAATTGGTCTTGAGGTTGAGAAAGTTGAGCCTGTTAAAAATGAATTAAGCGATTTTATAGTTGCAAAAATAATTAAAGCAGGCAAACACCCAAACGCTGATAGACTAAAATTATGTGATGTTAACATAGGAGGAATGAATAATATAAAAGTTGTATGCGGTGCGCCAAATGCAAAAGATGGTTTATTAACTATTTATGCTCCTCCAGGTTCAACTATACCGAAAAATGGTTTGAAATTAGAAATTTCAAAAATAAGAGGAGAAACCTCATATGGAATGCTTTGTTCAGAGTCTGAACTAAATTTATCTAATGAAACTGATGGAATTATCGAATTAAGCAATAAATATAATAATAAAATTGGAAAACCATATTTCCAAGGAAAGAACAATAATAACGTTATAGAGTTGTCAATTACTCCAAATCGACCTGATTGTTTGGGAGTTAGAGGAATTGCAAGAGATTTATATGCAAGTGGTTATGGAGATTTAAAAGAAATTAAAAAAATCAAATTTACAAAAAAAACAAAACATAATTTAAAGGTTAAAATAGAAAAAAATAGCAATCAAGCATGTTCTATATTTGGAAGTTGTTTAATTAAAAATATTACAAATAAAGAAAGTCCGAGCTGGTTAAAAGAGAGAATTTTAGCTTTGGGCTTAAGACCAATTTCTGCTGTTGTTGACATAACAAATTACGTTATGTTTGATTTAAATAGACCACTGCATGCCTATGATTTAGATAAAATCAAAAATTCAATTAAAGTAAGAAACTCAATAAAAGGTGAAACTCTTAAAACTCTAGACAACAAAACCTATACATTAAAAGAAAATATGTGCGTAATATCAGACGATCAAGGTGCCCTTGGTCTAGGTGGTATAATTGGTGGAGTTAGATCAGGAACTGAATTAAATACAAAAAATATTTTAATTGAATCTGCATATTTTGATCCAACTATTACAAGAAAAACTGCAAAAGAACTTGAAATAAATAGTGATGCAAAATTTAGATTCGAAAGAGGTATAGATCCTCAATCTGTAAAAGACGGATTAGAAATGGCCGCTAAACTAATTATCGAAACCTGCGGGGGTGAAGTTTCAAATTTTGATATTCAAGAAACGATAAAACAAAAAAATAATAAAATAAATTTTGACACAAAATTAGTATCAAGAACAATTGGAATTAATGTCAAAGATAAAGATATTATTAAAATCTTAAATAAACTAGGTTTTGAAACAAAAAAAAAGGGAAAAAATATTGAGGTAAAGGTTCCATCTTGGAGACCAGATATTTTTGGAGAGATTGATTTGGTAGAAGAGGTTATAAGAATTTTAGGTTTTGATAATATTAAATCTATTGAACCAGAAAAAAATAGAGTAAAACCAACATTAAATTTTTATCAAAGACATTTTCATCTAGCTCAACGTTCAGTTGCCTCTAAAGGTTATTATGAAACAATAACATGGTCTTTTAGTGACGAAAGTATTAATGATAAGTTTAGAGAAAATTATAATACAATAAAAATTATAAACCCAATTAGTTCTGAACTCGGAGTATTAAGAAATTCTTTATACCCCAATTTAATTTATTATATGGAAAAAAATTTAAATAGAGGGTTTGGTGATCAATCTTTATTTGAAATTGGACCAGTCTTTAAAAGCAAAAAACCTGGTGATCAGATCACCATCATATGTGGAATAAAAAAACAACAGCATGATGAAGACGGCTCTAGAAAAAATAATTTAGATGTATTTGATATAAAAAGGGATTTAATACAAACACTTGTAGAACTTGGCGTAAATAAAGATGAAATGTCAATCTTAGACAAATCACCTTCGTATTACCATCCTGGCATTTCAGGTTCATTCCATTCTAAAGATAGTAAATTTTTATTTGGATATTTCGGCCAACTGCATCCAAAACTTACAAACCATACTTATGGTTTTGAAATTTTCTTAGAAAATTTAGTTAATTTCAAAATAAAAAACAAAAAAAATAAAGAAAGTTTAATACTTTCTGATTATCAAAAATCAGATAGAGATTTTGCTTTTTTGATCAATAAAGAAACAAAAGCTCAATTACTTGTGGAGGCAATTGAAAACGTAGATAAGTCATTAATTAAAGATATAAAAATATTTGATGTTTACGAAGGAAAAAATATTCCTCCAGATAAAAAATCTATCGCAATTAAAGTAACAATCCAATCAGATAATAAAACTTTAAACGAAGATGATTTGACAAGTATTTCAAAAAAAATTGTTAAATCAGTCGAAGAAAAGACTGGTGCACAATTAAGATCATAAGATGTCATCAATTCAAAATATAAGAAATTTTGCAATTATAGCCCATATTGATCATGGTAAATCAACCATTGCCGATCGTATTATTCATAAATGTGGAGGTCTTTCTGATAGAGAAATGAAAGCTCAAGTTTTAGATTCAATGGATATAGAAAGAGAGAGAGGAATTACAATTAAGGCTCAAACTGTAAAATTAAATTATAAATCAAAATCTGGTAAGGAGTATATTTTAAATATCATAGATACTCCTGGTCATGTTGATTTTAGTTATGAGGTTAGTAGATCATTATATGCTTGTGAGGGATCAATTTTAATTGTGGATAGCACACAAGGAGTAGAAGCACAAACACTAGCAAATGTTTATCAAGCTTTAGACTCAAATCATGAAATTATTCCAATATTAAATAAGATTGACTTACCTGCCTCAGATTTAGAAAAATCAAACAAACAAATTGAGGATGTTATAGGAATTGATACAAAAAATTCTGTACCATGCTCCGGCAAAACTGGTGAAGGTATTGATGAAATACTAGAAAAAATTATTGAGTTACTACCAAGCCCAAAAGGAAATCTAAATGAAAAACTAAAATGTTTGTTAGTAGATAGTTGGTATGATGCTTATTTAGGAGTTGTTATTTTAGTTAGAATTATTGATGGAAAAATTAAAAAAAATATGAGGATAAAGATGATGTCCAGCAATAAAGATTACAATATTGAAAAGGTTGGAGTATTTACTCCAAAAGCAAAAGATGCAAAAGAGCTTAATGCTGGTGAGATTGGTTTTATCACTACAGGAATAAAAGAATTATCCGAAACAAAAGTTGGAGATACAATTTGTGATGCAAATGATCCATTAAATGTTGCTCTCCCAGGATTTAAACCAAGTAAACCCGTTGTTTTCTGCGGTCTTTTTCCTGTCGATAGTTCCGAATACCAAAAACTAAAAGACGGCCTTGCAAAATTAAAATTAAATGATGCTAGTTTTACTTTTGAAGCTGAAACATCTTCAGCACTAGGCTTAGGTTTTAGATGTGGTTTTTTGGGATTATTACACCTAGAAATAGTAACTGAAAGACTCGAAAGAGAATTTGATATCAATTTATTAACTACTACACCAGGCGTTGTTTATAAAGTTCATATGAATAATGGGGAGGTAAAAAATTTACAAAACCCATCCAATTTACCTGAACCTAACTTAATTAAATTTATTGAGGAACCGTGGATTAAAGCAACAATTATTACTCCCGACCAATATTTAGGGGCGATAATGAAGCTTTGTCAAAATAAACGAGGAGTTCAAACGAATTTAAGCTACTCAGGAAATAGAGCGGTAGTAAATTATGAAATTCCACTAAATGAAGTTGTTTTTGATTTTAATGACAGATTAAAATCTATGACTAGTGGATATGCAAGTTTTGATTATGAAATTATAGGTCATAAAGAAGGAGATTTGGTCAAAATGGGAATTTTAGTTAATTCGGAACCTGTAGATGCATTAGCAATGATGGTTCATAAAGAATTTTCTCAATCTATAGGTCGTGAAGTGTGTGAAAAGTTAAAAGATTTAATACCTAGACACAACTTTATGATACCAGTTCAAGCTGCAATAGGTGGAAAAATAATAGCTAGAGAGACGATTAAAGGTTTTAAGAAAGATGTCTTAACAAAAATTCATGGTGGTGGAGCAAGAGATAGAAAGAGAAAATTATTAGATAAACAAAAGAGAGGCAAGTCTAGATCTAAACAATTTGGTAAAGTGGAAATACCCCAAGAGGCTTTTATTGGTGTTTTAAGAATAAATAAAGATTAAAAAAATTTTATGAAAAGCAAAATATTTGATTGTATTACTTTTTTTGATAATAATTTTATGTTTGATTTTAGATATAATGTACTTAAAGATTTTGTAGATTATTTTATTATATGCGAGTCAATTTTTGACCATAGAGGAAAACCAAAAAAAAAAAAATTTATTAAAAAAGATCATTATGATGATAAAAAGGTTAAATATTTTTTATTAGAGGAACCTTTTCCTGAAAATACATCAATTTGGGAAAACCAAGCTATCCAGAGAGAATTTTTATTAAAAAATACAGATTTTGCAGATAAAGAAGATTTTATTTTTTTCTCTGATCCAGATGAGATCCCGAGACCAGAATTATTAAAAAATTTTAAATTAGATAAAAAGTACGGGATATTTATGCAAACCTGTTTTAATTTTAAGTTTAATCTTTATAATAAATATGAAAGTCCGTGGGAAGGCACTAGGGTAAGTAAAAAAAAAAACCTTAAATCTATTGATTTTATGAGACAAAAAGTAAGATCTAAGAATTTAAAATACAATTTTTATAGATTTGATAAAGAGAAAAGTATCCAAATTTTCAATGATGCTGGATGGCATTTTAACAATTTGCTTAGTCCAGAGGAAATTTCACTAAAATTAAAAACATTTGCTCATTCAGATTTTGCAGAGAATAAATATTCATCACCAAAAATAATAAAAAAAAAAATTGATTTAAGAATTGATTTATTTGAAAGGGGCCATATTTACAAAAAAAAGGAAATCGATAATACCTTTCCAAAATATCTTAATGACAACCAAGATAAATTTAAAAAGTTTATAATTAATTAAATTATGAAATCATTAAAAATGTATTGTTTTTCTCTTGCAAATTCAAACTTAGATAAAATAAAAAAAATAAATTACATACCAGTTGGTTTAGGCAAAGCAAATTTTGATAAAGAATGGTTAAGAGAAAATACAAGAGACAATATAAGTGAAAAAAATAGCTGGTATGGAGAAAATACATTTTATTATTGGCTATGGAAAAATGAATTAGAAAAAAACTTTGATTCAGACTGGATCGGATTTTGTCATTATAGGAGATTTTGGCTTAAAGATAGTAAAGAAAAGGATTACGAGGATTTTAAAAAATCAATTGTCCAGGAGGCTCCAAATGAATGGAATAACCATGAAGTCGTACTTAGAGATGAGGTATATGTTAACTCTACAAAATTAAGTAAAATTTTAAAATATGGAAAAAAACAGTTAATAAAAAATCCTTTTGTTTTTTTATCAAAAAAAAAAATGACCGTGAAAGTACATTATGACATGTATCATGGTTATGGAGAAATGGATAAGGCAATAGAATTATTGGATAACGAAAATAGAGAAGATTTTAGGACTTGGGTAAATAGTGCAGCTTCATTTAATGCAAACAATGTTTTTATTTGCAAATCTGCTGCACTTTATAACGATTATTGCAAATCCTTGTTTCAATGGTTAGAGAAGTGTGAGTCGGTGTTTGGTTTTGATCCAAATAGGCCATATAGTCGTATAAGGGTATATGCATTTCTTGCTGAACGATATTTAAGCTATTGGTTTAAAAAAAATTCGAACTATATATTGTGGCCTATGAAATTTCACGATATCACGAACGATACTAAAAATTTTTAGTTTATAAATGAAGAAAAAAATTTTTTTATCTGGAACTGGAGGAATGCTAGGAGAAGCATTTTATGAAGTTTTTAAAAAAAATTACGAATTAAAATGTACAGATATTGATGTAAATGAAGATTGGTTAGAGTACTTAGATTTTTGTGACTCAGATAAGTATAAATTGTTAGTAGAAAAATTTAGTCCCAATTATCTTTTTCATATAGGAGCTTTTACAGATTTAGAATTTTGTGAAAAAAATGAAACTGAGACTTTTAAAACAAACACAGACTCAGTAAAAACTGCAGTAAAAATTAGTAACAAATTGAACATCCCACTACTTTATATAAGTACAGCTGGGATTTTTGATGGATTGAAAGAGTTTTACGATGAAGAAGATTTACCAAAACCCATGGGAGTATATGCTATATCAAAATATGAAGCAGAAAAATTTGTTATGCAAAATTGTAAAAAATTTTTAATTTGTAGAGCTGGATGGATGATGGGCGGAGGTCCAAAAAAAGATAAAAAATTTGTGCAAAAAATTTTAAAACAAATTAAAGAAGGAAAAAAGGAGCTGTTTATTGTTGATGATAAGTTTGGGACTCCAACATATACTTATGACTTTGCAAAAAATACTGAAGCATTAATTGATACTAAGAATTATGGATTATATAACATGGCTTGCCAAGGAAATACTAGTCGTTATGAAGTTACAGAGGAAATTTTAAAAATTTTAAATTTAAATAATTCAATTAAATTAACAAAAGTTAATTCTGATTATTTTTCTAAAACTTTTTTTGCCAAAAGACCGAATTCTGAAAATCTCTTAAACAAAAAACTTAACGATAAAGGTTTAAATTTAATGCGACCTTGGCGAGAAACATTAAAAGAGTATTTAGACAACTCATACTCATCATATTTATAGGAGAGATGGCCGAGCGGTTTAAGGCGCACGCTTGGAAAGTGTGTGTACCCTCACAGGTACCGTGGGTTCGAATCCCACTCTCTCCGCCAAATATTAACTTTTATAAAGTATTAATTAAAGTTATAAATCGATAAAAATTTTTTATATGATTAAAAAAGAAATCTTAAAAACGATAGTAAAATTATTTGATAAATTTTTAAATACAGAGCTTCATTTAAGACTTGTAAGTGAAAATAGTGAGAAGTTTTATAAAAATAGCTATGATGTAAAAGAATATGATTTAATTTTTATACATATTCCAAAAACTGGTGGAACAACTTTCAATTTTGTTTTGGATGAATTGAAAAAAAAAGAAAATATAAAAATTAAACAAAGGGGACATTTTTCAATATCAATAAAAACCTCGAGTTCTAATGAAAAAACAAATTACTGTACCGTTATAAGAGATCCAATAGAAAGATCTATATCATGGTATAATCGATGTTTAGGAGATAAAAATTATTATAGTCACGGACTAGCCAAAAAAGGTTTTGATGTTTTTATGCGAAGATGTTCCGAGGTACATAATACCTTTTGTAAGTATTATTCTGGATATTTGGATCAAGAGGTTAACGAATATACTATGAATATAGCTTTAAATAATTTAAAAAATTTTAAATATGTTTTTTCATTTGAAAATTTAGAAAACGAATTAAAAAATTTTGCAAACAATCATAATTTAAATTTAAGCTCAATTCCAAAATTTGATTATAATTCAAAAAAAACAGATTACGAAAATTTAGAATATAAAAATATTGCAAAATTCTATAACCCTTATGATATGATGTTATATAATGCTGCACAAAAAGAAATTTTTAATTTGAATAAATAATGGAAAAATTTCTTAATTTAGGTTCACAACCTCTTGCTAATTCTTATATAAAAAAAAGCAATCTTAAACTTAAGGAAAAGAAATTTAAGCTTCAAGTTGGTTTTAATAAAAAAAATTATTTAGTCTCAATTATAAATACTGTTCCAAAGGAGAAAATGTTTAACAATGAATATCCTTACAAATCATCAGAATCTAAAACCATGAGAAAATCCTTTAAGGATCTAGCAAAAAAAATTAAAAAAAAATATAAACCGAATTTTATAATTGAAATTGGAAGCAACGATGGTGCATTTTTAAAAAATTTTAGCAAAAATATTGCAGTAGGGGTCGAGCCTTGTAAAAATTTAGCAAGGCTAACAGTAAAAAAAAAATACAAAACCTTTTCTGAATATTGGAGTATAAAACTAGCAAAAAAAATTACAAAAATTAAAAAAGCTGATCTTGTGTATTCAGCTAACACACTTAGTCATATAAAAAAACTAGATGAAATATTTAACGCAATTAACTACTCGCTATCTAGAAATGGAATTTTAATATTAGAAGATCCTTCGTTGTTGTCATGTATAAAAAATGTGGCATATGACCAATTTTATTGTGAACATATATATGTATTTTCAACAATAGCATTGAAAAATGTTTTAAAAAAGTTTGACCTGGAAATTTTTGATATTCAGAATACCAAAACTCATGGTGGGTCTAATAGATATTTTATTAAAAAAAAAATAAATAATATATATAAAATTAAAAATAGTGTGAGAGCAGAAATCAGCAAAGAATTAAAATTTGGTCTACATAAAATTTCCACCTACAAAAAATTTAGTTTAAAGGTAAAGGAGTCAAAAAAGAAACTATTAAAAATTTTTTTAAAAGCAAAAATTAAAAATTTGAATATTATAGGATATGGGGCGACCGCTAAATCGTGCACTGTGTTAAACTACTGCCAAGTTGGAGGAAATTTTATTGATTATTTTTATGATACTACTTCATATAAAATTGGAAGATATTTGCCCGGTAGCAAAATATTAATTAAAAAATATAAGAAATTAGACAAAAAAAAAGTTGATATTGCTTTTTTAGGAGCTTGGAATTTTAAAGAAGAAATTTTTAAAAAAGAGAAAAATTTTATTAAAAAAGGTGGGAAATTTATTACCCATGTTCCAATTCCACAGATAATTTAAAGTTCTGAAAATTTAATTCCTTTTTTATCTTTTTTAGAGAGTATCGGTTTCTTTAATGGCCATTTAATTTTTAGTTTTCTATCATTCCAATTAACAGTGATTTCACTTTCTTTATGTCTATAATTGGTGCATCCGTAGAGTACAATATTTTCTTTTTCTAGTCCCAAAAATCCATGCAGGAATCCTTTTGGTATAAAAAAACTTTTACCATTTTTTTCACTTAAAATTAGCTTGTAATGCTTTCCATAAGTTTTAGAATTTTTTCTTGCATCGACGACTACATCAAGAATCTTTCCTTTCAAAACCAATATATATTTATCTTGAGGACTTTTTTTTTGCATGTGCAACCCTCTTAAAACATTTTTTTTTGATTTAGAAATAATTGCAAAAATTAAATTTTTTTTAATTATTTTTTTTTTGTAAGCCTCTCTTAAAAAACCTCGTTGATCATAAAATATTTTTCCTTTTAAAATAAATAAATCTTTAAGTTTTGTTTTAATTATTTTCATTTATAAAATTTAATTTAATTTTTTTGATTATTTGATTATCCGGTTTCCATTTGGGTAATTTTTTTATTTTTGATTTTGGAATTTTTTTAACAGATTTCTTTAGGTATTTCACTTTAATTTTTCTTTTTAGATTTTTGTTAAAATTTTCTATTAATTTAGATATTTTTATATTTTTATTATTTTTTAAGCAGTAAGATCCTGGCTTTATATTGTTGTTTAATAATATAATTAAAGCATTAATAATATCATTAACATGGATAATATTAAGTTCTAAATTTTTAGATGAAATTATAGTTGTTTTTTTTGTTTTATAATTGGAGATTATTGTTGGAATAAGTTTTTTTCGATTATCATTTTTTCCAAAACTTTCGTACAATTTTAAATTATAAAATTTAGTATTCTTTTCTTTATAACTGTAGAAATTGCTTATCATTTCAAAAGCATTCTTTGTTGCGCTGTATAAATTTTTTGACTCAAATTTTTCACTTGATTTATGTTGCATCATGCTTCCAAAGTTAATTACCTTGGTTGCTTTTTGAGAGATTAAATCATAAATGAGTGTCGGAAAAAGTATGTTTGATTTAATAAAATTGAAAATATCATTATATACATGATTATTTTTATATAATGTAGCAAAATTAATAAAATAATTTATTTTAAGTTTTTTAATTTTTCTTTCTAATTGGTGATTATTAGAAAAAAATATACTTTTATAATTTTTTGGATATTTTTTTTTTAGTTTCTTTAACTTGTAATTTTTTTTATTTTTTTCTCTTAGAATATCTATTATGTAGTAATTTTTTGTTAATATATATTTAAGAAAGTTATATCCTATAAATCCTGAAGTTCCGGTAATTAGTAAAGTTTTTTTACTCAAATTTATATTCTTTTTAAATAATTACTATATTCACAATTGCCATAAAATTTAATATTTTTTGAAATTATTTTGTTGCTAATCCATTTTTTAAACAACGAAATTTCTTCTAGACACGCAATTTTTATACCTTGCACCTTTTCTACTGATTGGACAAATGAAGATACATTGGTCATATCATCTATTTTTCCAGCATCCGACCATACTGCCCCTCTACCAATATGTTCAAATCTCAATTTTTTATTTTTTTTATAAATATTTAATAAATCTGTAATCTCTAACTCACCTCTTTTGGACGACTTAAGTGTTTTTGCATATTTATAAACATTATTGTCAAAAAAATATAGGCCAGTGATTGCATAGTCAGAAATGAATTTTCTGGGTTTCTCTACTATTTTTTCAATTTGATTTTTTTTTATTTTAGCAATTCCATAATTTTCTGGTTTATTAACTTTTTTTAAAAATATTCTTGCTCCACTTTTATGAGTTAATGATTTTTCAAGTTTACTCGTTAAACTTTGACCATAAAAAAAATTGTCACCCAAAATTAATGCTACATTTTCTTTTTTAATAAAATTTTTTCCTAGTATAAATGCTTCAGGTAGTCCTTTTGGTTTATTTTGAACTTTATATTTAATTTTAATTCCATATCTTCTTCCATCCCCAAGTAGATTTTTAAAATTTTTTAATTGATCAGGATTCACAATTATTAAAATATCTCTAATATTAGCTAGCATTAGAATTGATAATGGATAAAATATTAATGGCTTATCGTAGATAGGTAATAGCTGTTTATTCACTGCTTTGGTTAAGGGGCTTAATCTTGTACCTGATCCACCCGCCAAAATTATGCCTTTTTTTACCATAATATTTTTTTAAATTACTCTAAATTATCCTCTCTACCAAGATCTAATTTAAACTTATATATTTAATTAGGTGAAAATGTGGTATAAGAATTTTTTCCAAATAAATGAAAAATAATAACAGTTATCAAGCAGATTCTATAAAAGTTTTAAAAGGTCTTGAGGCCGTAAGAAAAAGACCTGGAATGTATATTGGTGATACAGATGATGGCACCGGTTTACATCATATGGTCTATGAGGTAGTTGATAATTCCATTGATGAAGCATTAGCAGGATATTGTAATAATATTGAAATTTATGTTAATTCCGATGGATCTGTAACAGTTAGAGATGATGGGAGAGGGATACCAGTGGATCTTCATAAAGGTGAAAAAAAATCAGCTGCAGAAGTTATAATGACTCAATTGCATGCTGGGGGTAAATTTGATCACGATTCATACAAAGTATCTGGGGGTTTGCATGGTGTTGGTGTATCTGTTGTTAATGCCTTATCAGAGAGATTAAAGCTTGAAATAAATAGAGAAGGAAAAAAACATTTTATTGAATTTATTGATGGAAAAGCAAAGGCTCCACTTAAAGTTATTGGTAAATCAAAAAGTAATGGAACAGAAATAAATTTTTTGCCATCTAAAGAAATTTTTTCTTCAACAAAATTTAGCACAAATACAATTCAAAAAAGAATGCGTGAGCTTGCTTTTTTGAATAAAGGTATAAAAATATCAATAAACGATTTAACTCAAAAAAAACCTCGAAATGTTGATTTTAAATTTAATGGTGGAATCATAGAATTTGTTGATTTTTTAGATGAAAAAAGAGAAAAATTACAAAACAAAAGTGGAAATGACCTTTTTAAAAAACCAATTTATATTGAAGGAAAAAAAGGAAATGTTGAAATTGAGTGTTCGTTAAAATGGAATGCTGGCTATTCCGAGGATGTTTATCCATATACAAATAATATTTTTCAAAAAGATGGTGGAACTCATCTTTTAGGTTTTAGAAGTGCATTGACGAGAGTAATAAATAAATATGCCACAGAAAATAATCTGTTAAAAAAGAATAAAATTAGTGTTTCTGGAGATGATATTAAAGAAGGCCTTACAGTTGTACTATCTTTAAAAATTCCAGACCCAAAATTTTCATCTCAAACAAAAGATAAACTAGTATCTTCTGAAGTTAGACTAATAGTTGAAAATGTTATTAATGAAAAATTGTCTATTTGGTTTGATCAAAACCCTCCTGTTGCAAAAACAATTTTAGCTAAAGTTATTCAAGCGGCTTTAGCAAGGGACGTTGCTAGAAAAGCTAGAGAAAATGTAAGAAGAAAAGGAGCATTGGAACTTACTGGCCTACCTGGAAAGTTAGCAGACTGTCAAATTTCAAAACAAGAAGGAACAGAGTTATTTATAGTTGAGGGAGACTCAGCAGGCGGTTCTGCTAAACAAGGTAGAAATAGAGAGAATCAGGCAGTATTACCTTTAAGAGGGAAAATTTTAAATACATATGTTGATGAAAATGGAACTAAAAAAAATGGAAATAAAAATGAACACAGAACAAAAACTTTATCTAAAATGATTTCATCTAATGAAATATTGACTTTGATTAATGCTCTTGGACTAGACCCAAAAGTTGAAGAGATAGACTTGAAAGATTTAAGATATGGAAAAATTATTATTATGACAGATGCTGATGTGGATGGTTCTCATATAAGGGCTTTGCTTCTTACTTTTCTAAACAATAAACCTTTTAATAAACTTATAGAAAACGGACATGTCTATTTAGCTCAGCCACCATTATTTAAAATAAATAGAGGATCAAAAGGGATTTATATTAAGGATGAAAAAGAACTTGAAGAATATATTTTAGAAAACTCAAAAAATTTGAAAAAAGTAAAAAAAGGAAGCAAAGAGTTTATTAAAGCTTTCAATGATGAAAAATCAAAAATAAGTATACAAAGATTTAAGGGTTTAGGTGAGATGAATCCTGATGAATTATGGAATACTACACTTAATCCAGAAACTAGAAATTTACTTCAAGTTCAATACTCAAAAGATCAAAAAAAAGACCAAAACATAATACATACACTCATGGGCAATGATGTAAGTTTAAGGAAAGAATTTATTGTTGCAAATGCAATCAATGTTTCGAATTTAGATATATAGGTCATGAAGTTTAGGGAAACTTCATCAAGCTATACATTTAATAAATCAACATATATTAACTTAAGGTGGATCGCTTACACAGGTCAGATCATAACAATACTTTTAGTTGAATTTTTCTTTAAATTTAATTTTCATTACATGCCATGTATTTTTGTAGTATTTTTAAGCGCTTTAACTAACTTATATTTATTTTTTCAAGTAAAAGAAAATCAACTAAATAATTTATATTCTACTACGTTTTTAACTTACGACATTTTTCAACTTTTAATATTATTCTATTTTACTGGTGGAATTACAAATCCATTTATATTTTTAATAATAATTCCTGCCGTTTTTTCATCTCAACACTTAAGTATCAAAAGTTCAATAATTTTAGTAATTATAACAATTTTTTCTTTAATTTTTTTAAGTTTTTTTCATTTTGAATTACCAAATCCAGATGTTCTACATTTTCATACTCCAAAATATTATTTATACAGTATTCCAATTGCGATAGTTATAGGTCTGCTTTTTCTAGTATATTTTGGACTTAAATTTGGTAGCGAAAACAGAACTAGAGAGGACGCTTACAATAAACTTCAAGAGATTATGGCCAAAGAAAATGAACTTGTGTCACTAGGCGGACAAGCAGCAGCAGCAGCGCATTCTTTAGGTACTCCACTTTCTACTATTTTATTAACATCAAAAGAGTTAAAAAAGGAATTTGGTGGAAATAAAAAAATTATAGCTGACCTTGATTTATTAATAAGCCAAAGTAATAGATGTAGCGAAATAATAAAAAAACTAACCTTAAATCCAGTTATAGAGGATAAATTTTTTGATAAAGAAACATCTCTTGATATTTATATAAAAGAAATAGTTAGATCATATAAAGAAATAAGTAATAAAAAATTTATAATTAGTTTGGAGAAATTTAAAAAAAAAATTAAATCTAATAAATCACCAGAAATTATATATGGATTAAGAAATTTTATAGGTAATGCGAATAAATTTAGCCAAAATAAAGTAGAAATCTTTTTGATATCGAATGATGAAGAAACTGAAATTATTATAGAAGATGATGGTCCTGGTTTTCCTAAAGATTTAATAGATAAATCAATACTGGGAGAACCTTATATAAGATCAAAAGATCAAAAAAATATTTCTAAGTATGGTCTCGGTCTTGGTACATTTATTGGCAAAACTTTATTGGAAAAAAACTTTGCAAAAATATTTTTTGAAAACCATGATGGCAAAGGCGCACAAGTAAAAATTAAATGGAATAATAAAGACTTAATTAAAATTTAATTTAGCTTTTTATTTTTATTTTCAAACAATCCACTTAATTGTTTTATCATAACATCACCAAGTTCTTGAACATCTGAAATTTTTATTGCTTTACTATAATATCTTGATACATCATGTCCAATCCCAATTGCGAGTATTTCTATGTCTGATTTACTTTCTATAAATTTTACAGTCTTTTTTAAATGCTTTTCCAAAAAATCACCAGAGTTTACCGACAAAGTGGAGTCGTCAACAGGGGCTCCATCGGAGATTACCATTAAAATTTTTCTTTCTTCTTTTCTTTTTTTAAGTCTATTGTATGCCCAAGAAATTGCTTCACCATCAATATTTTCTTTCAGCAATCCTTCTTTTAACATTAACCCCAAATTTTTTTTTGATTGCCTCCAATGACTATCTGCACTTTTATAAATTATATGTCTTAAGTCATTTAATCGACCGGGGTTCTTAGGTTTATTATTAGTATTCCATTCTTCCCTACTTTTTCCACCTTTCCAGTTTTTTGTAGTAAAGCCTAATATTTCAACTTTTACATCGCATCTTTCCAGAGTTCTTGACAATATGTCAGCACAAAGCGCTGCAATTGTAATTGGTCTTCCCCTCATCGATCCAGAGTTATCTATTAATAAAGTAACTATTGTATCTTTAAAATCTAAATCTTTTTCTTTTTTAAAAGATAATGAATTGTATGGATCCATTATAATTCTTGGTAATTTTGAACTGTCTAAAAGTCCTTCTTCTAAATCAAATTCCCATGCTCTATTTTGTTTAGCAAGTAGTTGTCTTTGCAGTTTATTTGCAAGCTTCGTTATTAAATCTTGAAACGTTATTAGTTGCTGGTCTAAGTTTTTTCTAAGTTTTGTGATTTCTTCTTTTGTTTCTAAAAGTTCAGCTTTTTCTACTTCATCGAATTGTTTTGTAAAAACTTTGTAATCTTTATCATTAATACTTGTATTTAATTTTTGAAAAACTTTTTCTGAGCTTTGTTTATTCGAGTCTGTATCAAATAATTGTTCATCCATTTGGAATTGGTCAAAATCATAATCACCATCAACTCCATTCTGATTTTCATCTTGTTTTATTTTTTCTTGTTCTTTTGAAGACTCATCTGAATTTTCATCATTTTTCATATCATTTTGTTCATTATTTTTTTCTACATCTTCATTTTTTTCATCATTATCATTTGAATCAAATATGTCCATTTCTGAAAGAATCTCAGAAAACTTTGAATTATATATTTCTTGATTTTCAAAATTTTTATTTAAAAAATTTAAATGTTTACCAATAGACGAATTAAAATCTTTTTCCCAAAAATTGAGCATTTTACTTGTCATTTCATTTAGTTTTATGCCTAAAAAATTTTTTAGCATATAAAGCTCGAAAGCCTCCGAAACACCAACATCTTCTTTACTTTTCAATTGATCTTTTCTTTTAAGATTTAACTTTTGGGTATAATTTTCTTTAAAATTTCTTGAAATTCCTTTAAGCATCTTAGTTCCTAAAATCTCATATCTAATTTTTTCAGATATATCGTATAACATTCTACATGATTTTTTTGATGGAATATTTTTTTTATATATATCATTGTTAGAAAATTTTTTTTTAAGGGCCTCGGAATCCGTTTCGGCTCTTAGCCGAATAAAATCATACTTATTAGTTAGGTTATCAATTTCGAAAAAATCAAGATTTTTTGAACTTAAATTTTTATTCTTATTTTTGATATTTATTAGATAATCATCCGATATTACTTTTGCTGTAGATATTAGAGCTTCTTTGAATTTTTCCTTGAAGTTATCTTCTTTTTTATCCATCTATATTTGAATATTCACCATAGATTCTGGAAGATCTTCTCCGAAACATCTTTGATAATATTCAGCAATTATACTTTTTTCTACTTCATCACATTTATTTAAAAATGTGACTCTAAAGGCGTAACCAATATCTTTAAATATTTCTGCATTTTCTGCCCAGTGTAACACTGTTCTAGGGCTCATTACTGTTGATATATCGCCTGCTATAAAACCTTTTCTAGTTAAAGAGGCTACCTTTATCATATTTGATACTTTTTCTTTACCTTTTGAATTATTCAAATTTTTATTTTTTGCCAATATGATTTCCATTTCTTTTTCTAAACTCAGATAATTTAAATTTGTAACTATATTCCATCTATCCATTTGTGCCTGATTAATTTGTTGTGTTCCAGTGTACAGACCAGTTGTATCACCAAGACCAATAGTGTTAGCGGTAGCAAATAATCTAAAATAATCGTTTTGCTTAATTACTTTATTTTTATCAAGCAGAGTAAAACTTCCTTCAGACTCTAAAACTCTTTGAATAACAAACATAACGTCTGGTCTACCAGCATCGTATTCATCGAATACAAGCGCTATAGGGTTTTGAATAGACCAGGGAAGCACACCCTCTTTAAATTCTGTTACTTGTTTGCCATCTTTAATTACAATCGCATCCTTTCCAATTAAATCAATTCTACTAATGTGCGAGTCCAAATTAACTCTTATACAGGGCCAGTTTAACCTAGCGGCTACTTGAGTTATATGGGTGCTCTTTCCTGTGCCATGATAACCGTGAACTATAACTCTTTTGTTAAAATTAAAACCACTCAATATGGCTAAGGTTGTATCTCTATCGAATTTATAATCTTTATCTATCTCTGGAACAAATTCACTTCTTTTTGAAAATGCATCTATCTCCATATCACTTTCAAAACCAAAAGTTTGTTTTACAGATAATTTTATATCAGGCTGTATGTCTAGATTATTTGTCAATTTTTTCCCTATATGTATTTTTTAGTTGTGTGTAAGCCAATGTTATCAGCTTAAGTTTTTCTTCGTATTTTTTATTTCCTGAATTCATATCAGGATGAAATTTTTTGACAAGACTTTTAAATTTATTTTGTATTTTTTGCCATCTTAGACCCACAGAAATGCCCAGGATTCCAAAAGCTTTAATATCATTGTAATCAAATTTAAATTGACTCATATGATTAAATTGACTTTTTAGCTTAGACTTATCAAGCTCATCCTTTAATGCGTTATTCCATAAAACTTTAAAAAAATTATCAGAAGAACTAAAGCTTTGAGTGGGTTTATGCCATGTCATATCTGATTTTAAAAATTCATAAATTTGTTTATCATCCATTCCTGCAAAATAGTTCCAATTTTTATTAAACTCTTTTATGTGATTTAAGCATAGCAATCTAAAATTCTTACTATTATCTTTTTCTATTGGCGCCTTAAACTCACCAATTTCCATACAATTATTCCAATCACAAATGTTTTTCATGGTATATTATAATATTAATATTTATGAATATAAACAATCTAATCTTAATCGTAAAAAAAAAAATTAATAAAAGTTTATTAGTTGAGAATATTGAGGTTGAAGATAAAACATTTCTTCATAAGAATCATAAAAGTCATAATGAAAAAAAGTTTCATCTTAAATTAATAATTAGATCTTCTGAGTTAAAGAGAATGAAAAAAATTCAATCTACTCGTAAAATTTATTCTATTTTACAAGCTGAGCTTGATCAATATATTCATTCAATACAAATATTAATTCATTAACTGTAATTTCAAAAAATCGTATATTTTTCTATTTGTAAAATTTAAATTTAATTTAATATTTCCAATTTTTTTAAGTAAAATCAAATTTATAAGATTACTTGTATTTTTTTTATCATTTTTCATAAATAATACTAATTTTTGCAAATCTTTTTTAGAAAAATAATTATTTAAATTATTTGGTAAATTATTTTTAGTAAAATGATTTTTTATCATAAAATAATCTTTTTTTGATAGTAGCTTAATTTTCAGACTAAAATTAATTGCACTTGTTATTCCTAAAAGTACAGCTTCTCCATGATTTAGTTTTTTTGAGTAATTTAAAGTTGTTTCGTATGCATGAGCAAATGTGTGGCCAAAATTTAAAATTTTTCTTAAATTTCTTTCATTTTCATCAAGCTCAACAATTTTTTTTTTAATTTTACAGCTTTCAATTATTGATTTCTCAATAAACGGACTTTTCATTTTTAATATTTTTGAAGCATTTTTATCTAAAAATGTAAAATTTTTACTTTTTAGAATTAAAGAGTGTTTTAACATTTCAGCGTATCCACAAATTATCTCTCTTTTTGGAAGTGTCTTTAAAAAATTAGTATCAGATACAACTAAATTTGGTTGATAAAAAGATCCTATCAAATTTTTTCCATGCGCAGTGTTTACACCAGTTTTTCCTCCTATTGATGAGTCAACTTGAGCCAGTAATGTAGTCGGCACATTAACAAATTTCATTCCTCTTTTGTAAATACTCGATGCAAAGCCCGACACATCTCCAGTAATGCCCCCACCTATTGATATTAAACAGTCGTTTCTTTGAAAATTATTTTTTAATAGTAGGTTTAATATTTTATTCACATTTTTTTGATTTTTATTTTTTTCATTTGCATTAAAAAAATAAACAATTTTGTTTTTACTTTTAAAGTTACTTAAAATTTTTAATACAATTTTTTTTTTTTATTTTATTATCAATTATAATTAAACACTTATTAAAAAATATAGAGTTATTAACAATTATCTTATTTAAATTATTATATAATCCTTTGCCAATAATTATGGGGTATTTTTGACTTTTGGTATTTATATTTAATTTAAATTGCTTCATATGCTCTTTGTATATTTAAAAGAATTTGTTGTTTAGATAATTTATCACAGTTTATTTTAAACTTAGCTTTTGTATAAATTCTTTTTCTTTTATAAATTAAATCTATAAGCTCTTTATTTGACAATTTATTGGCAATTGGTCTTTTTGCACTCTTTCTAATTCTATTTAGCAATGTTTTACTGCTCCAATTTAACCAAAAAGATACATGATTCATAATTATTTCTTTTCTAATTTTATCATTAAAGAAAGCACCACCACCAAGTGATATTATACTTCTTTTATTTTGAAGAGCTTTTAAGACTATTTTTTCCTCTACAGATCTAAAAAATGGTTCACCTTTTTGAGAAAATATATCGGCAACAGTCATTTGCATTTCTTTTTCTATAATTTTATCGATATCACAAAACTTAAATCCTAATTTTTTTGAGAGCAACGCTCCAATTGTCGATTTTCCTGAGGCCATCATTCCCAGTAATACTAGGTTTTTTTTTGAATCCATAAGTTTCTTTATTGAAAAAACACAAATATGTCTTAATTTGAAATTATTAAACGATATATGCAATTTCATAAAAAAACAAGTGTTGGAAAATATAGTTTTATAATCAGGTTACTAGTTAAGGCTAGTTTATTATTTTTACTTGTTTTTGTAGCAATTGTACTGATTGATAAAATTGATTTCCCTGCACCAAATAAAAAAATTGAAAAAACTATTCCAAATGAAAATCTTAAAATTGTTAAATAAAAAATATTTTTCAATTTTATTTTGTTTTTTATTTTTGCAAAATACAGATTTATTTTCGAACGAACCAGTAGATATATGGAATTTGGAAAGCCAAGAAAATTTAGAAGTAAATTCTACAGAACAAAACAATCAAGATGAAAGTATTTCTCAAAATTCGGTATATAACTCGCTATCTGAAAAGAATAATGATTTTATTGTAGAACTCGACGAGACATTAAAATCAAAAGAAATAGAAATTGTAGGAATATATGATCCATCAGAAAACAGCGTTACAATTGATATGTGGAGAAATTCAGATGGAAGAAAAATTTTAGATTTATTTAATAAAGTTCAAACAATTGAATTATCAAAAGACTCCAAAGAAATTTTAAATATATTACTTTTAACTAATTCTTATTTTCCATCAAAAAATATTTCTAATGAGCAATTTTTAAAAATAAAACATGAATGGTTATTAAAAAGTTCTGACTTAGATTTAATAGAGGAATATTTAATTAAAAATAAAGAAATTAAAAATAGTGATATACTAATAGAATATCTGGTTGACGAATACCTTTCCAAATCAGAGCTTGAGAAAGCTTGTTCAATATTTTCAAATATTAATTATCCTAGTGAAAATAATTATTTATCGAAATTTCATATTTATTGTTTAATCAATGACAATAAAAGGGAAGAGGCACAGCTGCAATTTGATTTAAAAACAGAGTTAGGTTTTAAGGATGAATTTTTTGAAAAAAAATTTAATTATTTAATGGAGTATATCTCGACAATCGATGAAACTACTTCAGAAAAAAGCATTTTAAATTTTCACCTATCTCACAGAACTAATCCAAACTTTGCTTTTGAGCCAGACGCTTCCACAAGTAAAAAAATTTGGCGATATTTATCTACATCAAATTTATTAACAAATATAGAGAGCATTGATTTGGAAGATATACAAAAAATTTCGTCTATAGAAAAAGCTACGCACGAAGGTAATTATACCGAAGAAGAGTTATTTGATCTTTATAAAAGATTTCAATTCAATATTAATCAGCTTTTAAATATCAAACAGTCTTATAAACTTTTAAAAGGTGTCGAAAGCAGAGCACTTTTGTATCAGGGTATTTTGCTTAGCACAGAAATTGATAAAAAATTAGAACTTATAAAAATTTTAAAAGACTCATTTGCAGATGAAGGTAATACGAATGCTTTTAATTATACACTGGTCACTATGTTAGAAGAAATTGAAGAGGAAAAAATTCCTTCAAACTACTCAGATTTTTATAATAAGTATACACAAAGTGAAAAATTTGTATTTAAACAAATTAAGATTAATAACAAAATAATACATCAATCAAAATTAATAAATTATTTAAAAGAAGATCTTGATACAAAGGATGTAAAAAAAGACCTGGATGATATTTTAAAAAAGGTCAAAAAGAACAAAAAATATTTTATTTCAACAAAAGATATAATTTTGCTCGAGTCCCTTAAATCAGATGGTATAGAAATTAATAAAAAATACGAATCTCTTTATGAGGTTGACAATACAAACATGCCTCAAGATATTCAAAAATTAATAGAAAATGATGAGATGGGCTTTGTACTGCTAAGGTTAGTACAAATTCTTGGACAAGACAATTTTGAAGATCTTGGTTCAGAAACTCTATTTTTTATAGTTAGCGCTTTAAATCAACTAAATATAGACAAACTGAGAAATAAAATCTTACTAAAAGTTCTACCTTTAAAAGTTTGAAAATTGTAATAAAATAAACAAAGTATGTCAGTAAAGATAATTATAACTGAACCAAATAAAATATTGAGACAAATATCAAAGCCGGTAAACAATGTTGGTAAAGATGAACAAAGTTTAATGGATGATATGCTCGAAACCATGTATGCCGCAGATGGCATAGGATTAGCTGCTATACAAATCGGCATACCAAAGAGAATTATTGTAATGGACATAAGTTGGACCAAGGGAGAAAAAAAACCGATGTATTTTGTAAATCCAGTTATTAAAAATAAAGATAATGACAAATCAATTTATGAGGAAGGATGTTTATCAGTTCCAAATCAGTTTGCTGAAATAGAAAGACCAAAAAATTGTGAAGTAGAGTATCTAAACTATAAAGGTGAAAAAAAATTATTAAAAGCCGAAGGCTTATTAGCCACATGTATTCAACATGAAATGGATCATCTAGAAGGAATTTTATTTATTGATTATTTGTCAAAATTAAAAAAAAGCATGATCATAAAAAAACTTCTAAAAAATAGACCAGATAGAATAGTTGTTTGATTAATGCTAAAAAAAATAATTTTTATGGGTACTCCATATTTTGCTGTACCAATTTTAAAATCTTTATACCAGAACGGTTACAACATTCCTGCAGTTTATACTCAACCACCGCAAAAATCTAATAGAGGACAAAAAATAAATAAATCTCCTATTCAAGGTTTTTCAGAAACATTAAATATAGAATTTAGAACACCATCATCACTTAAAGACAATAAAGAAGAATATGAATTTTTAAAAAAATTAAATCCCGATCTTGCTATTGTTGTAGCTTATGGTCAAATTATTCCTAAAGAAATATTAAGTTTATCAAAAAGAGGTTTTATCAACATTCATGCTTCGATATTACCAAAGTGGAGAGGAGCTGCACCTATACAAAGATCAATTATGAATTTAGATAAAGAAACTGGCATTAGTATAATGAAAATTAATGATAAGTTAGACTCCGGACCAGTATGTGCTTATTATAAAATAGAAATTAAGGAAAACGATAACACCACATCACTATCAGATAAATTATCTTTATTGGCTGCTGAAAAAATCTTAGATGTTGTTGACGATATTATGGATGGTAATTTAAAATTTGAAGAACAAATTCATTCGAAAGCATCATATGCAAATAAAATTAATAAAATAGAAGGAAAAATAGATTGGAATAATTCTGCAAGAAAAATAATTGGAATTATTAATGGTTTATATCCAAACCCAGGCGGATGGTTCAATTTTGAAGGCGAAAGATATAAAATTTTAAGTGCAAAAATTTCTGAGAAAAAAGGTCAAATTGGCGAAGTTTTAAGTGAAAACTTAGAAATTGGTTGTGCTGACTTATCTATAAAAGTGCTGGAGATTCAAAGAGAGGGAAAGCAATCACAAAAGATAGGTCAATTTATGCTTGGATCAAAGATAAAAAAAGGATCCAATCTACGAAATGAATAGATACCAAATTTTAATTGAATATGTTGGCACAGGATTTATTGGTTGGCAAATTCAGCCAAAAGGAAAATCAATTCAAAAATTAATTCAATTGAAAATATCAAAACTACTGAAAGAAAAAATAAAATTAGTAGGCTCAGGGAGAACAGATACAGGAGTTCATGCAATAGAACAGTCTGCTCACTTTGATACAAAAAGTAAAATTGAAAATTTAAATAAATTTTTAAAATCAATTAATTTTTTTTTAAACTCTGAATTGGTTTCAATAAAAAAAATAAAAAAAAAAAACCTAACTTTTCACGCAAGATTTTCTGCAAAAGAGAGAGTTTATAAATATATAATCTTTAATAGACTTAGTGTTCCATCAATTGAAAAAGGCAGAGGCTGGCACATAAGTAAAAAGTTGGATTTAAAATTAATGAAAAAGGGTTCCAAAAAACTTTTAGGAAAGCATGATTTTTCAACGTTCAGAGCTTCAAGCTGCAATGCAAAATCCCCCATAAGAACAATTAAATTAATTAAAATTAAAAAAGCTAAAGATAAAATCGAAATAAAATTTATATCACAATCTTTTTTACAACAACAAGTAAGATCAATGGTTGGTTGTCTAAAATATTTAGCTGAAAAAAAATGGAATTTAAAAAAATTTGAAAAAGTATTTAAGTCTAAAAAAAGAAATTTATGTGCACCTCCTGCACCTTCTCATGGTTTATTTTTAGAAAAAATTATTTATTAGGTCTATTATCTTTTTTAAATTTTTTGTTTATTCTCCATCTGGAACCCTCTCTAACAATATAACCTGCACAATTTTTTGATTTGCATTTACATGGAAATTGTTTGTAGTCCGAGTCGTAACTGAAACCATAGTCACAAGTCAATTCTTCACCTTTTTTGATATCTTTTATAGCGGTCACCCAAATTTTCAATCCAGTACCTTCATAATCGCAATTATTTGAGCAAGAGTGATTAATTAAACGTGCTGTATTCCAAGTAACATCACCGTCTAAGTCATATCTATTATTTAAATTAAAAAGATAGATTGGCTTTGTATTATCAAACTTTGGGTTTGTATCACTTTCTTTTCTTGTAATTATATTTCCAATATAATTAATAATTCTAGTTCCCTCTTTAATATCTTTTGTTGCATATAAGCCTTTTCCATTTTTATCAATATTGGATTTTTTAATTCGATAAAGCTTCATAAATTTTTTATAATATTTATTTAAGAATTATCAATTAAATTCAATAAGTGCGTTAACATGCATCTCGGTGCTCTCTTGCAGAGCTATGAGATCATATCCACCTTCCAAAATAGACACTACTTTTCCATTACAGAAAACTTTTGCTAATTTTAAAGTTCTTTTAGTTAGTTCATAAAAATCTTTTGATGATAATTCAAATTGGGCCAATGGATCATCTTTATGAGCGTCAAATCCTGCAGAAAATAAAATAAACTCTGGCCTAAAATCTTTTAGTTTTTTTAGTACAAATTCGTAAGCATTTAAGTATTCTTCAGAGCTTGTGCCTGCCGGCAAAGGAATATTATAAATATTATTGAATTTACCTTTTTCTTTTTCAGAGCCAGATCCTGGATAATAAGGATATTGGTGAGTTGAAATATATAGAACTTTTTCATTATCATAAAATATATCCTGTGTTCCGTTTCCATGATGAACGTCAAAGTCAATAATTGCTATTTTTTTATAATTATAATTATTTATTAAATAATGTGCTCCGACTGCCACATTATTATAAATACAAAATCCCATAGCTTTATTTTTTTCAGCATGATGCCCTGGAGGTCTAACCGCACAAAATGCATTTTTAAATTCATTATTTTGAACTCCATCAATTGCAACAATAATTGATCCAACAGCGTCTATTGTAGCATCTTTACTGCCAGGTGATATAACTGTGTCTCCGTCTAAAAATGATAACCCTTGCTTTGGAAAAGATTTTTCTACAAAATTTATATAATTCAAATTATGAGTATTTTTTAGAATTGATTTATCAAACTTTATAGGTTTTTTCCAAGTAAGATTTTTGTTATCTATCTTTTTAAAATTTTCTATTACAGCTGTTACCCTATCTATTTTTTCTGGATGACCATCTCCTGTATTATGATTTTGATAAGTATTAGAAGTTATTAATCCAGTCTTCATTTAAAATAATTTATAAGAATTTCAGAGTATATTTTTGTTAATTTTTTTAAATCTGCAATAGAAACCGCCTCATCAACTTTATGCATAGTTTTTCCTACCAGACCAAATTCTAAGCCAGGTGATAATTTTCGAATAAACCTTAAATCTGAGGTTCCACCAGTTGTAGATAGTTTTGGTTTTATTTTTGTAATTTTTTTTATGATATTTTGAATCATAAAAGTCGTTGTGTTTGGCTTAGTTAAAAAAGCCTCTCCTGAAACTCTATATTCTACTTTGTAGTTAGACTTACTTTTCTTACTTATTTTTCTAAAAATTTTATTAAGTCTTTTTTTTATTGAATTAGATGAATGAATATTATTAAACCTGATATTAAAAGTTGCTTCTGCAGATCCTGGAATAACATTGTCAGCATTATTGTTAATATTTATCCTAGTAACTTCTAAATTTGTTGGTTGAAAATCCTTTGTACCTTTATCAAATTTAATATCTTTCAGTTTTTTCAAAACATTAACCATAATTGTTGAAGGATTTTTTGCTCTATGTGGATAAGCAACATGACCTTGAACACCATGTATTGTGAGTTTTCCAGTCAAACTTCCTCTTCGTCCTATTTTTATCATTTCTCCTAACCTATTTGGATTTGTGGGTTCGCCAACTAAGCAGAAATTAATTTTTTCTTTTTTCTTTTTTAAATAATCAACAACTTTTTTTGTACCATTAATTGCATCACCCTCCTCATCTCCAGTGATTAGCAAACTAATTGATCCTTTAAATTTATTATTTTTATTTATAAAAATACTAACAGCCGAAACAAAAGCTGCAATTGAACTTTTCATATCATTGGCACCTCTACCTATTAAATGACCCTTCTTAATAGATGGCTTAAAAGGATTAATTGTCCAATCTTTTATATTACCAGGAGGTACCACATCTAAATGTCCTGCATAACAAAAGTTAGGACCTTTATTTCCTATTCTTGCATATAAATTTTTAACAGGTTTAAAATTTTTCTCTTTAAATTCAATTATTTTTGTTTTGAAACCTAATTTTTTTAATTTCTTTTCTAAAAATTTCATTACTCCGGCATCAACTGGAGTTATAGATGGAAATTTGATTAGCTCCTTAGCTAATTTAACTTCATTTAAAATTGACATGATTTTATTCTCTTAAAAGATCATTAATTGAAGTTTTAGATCTTGTTTTTTCATCAACTTGTTTAACAATTACTGCGCAATATAAGCTTGGTCCACCCGATTTTTTTGGTGGAAGTGACCCAGGAACTACTACACTGCCTTCAGGTACTTCACCTGTCACTATTTCATTCGTTTCCCTATTAATGATACGAGTAGATGCAGTTAAGAAAACTCCTGTTGCTAAGACACTATTTTTTCTGACAATTACTCCCTCAGCTACTTCGCTTCGAGCGCCTATGAAACAATTGTCTTCTACTATGGTTGGAGACGCTTGAACTGGTTCCAAAACTCCACCAATTCCAACACCACCTGATAAATGAACATTTTTGCCAATCTGAGCACCTGACCCTACAGTTGACCATGTATCAACCATCGTGCCACTGTCGACATAACATCCGATATTCAAAAAAGACGGCATTAAAACAACTCCGGAAGCAATGTAACAACCTTTACGAGTCATTCCGTTTGGAACATATCTAAAGCCCGCTCGCTTATGATCTTCTTCAGTCCACCCTGCTGTTTTAAAGCCAACTTTATCATACCATACTGAATATGGTCCGGAAGTAGTTTTCATTTTATTTGTTCTGAACGAGAGTAAAATTGCTTTTTTTGCCACTTCATTAGTAACCCATTTTCCATCTGACTGTCTGTTTGCAACTCTAACTTTTCCTTGATCCAATAGTTCAATAGTTTCATTCACAGCGTCAATAATACCTTTATCTGAGTTAGGTGAGATTTTATCTCTACTTTCCCATGCATCATTAATAATTTTTTCTATAGACATAATTTATTTACTTTTTAATAGCCTTATTTCTTTAAGAAATAAAGATAGATTTTCAATTTTGTGTGAAATAAAATCTTTATCAGCATCCATTTTTCCAAAATGCTCATCATTAATTAACCAAACAGTTGTGCAGCCTCGTACATGTCCAATACTTAGATTTTTAGCGATATCCTCTATATAAATCGTTTCTTTTGGATTTATACCAAATTTTTTAACCATTAAGTCAAAAGTTTCAGCTTCAGGTTTGGGTACATACCCCGCATCTTTGATATCAAAAACTTTGTCTCTACCAAATAAATCATACACTCCTAGATGAGTTAAAATATTTGCAGCATGATCTGCAGAACCATTTGTAAAGATAAATTTTTCCATATCTAGTTGTTCAAGCTCATTTCTCATAATCTTGTCTTCTTTCATAAATGACAAGTCTATATCATGAACGTAGGACAAAAATTCATCTGGAGATATTCCATCATGGACCATTAATCCCCGCAATGAGGTATTATACTTATAGAAGTAATTTGTTTGTAAATCTTTAGCTTTATCTTTATCAATTTTGAGTTTTTCAGAGATAAATTGTGTCATTCTCTTTGAAACCTGTCCAAATACTCGTTCTAAAGAATAATTATTATGTTTCCCATAACAAACTCCATCTAAATCCAGAAGTAGGTATTTTTTTTCCTTCAAGTTCATTTTCTAATTAATGTACCTGAGCCCTTATCTGAGAATAGCTCAAATAATATTGAGTGTTTTGGTCGGGCATCAATTATTCCTACAGCAGTTACTCCATTATTAATCGCATCTAAACAAGTATTTATTTTTGGTATCATTCCTCCAGTGATAGTTTCATTTTTAACCATTTCTAAAATTTCAGAAGAAGATATTTCCTCTATTAATTTTTTATTTTTATCTAAAACACCCTCTACATTAGTCATTAAAAGTAATCTTCTACATTTTAAAGATTTTGCAATTGCCCCTGCGGCCCAATCGCCATTTATATTAAAAGGTTGATTTTTTTGTAAACCCAGTGGTGAGACAATTGGGATTTTTTTTTCTTTGATCACACTTAGCAATATATCATTATTAATTTTCTTTGGTTTCCCTACAAAACCAAGTTCCTCAGACTCGGGGATAACTTCAATAATGTTATTTTCTTTAGTATTTATTGAAATTGCTTCAGTTCCTTTTTTTTTAAGAGAAGCAACAATATCTTTATTAAAATCAATAAGCACTCTCTCAACTATATTTATAACTTTTCCATCTGTTACCCTTAAACCTTTGATAAACTTAGTTTGAATATTTGACTTATCTAATTCTCTTTTTATTCTTGGCCCACCCCCATGAACAACTACAATCGAAATTCCTAATTTATTTAATATGGTAATATCTTCTATAAAATTATTAAATATATTTCTATCAATAAAAACATTTCCTCCATATTTAATAACTATCAAATCATTTTTATATTTTTCGATATATTTATATACTTCCTCTTTTGGAGGTCCATTTTCAGGTAATATATTTTTTAAATCTTCTTCTTTAAGTGACGACATCTACTTTGTTTTAACTGTCGTTTTTCTTTGAATGTAATACTGCTGAATCAGTGTAAAGATATTATTAAAAGTCCAATAGATCACCAAACCTGCTGGAAAAGGCGCAAGTATAACTGTTAAAAAAAGTGGAAAGAACATAAAAATTTTGGCTTGTACGGGGTCTGGAGGAGCCGGATTAAGTTTTTGCTGAATGTACATCGACACTCCCATTGCAACAGGCCACGCTCCTATTACTAAAAATGAAGGAACATCATAAGGAAGTAGCCCAAATAGATTAAATAGACTTGTTGGATCACGATCACTTAGATCATGAATCCATCCATAAAAAGGCATATGTCTCATCTCAATGGTAACAAATAAAACTTTATACAATGCAAAAAATACTGGTATTTGAACAAGTATTGGTAAGCAACCACTCATAGGATTAACTCCCTCTCTTTTATATAAAGCCATCATTTCTTGTTGTAACTTCATTTTATCTTCCTTATGAAGTTCTTTTAATCTTGTCATTTCTGGTTGAAGAAGTTTCATCTTCCCCATCGATTTAAATGAGAAGTTTGCAAGTGGAAAAAATATTAATCTAATACAAATAGTTACAGCTATAATTGCTAAGCCATAGTTACCAAGTAATTTAAAGAAATAATCAATAGCAAAGAATAAAGGTTTCGTTAAAAAATACATTATACCCCAATCAATTGTTAAATCAAACTTGTCAATGTTTAAACTTTTTGCATAACCATCAATTGTTTCGACTCTTTTCGCTGCTACGATAATTTGAATTTCTTCTTCAATAGATTGGTTTGGTCCTGCCTCAATACCCTGAGAAGATATATAATTTATTCTAAATTTATTTTTGTAGTCAAAAGTTGTCTTAAAATTTTTATTTCTTGGAGGAACAATACTTGTAATCCAATACTTGTCGCTGATTCCAAGCCATCCTTTGGATGCATTTTTAGAAAATTTATCTTCTTGAATATCGTCATAATCTTCTTCTATAAGTTCATCGTCAAGTGTAGCAATCGGACCTTCATGCAAAATATAAAAACCTGAAATTTCTGGTTTTTTGTTACGAATTATTTGAGCATAAGAATAAAAGCTATAAGTTTTATCTGTTGAATTAATTACTTTTTCTTTAACAGTAAATAAAAATTGATCATCTAAACTAATTTTTTTCTCAAATGTAATACCTTGAGAGTTCTTCCAGGTTAATTTTATTGGATTATTTTTAGTTAATTTTTTATTTCCCGAAATTTCCCACAATGTAGATGAATTAGGTATCTCTATGTTTTTATTAGTAGTTACAAATCCACTCTCAACAAAATAACCATTTTGAACCTTTCTTGGGTTTAATAAAACAACTTTTTCTTTACCATTAAGTACAACATTATATTTTTTAAATGTTAAATCATCTATTATTGCACCTTTAAGAGAAATAGATCCAACAACATCATTATTTTCAAATTGAATTCTATTATTTTCTGTAAGAGCTTCATTTCTAGTTATTTTTACAAAATTTTCGTTTTGATCAACACTAGGCGTATCCGAATCCTTTAGAACTTGCTCTTGTTTAATTCTGTTTTGCTTCATTTCTTCTGGAGATGGAGCAAAAAATAATGTGTAAAGAACAATTATTGCTATAGACAAAGCGACAGCGGCTATTATGTTTTTAAGTTCGTACATTTATATTAGGTTTCCTTTTTCTTAACAGGATCATATCCACCATGCCCAAACCATGGGTTACATTTCATTATTCTTAAAAAGGATTTATATATTCCTTTAATCACTCCATAAGTTTTTAAACTTTCAATACAGTAAGAACTACAAGTAGGTTCAAATT
>CACDZF010000006.1 GCA_902557385.1 uncultured Pelagibacteraceae bacterium
TGCAAGTTTTTTATGTAAATTAAAAAAATTATCATCTGCATTCAATACCATTGTGCCATTTGTATCGATATTATTAATTATTTCTGACTTTGCCATAGCAATCTGTTTTATATTTTTAAAATTTTTTGCGTGTGCATATGAAATATTGGTAATGATACCAACATTAGGTTTAAGTATTTTCGACAAGTAATCAATTTCACCCTTTTTATCCATCCCAATTTCAAAAACACCATATTCATGCTTTGGATTTAAGTTAAATAAACTTAATGGAACTCCGTATTTGTTGTTAAAAGATTTTGGTGAGGATGACGTTGTGCCAAACTCATTAAGGGTTTTTTTTAACATTTCTTTTAAAGAAGTTTTTCCACAACTGCCAGTTATTGCAATTATTTTTGGGGAAGAATTTTGTCGAATAATTTTAGAGGTTTTTGTTAAAAAATTTAAGCTATTTTTTACTTTTATTTGATTGTTTTTCTTTCCTGATTTATTAATTTTGTTTACTACAGCCAAACATGCGCCATTCTTAAAAGCTTCACTGATAAAATTATTTCCATCTTTATTTTTTCCCTTAATAGCAAAAAAAATATCATTTTTTTTTATTTCCTTAGAGTTGATTGAGGCTTTTTTGATTTTTGCTTTTATTAAAAGATTTTTATTTTTAGATACTTCTTTTAAAATATTAAATTTAAAATCATTTTTTAAAATTTTGTTTTTTTTCTTTATTGACCTAAGAATGCAATTCTTGTCAGAAAAAAAAATTTTAAACTTCCCATAATCCTGAATTTGTTCGTGTCCTTTTCCTGCTACAACCAAAATTTCACCTGTTGACAAATCTTGTATTGCTTGATCAATAGCTTTTCCTCTATTTGAAATATCATATAATTTTGACCTGTTAATTTTTTTACTAATGCTGATTCTAATTTTTTTTGGATCTTCATTTCTGGGATTGTCATCAGTCAAATAAATTCTATCACAATATTCATTTGCTATTTTTCCCATTGATGGTCTTTTAAATTTATCTCTGTCACCACCACATCCAAATACTAGAGATATTCTCTTACTTTTAAATTGATCTTTTATATTTTGTAAACATGTTTTTAATGCATCTGGTGTATGCGCATAATCTAAAATTACAGATGAATTATTTTTTATTGAGCCAACTTTCTCTAGTCGACCATAAACAGGTTTTAGTTTATGAATAAAATTTACAATGTTTTCAAAATTAATATTACTTAAATGTGAAGCGATCATTGAAATTAAAACATTCTTTAATTGAATTTTGCCAATTAAATTTAACTCAAAATTATATATTTTCTTTTTATATTTTATTTTAACAAGTTGTTTTTCACCATTATACTCGTGAGATATAATTGAAAGGTCGCCATATTTATCAGATACTGTATGTAAATTTAAATTTTTCTCTAACGCAATAGATTTTATTTTTTTATACTCAGGAATATTTAAATCTGTAATTATATTTGAATTTCTATTTAGTAATTTTTTGAACAAATGTAATTTTGAGTTTAAATAATCTTTATAAGATTTATGATAATCTAAATGATCATGTGATAAATTGGTAAATATTCCTATTTTAAATTTTAAACCATCCAATCTTGATTGTTTAAGTCCATGACTCGATGCCTCTAATATTAAATTGTTAATATTTTTTTTTTTTAATCTCATTAGTTGTTTGCTTAATTGCAATGGATCTAAAGTAGTATTTTGTACCTCAGTTTTTTTTGAAGCTGTATGAATTCCCAAAGTTCCTATAGATGCAGCCTTTTTTTTATTTAATTGTAATATTTGTAAATAAAAATTAGCAACTGAAGATTTCCCATTGGTACCGGTAACTGCAATTAAATTTTTAGGTCTTTTTTTATAAATTTTAAATGAAGTTTCGGCGAGTAATTTTCTAACATTAAATGATTTTATAAAAAGTACATCGTCTTTTTTTCCCTCATATTTAGCATTGGATACGATTGTTCTTGCACCATTTTTTATTGCATGTTTAATGAATTTATTTCCATCAAAATCGTTTCCTTTTATCGCAAAAAAAATCATATTTTTTTTGCACTTAGAACTGTTAAAACTTAAACCAGAAAAAAAATGATCCTTAAATTTTATATTTATATTTTTGAAATAATTGCCTATTAGCATGAAGTTAATTAACTTTGATATATTTTGTGGCTAAAATAGGTCCAATTTTATCTATAATTTTGCCCGCAACCTCAACAGATGTCCACCCAGCAGTGTTTCTGGGCGCTCCTTTTAATTTAAATTCCGAACCATCTCTATATTCATAAATGTAGTCTTTATTTATTTGAGGTTCATCAAATAAAATAGTGAAAACATACTTTGGATTAGATGTTGGAAAAACTGAAGCGAAGGTATTAATTTTTTTATTGGTATATTTACCCTTTATCGTTTTATTTGCTGTGCCAGTTTTTCCACCAATTTCATAGCCCTCAACATTTGCTAATTTTGCTGTTCCTGTAAGAACAATTTTTCTTAATATAGAATTAATTTTTTGAGAGGTTTCATCACTGATAATTTTTTTTTGATTAAAATCAAACTTTTTCTTAATCAATGTAGGTTTGATATAATTTCCTCCGTTTGAAATTATTGCATATGCTTTTGTTAATTGTAACAAATTTGTATTTATACCATGTCCAAAAGACGCTGTTGCAAGTTTACATTTGCCCCAGGTAACAGGTTGAGGTTTGCCTACTTCTTCGATATCGAAATCTATTTCACCCAGTGCGCCTGTATTATATAAAAAATTTTTAAACTTTTCTTCCCCTATTTTTTGACCAATTCTGACTGATCCTATATTTCCAGATTTAATTAAAATTTCTTCTGCAGATAAATTTGTGGATATTTTTTTGTCATATTCTCTAATTGGAAATCCAGCACAATATATTTCTTTTTCCAAATTCAAAAATTTTGTTTCTGGTTCAATCAATCCTTCTTCTATTCCTGCGGCTATAGTAAAAGTTTTAAAAACAGATCCAAATTCATAGATACCCTTTGTTGCTCTATTAATGAATTTTAAATCTGTAATATGTTCTCTTTTATTTAAATTATAATCAGGCAAAGAAACCATTGAAATTATATTTCCGTTATTTACATTCATTAAAATTGCTGCGCTGCCCATACTTTTAAATATTTCTTGAAATTTTAAGAGCTCTTCCCTAATTAAAAATTGAATATCTGTGTCAACAGTAAGCGTTAATGGTTCTTTTCTAGATTTTAATTCATTATCATAAAATTTTTCAATTCCAGATATTCCATTATTATCATCATCTATTTGACCAATAATATGACTAAATAAATTTTCCTGAGGATAAATTCTTGATAATTTTTCCTCTGAAATAATAGACTTTTCTCCTAGCAAACGTAATTTTTCATATTCTTCTTGTTTAATTTTCTTCTTTAAATAAAAAAATCTTTTCTCATAAAGTTTTTTTTTAATATGGGCAAAATCTTTATTTGGAAAAATTAACTTTAAATTTATAAGTAGTTTTTTTTTATCAACAACAAGGTTAGGATTTATTCCTATGTCTATTGTTCTTACAGATTTGACTAAAAAATTTCCTTTATTATCTATTATATCGGCTCTATAATCAGATTTAATAGGGAGTGTAATATTTGTATCTATTTTAGAATGTAAGCTTCCTAAATAAAGGACTCTAATTGAGTATATTGTGCAAATAATTATGAAAATAAAAAATATAAAAGCAATTCTATTAAATGTAACAATTAAATTAGATTTATTTTTTTTAAATGAAAATTCATTTTCATAATCTTCCAAGACTATTCTTTCAAAATTATTATTACTCATTATTCGATAATTAATTGGTTAAAATTTTGAATTATTATTTCTTCTTTTTTCATTATTAACTCTTTAATGCTGTTTACATCTATGTTGGTTAGCTCTTTTTCAAAATATTGAGACTGATAATATAATAATTTTTTTGGACTAGTTAAATAATTATAGTCTAGTAAAACTAGTTCATATTTATCTTTTAAAACGCTAATGTTTTCTTCTGTGATAAAAATTTTATTTTCTAATTTTTTTGTAGAATTTTTTGTATAAGTGGTTGCAACGATTAAAAAAATTACAGTAAAAAATAAAAAAAAATTTTTCATATTTTTTTTGAATAATTTTCAATATCAATTAAATATTTAAATTTATCTAAAATGTCAGTTTCAAAGTCATAAAAATCTTGCTTTTTTACTGCATATCTTAATTTTGCTGATCTTGATGAGGGATTTTCCTTTATCTCTCTAGCTGATGGTAAAATAGGTTTTTTTACAATAACTTTTAGTAAGTTTTTTTTAGAATCAACTTTGGGCATATATCTTGAAATACTTTTTGTTTCGGACAATGTTTTAAAAAAATATTTCACTATTTTGTCTTCAATTGAATGAAAACTAACAACTGCAATAATGCCATCTTTTTTTAAAACTTTTGTTGCATTTATAAGACCATAAATTAATTCACTAATTTCTTTATTAACAAAAATTCTTAAAGCTTGAAAAACTTTTGTAGCACTGTGTATTTTGTAATTTTTTATTTTTTTAGTTGATTGAATTATTCTTACCAAATGTTCTGTATTTATTACTTTTTCTTTTCTTTCTTGAACAATTCTAAATGCAATTTTTTTATTCTCTCTTTCTTCACCAAAAAATTTAAATATTTCTTCTAACTCTTTTTGACTTAGTCTATTAATTACATCTGAGGCAGAAAAATCATTCAACCCCATTTTCATATTTAATTCTCCCTTTGAGTCAAATGATAGCCCTTTTTTTTTATCTTTTATTTGTATATATGAATAACCAAGATCAAACAGAACTGCTTTTACATTTTCATTTTTAAGCTTTAAATTATTTAACTGACTAAATTTTAAATTTTTATATATAAATCTATTTTCAAAATTTCTCTTTATATCTAAAGATTTTTTTAATGTATCTTTATCTCTATCAAGGGCAATTATTTTTGTATTGGAAAACTCTAAAATTTTAGATGAATGTCCACCTTGGCCGAAAGTACAATCTATAAATGTGCCACCATATTGAGGGGAAATAATGCTAATAATTTCTTTTAGCAATACCGGATAATGCATATGCTTTTCCGGTATTATGATGGCACACATTTATTTTTTCGAAGACCATTAATTCTTCTGTCTCCGTAAAAAAGCGGGTATTTCAAATTCATCTTCTTCATTTTCTTCGTTTTCCAAAGATGCTATTTCTCTAACTGGACTCTCTTCGTTAGAGTTGAAAAGATCTGGAGTTTCTTCTTCTGCCTCTATTCCAAAATTTTCTAAACCGTTTGAAGATGGCTCATGAACTTCTTCAGAAACCGGTGCTAGAGTTTCTTCTTCATGATTTTTAATATTAGGATTAATACTTGTATCTTCCGACTTCAACATGTGCGCATCAACTAAATCAGATGAAGATGTTTCTTCCTCAGTTAGAACTTCATTTTCAAGTTTTAATGCATTTGCTCCACTTGTCATAGTATTTGACATACTGGTCGATAAATTAAAACTATTTGAATTATTAATATTGGAAAAATCAGAATAACCTGGATTTCTATTTTGTATTCTATGAACCATATTTATTACAGATTTCGACTCAGGTTGTTGTCCATCTAGCGCAGTGGCAACAATTGAAACTCTCATAATTCCATCAAGTGCTGGATCTGTAATTGCACCAATAATTAACTCTGCCTCTGGATCAACTTCAGCTCTTACTTTATTAACGGCTTCATCTACCTCAAAAAGTTTTAGATCTTTTCCACCAGTAATATTAACAAGTAATCCTTTTGCTCCCTTTAAAGTATAATCATCAATTAACTGATTAGTTATTGCCATCTCTGCAGCTTTTGCAGCTCGACCTTCTCCTTCAGCTTCTCCTGTTCCCATCATAGCTTTGCCCATTGAACTCATAACATGTTCAACGTCTGCAAAATCTAAGTTAATAAGACCAGGTCTTACCATTAGGTCGGTTATACTTTGTACTCCATGAAGCAATACATGGTTTGAAAGTTCAAAAGACTCCTCAAAAGTAGTTTGTTCACTTGCAACTTTAAACAAATTTTGATTTGGTATAACTATAATTGTATCAACGTGCTTTCTTAGCTCTTCCAAACCTTGTTGAGCTCTTCTCATTCTAGAAGGACCTTCATATAAAAAATGGTAAAGTAACAACACCAACAGTTAAAATATTAAGTTCCTTTGCGGCCCTTGCAATTACATGTGCTGATCCAGTTCCTGTGCCACCGCCCATACCTGCGGTTATAAAAACCATATTTGCACCTTGCAAAATATTAATAATATCATTTAAAGATTCATCAGCAGCGGCTTGGCCAATATCTAATTTTGATCCTGCGCCTAAACCTTTTGTTAAATTTAAACCTATTTGAACTTTATTTTTTGCTTTACTATGTTTTAAATCTTGAGCATCAGTATTTACTGCTATAAATTCTACTCCTTGAAGACCATTATCTATCATTCCATTAATTGCATTGCCTCCAGCTCCCCCAACTCCAAGAACTAATATTCTTGGTTTTAATTCTCTTATATCTGGTGTTTTAAAATTTATTGTCATTTATCCCCTCTCCATTTTTTATTAAGTTGTAGTTTTTTTCTAACTTATCGAAAGTATTATTCCAAAAATCATATGCCCAAGTACCTTCGATAGATTTTTCTATCGCAGCTAAACAATTGTATTGTAGATTTTCTATCTTTTGCATTAAAATGATTTTTTCCATCTTTGTCATTATTTCTTACTCATCTCTTCCCATTTAAGGCTTGCTCGATTTATATTAGATTTTTTTCTTGCCTGGACCTTAAATTTTTCAAATGCAGTTGGCTCCCAAATTTGAAATGTCTTTCCTTGGCCAACAAACAACATGCTATTTTTAATTTTTGCATGTTTTAATAATTTTGGTGTTAAAGAAATTCTTCCTTCGCTATCAAACTGTAAATTAATACTTTCAGACAGTATTGATGTTGCAAAATAATCTTTCTTTTCTTCAAAAGGATTTAAGGCATCAATTGTGTTTGAAATCTTTTCTATTCTGTCTTGTGGCCAAGCTTCTATTGATTGATTATTAAATGATGGATAGCAAACTACACCATTATAGCCTAAGTTTGAAAGGTGTGATCTAAAGCTAGCAGGCACAGACACCCTCCCTTTTTTGTCCAGTTTGTTTTCGTACGTCGATAAAAACATATTTCATAAATCTCTTTATTCCCTTTATTTGGGAATATATGGGATATTATGGGTTTTCAACCTGTGCGTCAATATCTAATTTTAATTGATTTTTGCTGTTATTTTGGACTTTTTGGTTATCCCGAATTAAACTCTTTTTTCTTTCAAAACAACTTTCTGAAGAAAAAAAAGAACGAAAGAGACTTAGTAATGAATCAAAAAGAGAACATTGTTATTTAAATTTATTTTTGATTGTGAATAAAGATGCCAGATAAACTGTAAGCCGGGTTCTGTCGTTTAAACCTATCATTTATCTAGGCTTAAGATCACTCTTAAGCTCAAGCAACTAACCCTGATGACTAGCCAAAGACAGCTTTTAGTTTTGCAACATTGTCATCTCTACTCAGTCTTGCTCCTAGTGGGGTTTTCCATGCGCTAATTGTTACCAATATAGCCGGTGTGCTCTTACCACACCTTTTCACCCTTGCCTTGATGAGGCGGTTTATTTTCTGTGGCACTATCCCTAGGGTTTCCCCCGCCAGGCATTACCTGGCACTATGTCTTTGTAGAGCCCGGACTTTCCTCTTTAAATAGTTTAAAGCGATAAGTCGTTTATCTGGCAATTACAAAATATGCTTAAATATTTTATTTTCAAGTAAATAATAGTTATGTTTTAGGCTAAATTTTTACTTAATAATAAGCATTCTTGGTCAATTATTCCATTAATTAGGCTAGGTCTAAATCTTCTTTGAAAGGCTTTTATAAGAAGTTTTTCATTTTGTTTCTTATAATTTTTGGAATAACCAATTTTATATAAATTGGCAAAAAATTTATTATTCAATATTTTGTTACATTTTTTGTTTCTAAGTTTATTTAATTCATTATTTTTTAAATTGTGCCAAAAACCAATGTTTTTTTTTGCAAGATATTTCCATGGAAAGTTTTCTCCAGGGTCTTTTTTTCTTAATGGCGCTATATCAGAGTGACCCAAAATATTTTTTTTATTTATTTTATATTTTTTAATCAAAAATTTACTTAATTTTATTAGAGAATTTACCTGCTTTAATGAAAACTTTTTATAACCAAACTGATGGCCTGGGTTACTTATTTCTATTCCAATAGAATTTTGATTTAAAAACTTATATTTTTTCCAAGCAGAAACTCCCGCATGCCAAGCTACATAAGAATCAGGTACAAAAATAACTATCTCTCCATTTTTTTTAATCAAATAATGACTTGCAACTTCAGATTGAATATTGGTTAACTTTTTTATTGATGCTGTCTCGCTTTTCATGCCTGTGTAGTGATAAATTAAAAATTTAATACTTTTTTTCGGTCTTTTTTTTATATTAAAATTAGGAGAGTAGTTTATTGTTGCTTTTAAAGGCATAATTATTAATCACTAAATTTGATTTAGAAAATATGTTATTATACACATAGTTCAAAAAAATGAAAAAAATTTTGATTATATCTTTGCTAGCTCTTTGCATGGGATTTACTGCAAATGCAACCAATAATGATCCATCAAATGTTAAAGATTGCTCAGAAGGCTTTAATAGAGCAAGTTTTAAATTTAATCAGGGTTTAGATAAGGCTATTTTAAGACCAATTGCATTAGGTTACAGAAAACTTCCAAATGGATTAAGAACTATAACTAGCAACTTTCTTAATAACCTTTCAAACCTGGTAACAATACCAAATAATGCTCTTCAAGGAGACTTCGCAAAAGCAGGAACAAATTTTGCAAGACTAGGTATTAATTCTATACTTGGAATATTAGGAATGTTTGATGTGGCATCGAGCATGGGATTTGAAAAATATGAAAAAGAGGATTATGGACAAACTTTAGGTGTAATGGGAGCTGGACCAGGATGTTATTTAGTTTTGCCAGTTTTAGGATCCACTACTGCAAGAGATACTGTGGGAATTATAGGTGGAATTGTTGGAGGTGATCCTTGGTACAACGTTACAGTGAGAAATGACACTCAATATTTTAAAGACTCAGATTATTATATAAGCAGAGGAGCAGGAGGAGTTGACTTTAGAGCAAAAAATTTAGAAGCAATAGATAATTTAGAAGAAAACTCAATGGACTTTTATGCTTCTGTAAAAAGTTTATATCTGCAAGATAGACAGAAAAAAATATTAAATTCAAATCAAACAACCGAAACCCAGGACGATAGTGACTGGGATGAAGTAAGCTCAGATTAATTCTTAAAAATCAATGTATTTTAAAAGAAAAATATATTTATTAACTATTATACTTTTATTTATTGGTCTATCAAAACATTCATATTCTATAGAACCAAATATTTTTGTTCAATCAACAGTCAATAGAGCTTCCACCATACTAAGTAATGATATTACTAAAGAAGAAAAAATTGAAAAACTAAAAGAAGTAGCATTAGAAACTGTTGATATTAAAGGAATAGGTTTTTACACGCTTGGAAAACATAGAAAAACATTAAGTGATCAGCAAAAAAAAGAATACTCTCAACTTTTCAACAAATATTTTCTAAAGAGTTTTTCAAGTAGATTAGCTGAATATTCAAATCCTAAAATTGACGTAAATTCACAGGAAAAAATAAGTGAAAAATATACAATCGTATCCAGTACATTGGTTGGCACCGACGAAAGACCTGAGGTTAAAATAGATTGGAGAATTTATACAAAAAATCCAGAGAAACCTCTGATTAGAGATTTAATAATAGAAGGTCTTAGTCTCGCAAGAACTCAAAAAGAAGAGTTTAACTCAATTATTCAAAGTAATGATGGAGATATAAATGCACTCTTCGCTAGTTTAAAAGAATTTATAAATAAGTAGATTTGGTGGGCCCGCCAGGACTCGAACCTGGGACCAATACATTATGAGTGTACTGCTCTAACCAACTGAGCTACAGGCCCAAAATTAAATATTTATTTATAACATATTTTAACACTAATCAATTCAAGATAAATTTTTTATGGTGGGCCGTGTTGGTTACGCTCCAACTACCCCTGCAATGTCAATGCAGTACTCTACTATTGAGCTAACGGCCCAATTAACTTTCCAAGAAACTCTTTAGCTGCTTTGATCTACTTGGATGTTTTAATTTTCTAAGAGCTTTAGCTTCTATTTGTCTTATTCTTTCTCTAGTGACTGAAAACTGCAATCCAACTTCTTCCAAAGTATGATCGGTGTTCATTCCTACGCCAAATCTCATTCTTAATACTCTTTCCTCTCTAGGTGTTAAAGTAGATAATATTTTTGTTGTTGCCTCGCTTAAGTTTGCTTTAATTGCCTGCTCTAAAGGTGCTAGAGCTTTTGTGTCTTCTATAAAATCTCCCAAACTACTATCTTCCTCGTCACCAACTGGTTTTTCTAAAGAAACTGGCTCTTTAGAAATTTTTAAAACTTTTCGAACTTTTTCTAAGGGCATTCTTAACTTTTTAGCTAATTCTTCTGGTGTAGCTTCTCTACCAAATTCACTTAAAATTAATCTTTGAGTTCTAACTATTTTATTTATTGTTTCTATCATATGGACAGGAATTCTAATTGTTCTTGCCTGGTCAGCTATTGATCTTGTTATTGCCTGTCTGATCCACCAAGTTGCATAAGTTGAAAACTTATATCCTCGTCTATACTCAAACTTATCCACTGCTTTCATAAGGCCTATATTGCCTTCTTGAATAAGATCTAAAAATTGTAAACCTCTATTTGTATATTTTTTTGCAATAGAAATTACTAACCTTAAATTAGCTTCAACCATTTCTTTTTTTGCAATTCTAGACTCTTTCTCTCCTTTTTGGACTCTGCTTACAAGTTTTTTAAAATCAGTTACTGAAATTCCAAGCTTATGACTTATTTCAACTAGCCTGTCTCTAATATTTTTGAATTCGCTCTTATTTTTTTGAAAAAAATTTTTCCATGTTTGGTTTGTATCAAGAAAAGATTTTAGGTTAGGATTAATTTCATTTCCAACATAAAACTTGATAAACTCATTTCTTTGGATCTTACTTTCTAAGGCTAGCCTTAATAAATTTCCTTCTAGAGAAATAATTTTTTTGTTTTCGATGTAATGTTTTTGTACCAATTCTTCAAGGATAGAAGGTGATAATTGAAGTGATTTTATATTTTCAAGTATATCACTAACAATTTTTTGATAATTTTTTTCTTTTGAAGGAGAAAAGTTAATTGATTTTAAAACACAATCTAGTTTCTCTTTTTGATATTTTATTAACTTTGCGTAATCTCTTGTTAAAATATTTACAGTTTTTAAAACTTTCGGTTTGATTTCAGACTCCATTGCGGCAAGAGTTGGATTAAACTCATCTTCAGTTTCATCTCCGCTTTCATTGTTGTTTTCATCTAATTTCTTTTTATCTTCCTCGTCTGAACCTTTTTGTTTTGGAGATGAATTATTTGTTTCATCTTCCATATAATTTGTGTCTATATCAATTATTTCTCTAACTAAAATTTCATCATTTTGAAGTTTTGTATCCCATTCGTAAAATTGCTGAGCGGTTATTGGACTTTGAGACAATGCGTTTAACATAACATCTTTTCCTGCCTCTATCCTTTTTGCTATTGCGATTTCACCTTCCCTCGAAAGTAATTCCACTCCACCCATCTCTCTGAGATACATTCTTATTGGGTCATCACTCTTCTCAATTGTCTTGCCTTCTTCTTTTGAAGAGCTTTCTTTCTTTCTTAAAACTTTAAAATCAGATTTTTTTTCTACTAAACTTATTTTTTCATCAAGTATATGTAGGAAAGCTTTTTCGAGGTTTTCGCCAGAAAGGTTTCTTTTCCCTAAAGATTTATTAAGTTCTTCATGAGTAATAAAACCTCTATGGACACCTCTGCCCATTAATCTTGCAAATGATTTTGTTATAATTCTTTCCACAATAAATAAAAAAGTCTGGAAGACTTATATAATGAGAATTTTACAAAAATCTACGTTTAATTTGAATGATTTAGTTGATATTTTGTAATTTTTTCAGTTCCCTTATTTCATTAAAGGTGCTTTCGCTTAGATCTTTTGAAAATTTCGATTCTAGTTCTTCTATCCTGTATTCTAATTCATAATTCTTAAGATCTCTTTTAATCTCTTCTAGAAGTTCCAGTACTTTTTGCTCATCATTCTTATTGTTATTTAAAATATGTTTAATAGATGCAAATTTAAAAATTTTATCTATCAATTGACTATCAATTAATAAATCATCTAATTTTAAATTATTCTTGATTTTTAATTCTTTTAAAACCTTTTCTAAAACAAGTTTATTTTCATTAGTAAAAAATCTAATATTTTCAATCAAGTGTGTATTTTCTTGAAAAATATTTATGTTATTTAATACAATATATAAAAGTGAGAATTCTTTTAATTCAATTGGGCTCAAAGATTGAGTTTCATTAAAATATTTCTGGGTAGTTTTTAAAGATTTTTCATTTCTACTATAAAATTTTTTCTTTTTAGAGTTGGAATGAGGAGTTAACAAAGAAATTTGTTCTAAAAAATATTCTAGAATATATTTTTTAATAAAATTATCTTTTATAGTGCTGGCAATACTTCTCAATGTTTTTTCAAAAATAGCCATTGAAGATGGATCGTTATTGGTTTTTTTAATATAATGATTAAAAATGAATTTATGTATTGGAACTTTAGTTTCTTTTGAAAATTTTGTAAAAGCTTCCATACCATTTTTATTAACAAAACTATCTGGATCTTCTTTCTCGGGTAAAAATAAAAAAGAAATTTTTTTTTCTGGTTTTAATTCTTTTATAGAATTCTCTGCTGCTCTTAAAGCTGCCTTATAACCACTTTCATCTCCATCAAAACAAATTATTATATCGTCAAAAAACTGATTCAAAACTAATATTTGTTTTTCTGTAAGAGAGGTTCCTAAATTTGCAACGACATTTTCGATTCCATTTTTACTTAATCCAATCACATCCATATAGCCTTCAACTAAATAAACATGATCTATTTTATTTGATAATTTCCTTGCTAAATCTAAATTGTACAAATTAGATCCCTTTTTAAAGAAAGGAGTTTCTGGAGAATTTATATATTTCGCTAGATAGTTATTATCTTGAAAGGTTCTTCCCCCAATTCCAATTGGGGAGCCAGAAATATTGTTGATAGGAAAAATTATTCTGTTTCTAAATCTCTCTACGAATATTTTTTTTTTTTCGTCAAAATAAAAAAGGCCACTATCTGTTAAAATTTTTTCGCTAAATTGATTTCGAAGTTTTTCATAAAATATTGGATTTTTTTTAACATAACCGATTTTAAATTTTTTAACTTCTTCTTTAGAAAGATTTCTTTTTTTTAAATATTCACGAGCGATAACAGCTTCTTCATTTTTTAAAATTTCTTCATGATAAAATTCCACATATTGATTATAAATTGAACTATATTCTTTCCATTGTTTTTCCCTTTCTTCGTCCTGTTTAGAAAATGTATAAGGTTGCATGCCAGCTAAATTAGCCAAAAATTTTACAGCCTCGCCAAACTTAAGGTTTTGAGTTTTCATTATAAAATCAAATATGTTGCCGTGTTCTGAAGTTGCAAAACAATGATAAAATTCTTTTTCATCATTAACTGTAAAGGAAGGTGTTTTTTCAGTCTTAAAAGGAGAAAGACCTACAAATTCTTTTCCTCTTTTTTTTAAATTTATAGTTCTTGATACAACTGTTGAAACTTTTAAACGTGTCTTAATTTCATCTAAATACTCTTTTGGATATTTCATAACTATTTATTTAATAACTCTTTAAGCAAAGTGCCTGCTTTAGCAAAATCTAAATTATCCGAATAATTTTTTTTAAGTTCACCCATTACTTTGCCCATATCTTTTATTGAATTTGCGCCTAAAGCATTAACTAAGTCAGAACAAATCTTTTTTGTCTCCTCATCTGTTAATTGTTTAGGCAAAAAGCTAGATAAAATATCATACTCTTTTTGCTCTACTTCTAATAAATCTTGTCTATTATTTTTTTTATAAATATCTATCGATTCAACTCTCTGCTTTATCATTTTTTTTAATAGCTTTTTAATATCCGAGTCATCTGTCTCCTTCTTGTTTGGCCCGGAACGATTAGCAATGTCAATATCTTTTATTGCTGATAATATTAACCTATAGGTTGATATCTCTGCTTTGTCTTTGGTTTTAAGAGAGTTTTGATAATTATTATTGATTTTTTCTTTTAAAGACATTTTTTTAATCTACTTTAAAGACATTGTTGTTCAAAAGAAAATTTTTTAATTTTTCCACATTAGATCGTTGCGGTAATTAAGGTTTTATTGTATTAACCTTTAACTCATGAGTTGTAATTGAAGAAAAAAGCAAAAAAAAATAACTCAAAAAAAATCTCTAGGATTCACACAGGCGTTTTAGTTCTTGAAAATAGAAAAGTCTTTAAAGGTATTGGTATAGGTTACCTAGGTACAGCAACTGGAGAGGTATGTTTTAATACTTCGTTAACTGGTTACCAAGAAATTATTTCTGATCCTTCTTATGCAGAACAGATAATAAATTTTACCTTTCCTCATATAGGAAACGTGGGTACCAACAAGGAAGATCACGAGTCTGATAAAATTTGGACAAAAGGAGTTATTTTTAATTCTGATATTACAAATCCGTCAAATTATAGATCTTTAGCAAATCTAGATTGGTGGCTTAAAAAAAATAAAGTTGTTGGAATAACAGGGTTAGATACTAGAAGTTTAACTAATTTCATTAGAGATAAAGGCGCTCCTAAAGGAACAATTTCTTTATCAAAAAATGGAAAATTTAACATTAATAAATTAATAAATTTAACTACAAAATGGAGTGGTTTAAAAAACTTAGATCTAGCAGAAAAAGTAACAACAAAAAAAAATTATATGTGGAAAGGTTTTAAAACTTGGAAAAAAGAAAGCGGATATATAAGAAACAATACAAAATCACTTAATGTTGTTGCTATAGATTATGGAATAAAAAAAAATATTTTAAGATATTTTTCAGATTTTAATTGCAAAGTTAATATTGTCTCGTGTAAAACAAGTGTTGAAAAAATATTAAAACTAAAACCAAATGGTGTTTTTTTATCTAACGGACCAGGAGACCCTGCAGCAACAGGAAAATATGCTATTGGAATAATCAAAGAACTAATAAAAAAAAGATTTACCTGTTTTTGGAATATGCCTAGGTCATCAAATATTAGGTTTAGCACTTGGTGCAAAAACAAAAAAAATGAAACTTGGCCACAGAGGAGCAAATCATCCTGTAAAAAATTTAAATGAAAATAAAGTTGAAATTACAAGCCAGAATCACGGTTTTGAAATTATTAGAGAAAGCTTACCAAAAAATATTCAAATAACTCATACTTCTTTATTTGATAACAGTATTGAGGGAATTAGATTAAAAAACAAACCTGTATTCTCAGTTCAATATCATCCCGAGTCTAACCCTGGTCCTCAAGACAGTGTTTATTTGTTTCAAGAATTTATTAATAATATGAAAAAAAATGCCAAAAAGAAAAGATCTTAAAAAAATTTTAGTTGTTGGTGCAGGACCTATAGTAATTGGTCAAGCATGTGAGTTTGATTATTCAGGAACACAAGCTTGTAAAGCTCTTAAAGATGAAGGTTACAAGGTTATTTTAATTAATTCTAATCCAGCAACAATTATGACTGACCCTAATGTCGCTGATAAAACCTATATAGAGCCTATTACTTTAGAGATTTTAGAAAAAATTATTCAAAAAGAAAAACCCGACGCAATTTTACCAACAATGGGGGGTCAAACAGCGCTAAACTTAGCAATGGAAGCTGAAAAAAAAGGTGTTTTAAAAAAATACAAAATTGAACTTATTGGAGCAAAATCCAGAGCTATCGAAAACGCAGAAGATAGAAAAAAGTTTAGAAAAAATATGCTAGATATTGGTTTAGATCTTCCTAAATCAAAAATTATAAGAAAATATAAGGATGCAAATATAGCTTTAAAAAAAATTGGATTACCTGCAATAATTAGACCAGCATTTACTTTAGGCGGACTTGGAGGTGGTATTGCAAAAAATAGAAATGATTTTTTTAAAATAGTAAAAAATGGTTTGCAGGAGTCCCCAGTCAGTCAAGTTTTAATAGAAGAATGTCTCGAAGGGTGGAAAGAATTTGAAATGGAAGTTGTTAGAGATAAAAATGATAATTGTATAATAATATGTTCAATAGAAAATGTGGACCCAATGGGCATTCATACAGGTGACTCCATTACAATTGCTCCGGCCTTGACGCTCACAGATAAAGAATATCAAGTAATGAGAAATGCATCTATAGCATGTTTAAGAAAAATTGGTGTTGAAACTGGTGGATCAAACGTCCAGTTTGCAATAAATCCGAAAAACGGAAGAATGGTTATAATAGAGATGAACCCAAGAGTTTCAAGATCATCAGCCTTAGCATCTAAAGCAACGGGTTTTCCTATTGCAAAAGTTGCAGCAAAGTTAGCCATAGGATACACACTTGATGAATTAAAAAATGAAATAACCAAAACAACTCCTGCATCTTTTGAGCCAACAATTGATTACGTAGTAACAAAAATTCCCAGGTTTACTTTTGAAAAATTTTCTCAATCCCCTGCTATTTTGGGGACATCAATGAAATCTGTAGGAGAAGCGATGGCAATTGGAAGAAACTTCAAAGAATCTCTTCAAAAAGCATTATCATCTCTAGAAATCGGCCTATCGGGTTTAGATAGAATTTTTAATCTCAACAAAAAAGAAATTGAAAAAAAACTAAAAATAAATATTCCAAATAAATTACTTTTAGTTGCAGAAGCTATAAGAAAAAAAATAAACTTAAAAAAAATCCGAAAACTATCTGGTATTGATCCATGGTTTTTAGATCAAATAAAAGAAATTGTAGAAGAAGAAAATAAGATTAAAAAAGACGGGGTGCCAAAAAACTTTGAAGATTTTAATAGGTTAAAATCTATAGGTTTTTCAGATAAAAAAATATCAGAACTTTCTTCAACAAGTGAAAAAATAATTAAACAAAAAAGAATGGCACTGAAAGTTTTCCCTGTCTACAAAAAGGTAGATACTTGCGCAGCTGAATTTAAATCATTCACACCTTATATGTATTCCACATATCAAAGAAATTTTTCAATAAAAACTGAATGCGAGGCTAATCCAAGTTCAAAAAAGAAAATTATTATTTTAGGTGGTGGACCCAATAGAATAGGTCAAGGAATTGAATTTGATTATTGCTGTTGTCAAGCGAGCTACGCTTTAAAGGATGCTGGTTTTGAAACTATAATGATAAATTGTAATCCAGAAACAGTCTCTACTGATTATGACACAAGTGATAGACTTTATTTTGAACCTTTAATAGAAGAATATGTTTACAATATAATATTAAAAGAACAATCGAATGGAAATTTAGTCGGAATAATTGCTCAATTCGGTGGTCAAACTCCTATAAAGCTAGCAAAATTTCTTCACGAAAATTCATTGCCAATAATAGGAACACAATATTCTTCAATCGACCTTGCTGAGGATAGAGATAGATTTAGAAATCTTTTAACAAAATTAAAATTAAAACAAGCAGAAAGTGGAATTGCAAAAACATATGATGAGGCGATTAAAATTGCTTCGAAAATTGGATTGCCGTTAATGGTTAGACCTTCTTACGTATTAGGTGGAAGAGCAATGGAAATAGTCTATGAAAAAAGCCAACTAAAAGAATTTGTTGAAGAGGCATTTAGAGCTGGAGAAAATAACCCAATTTTAATTGATAAATTCATTAACAATGCAATGGAAGTTGATGTAGATGCTATTTCGGATGGTAAAGAAGTCTTTGTAGCAGGTATAATGCAGCATATTGAAGAAGCTGGTATCCATTCGGGTGATTCAGCTTGCTGTTTGCCCCCAATCGCCATTAAAAAAAGTTTAGTTGAAGAGATTAAAATTCAAACAAAAAAATTGGCACTAGCATTAAAAGTAGTGGGTTTTATGAATGTTCAGTACGCAATAAAAAATGATAAAATTTTTATTATTGAAGTTAACCCAAGAGCCAGTAGAACAGTTCCGTTTGTATCAAAAGCTAAAGGAATTTCTCTAGCTAAAATTGCCTCGAGAATAATGACAGGTGAAAAATTATCAAAATTTAATCTAAAAAATAAAAATAAAAATATGTATGCAGTTAAAGAAGCTGTTTTTCCATTTAATAAATTTCCAAATGTAGATGTATTATTGGGTCCTGAAATGAAATCTACTGGTGAGGTTATGGGACTGGATAAAGATTTTGGTTTGGCGTATGCCAAAAGTCAAATAGCATCATCAAATTCATTGCCAACTAAAGGGTTGGCATTTATATCTTTAAAAAATAGTCATAAAGAAGAAGGTATTGATTTAGCAAAACAACTATTAAAATTAAATTTCACTTTGTCTGCGACAGAAGGAACTGCAAACTTCATACGTAAACATGGCATGAAATGCAAAAAAATAAATAAGGTTAGTGGAGGATCTCCGCATATAGTTGACGTATTAAATTCAAAAAAAATTGCTTTAGTAATTAATACAGGGGGAGGAAAAAGTGAACACCGACTTAATGATGCAATCGCTTTAAGAAGAGCAACTTTAATAAATAAAGTACCCTATTGTACAAATATGTCTACTGCACAAGCTTGTTTAAAAGGCATTAGATCTCTTAAAACATTGCCCATTACAACAACTTCTATCCAGGATATTTAGCTAGTCTACTTTCCAATCAGTCGGAAATGTTACATAGTTAATTTGTAAACATCGTCTCTCTTTAACTATTTCTTTTTTTTCCATACCATGCCAAGTATTTGGTCCACTTGTAAAAAAGTATCCATAATTATTTTTGTATGGGACAGTTTTAATTTTTTCTAATTTTTCATTATATAAATCTGTACCTAAATCCTCAGACTCATTTAATTTGTTAACAAATATTAGGCCCGATAATATTTTTTCTTCAATATCACAATGAGGTTTTAACCAAAATCCTTTCCTATCGCAAATAACTTCAACTCTTACATATGAATTGGATAAATCTTTTTTAATTAGTTTGGAAAGTGTTTCGTAAGTTTTCTTTGATTGTAATTCTTTAATAAATTTTACCAAATTAGGGAAATTTTTAGCATTTTCTTTAGTTACAAAGCATCTAAATTTTATAGCCTTACCGCCTGAGGCTATTCCTTTTCTAAATTCAGGTGCCCCCCCATCAATTGCTCTTGTTCCATCATAATTTAAATTATGTTCATTAACGTCAGCGATATCTGCTTTTATTATCTCTTGTATTGCATCTTCAGTTAATGGATCATTATATTCCCAATGCTCAAAAGGGATTTCAGATTTTTTTGATTTATTTAATATTGAATTAAGAAAAATCATGTTTTTCAATTTTATCTTTTATATAACTTGATATTCTTTGAGTTTCATCTAATTTTTCATAATTCCAATCCTCAACTGAAGTTCCAAGACTTTTAATAATATTTAAGCTCTCAAATAATTCAAAAAAGTCTTTAAACCTATTATTTTTCTTGATAGCTGGCATTTGTGCCACATATATTGGTTTGCCTGTTAAGGCTGCTTCTGAAATCATCGAAGTAGAGTCGCAAGTTACGATAATATGATCTGCTAGCTGTAAAGAAGATAAATAAGCTTTTTTATCTACATTGGGAATTACAATTTGATGGTTATCAAAATAATTTTGAGCCATTTCAATAATTTTTTTGGGGGTTCTCATTGAAGGTATAATTATAGCCTGATAGTTATTTTGTATGAAGCTTTTCTTGACTCTAGAAAAAATACCATCAATTACACTTTCATTATAACTATAATATTTGTTTGGACCTCCAATAATAAATGAAACTATCTTTTTTTTTAGATCTACTTTAGATTTAAGATAATTTTGACTTAAAACTAGTTCATCTTTTGTCAAATAATGTATTGCGCCCTTGGTAGTTAAAACATTTGATCCAGTTATTCTGTCGTGTTCTGGTGCTACAACAAAATCAAAATTATTTAAAGATACTTTTGGGTCTTGAATATGAATATTGATAATTTTGCTTTTATATTTATTTTTTAAATATAGTGAAGGAATAACGCTTTTTCGACCACATGAAATTACAATATTAAAATATTGATTGATTTTATTTTTAAAAACAAAACTTTTGACCGGGGTTATCTTTGGAGGTAAAAATTTCCAAAAATTGTTAAGTTCAATTTTTTCGTGTATAAAATTTAAGTTCAGAGCTTTAGCTAACCCCTCAACTTGGCTTACCATTCCGTGCATGCCTTCTGTTAATAATAAACCTTTTAATTTAGACATAAATTACTATATAGCTTTGATATGAATCAAAATCCAACTAAACACACAAAAGTGTTGATAATTGGATCTGGCCCAGCTGGATATACTGCTGCTGTTTATGCAGCAAGAGCAATGTTAAAACCTATAATGGTTTCTGGTATGGAGCCAGGAGGACAATTAACAACCACAACTGATGTTGAAAATTATCCAGGATTTGCGAAAGTAATACAAGGTCCGTGGTTAATGGAACAAATGAAGGAACAGGCGGAAGCAGTTGGAACTGAGATGGTTCAGGATCAAATCTCATCCGTAAATTTAAAATCTAAACCTTTTGAGGCTATTGGAGATGGTGGTCAAAAATATACCGCAGATTCAATAATTATTTCAACAGGAGCACAAGCTAGATGGCTAAATATAGACTCTGAACAAAAATTTAGAGGTTTTGGAGTTTCTGCATGTGCAACATGTGACGGTTTTTTCTTTAAAGACAAAACAGTGGCTGTTGTTGGAGGGGGAAACGCAGCTGTCGAGGAGGCTATATTCCTTACAAAGTTTGCATCAAAGGTTCAATTAATTCACAGAAGAGACTCGCTGAGAGCAGAAAAAATGCTTCAAAAAAAATTAATGGATAATCAAAAAATTGAAATAATTTGGGACAGCGTAGTCGAAGAGGTGATTGGAGACAATGAACCTAAAAATGTAAAGGGTTTAAAAATTAAAAATGTAAAAACTAATAAATTAGAAGAATTAAAAATAGATGGACTTTTCATTGCAATCGGGCACGATCCTGCAACTAATTTATTTAAAGATCAATTAGATATGGATAAAGAAGGTTACTTAACAACAAAACCAGATTCTACAGAAACAAACGTACCTGGTGTATTTGCTGCAGGAGACGTAAAAGATAAAATTTTTAGACAAGCTGTTACTGCAGCAGGCATGGGTTGTATGGCTGCACTTGAAGCTGAAAAATTTTTATCTCATTAGCAAAACATGCATAGCAGAAATCCAATATTAACCTTTCTTAATTTGGCATTGCTGCTAAATAATAAACTATGAGTGATAAAGTCTTATTAACTGGTGTCAGTGGATGGATTGCAAAACATACTGCGATAGAATTATTAAATTCAGGTTATCAAGTTTTAGGAACGGTTAGAAACAAAAATTTAATAGCACAAACAAAAGAAACTATAAGTAAATATACTTCTATAGATAAATTGTCATTCATTGAATTAGATCTTTTAAAAGATGATGGATGGAATGAAGCAGCAAAAGGATGTAAATATATAATGCACATTGCTTCTCCTTTTCCTATGAAAGTTTCAAATAATAGAGATAGTTTATTACCAGTTGCAGTAGATGGAACTTTAAGGGTTTTAAATGCTAGTTTAAATGCTGATGTAGAGCAAATAATTATAACTTCCTCTATCGTAGCAATGTTTAGAAAGCCTAATAGAAGTAATCCTTATTCATTTGGAGAAAATGATTGGACTGATGTTAATTGGATTGAGGGTGTGAGTGATTATTTTTTATCGAAAACAAAGGCTGAAAGAGCTGCTTGGGATTTTATGGAAAGCAAAGGATTAAAAAATAAATTAACATCAATTAATCCAGGCGGTGTATTCGGTGATGCATTGGATAAAAAAGGTGGCACATCAATCGAATATGTAAGACAATTTATGAAGGGTAAATTTCCAGGTGCACCTAAATTTGCAGTTTTAATTTCTGACGTAAAAGATATAGCAAAGGCACATGTTGCTTGCATTGGAAATAGCAAAGTTGGTGGAAGGAGGTTAATTGTTGGTAAAGAAGTAAAAAAACTAGTTGAATTATCTCAATTGATGGCTGAGGCAATGCCTGAGTATGCAAAGAAGCTTCCCAAAAAAGAACTGCCAAATTTTATGGTTAAATTAATTAGTTATTTAGACTCGAGCGCTAAAACAATGATACCGGATCTAGGAATTTTAATGCAAACTGACACAACTTATGCTGAGGAGTTATTAGGTTTTAAATTTAAACCTGCAAAAGGTTGTATATCTGAGAATGCTAAATCAGTTGTAAGACTTGGTTTAGTCTAAATTATTGCAAAAAGATTTTATTCTCTCCATTGCTATTTTTAACTTTTGCATTGATGTGGCATAAGAAATTCTAAAATAACCAGGTGAACCAAAAGCTGATCCTTGAACGACAGCTACATTTGCCTTTTCTAAAAGCTTTTCAACAAATTCACTATCTGTTTTTAGTTTTGTCTTTTTACCTAATAATTTTTTGCAACTTGGAAAGACATAAAAAGCGCCATTAGGAGTTAAACAATTAATTCCTTTTATTTTGTTTAAACTTCTTACTACAAAATCTCTTCTTTTTTTAAACTCTTTTGATCTTACTTTTATAAAATTTTGAGTTCCATTTAAAGCTTCAACGGCTGCTGCTTGACTTACTGAAGATGGATTTGAAGTTGATTGAGATTGAACCTTACGAATTGCTTTAATTATTTCTTTTGGTCCTCCCGCATAACCTATTCTCCATCCTGTCATAGCATAAGATTTACTTACGCCATTCATGGTAAGAGTTCTGTTTTTTAAACTGGGTATTTGAGCAATTGTGAAAAACTTATCTTTATCATACGTGATATGCTCATAAATATCATCACTTAAAATTTGAATTTTCTTATATTTAATTAATACTTGAGATAATTTTTTTATCTCTGTTTTTGTATAACTTGCACCTGTAGGATTTGATGGTGAATTTAATATTAGCCATTTTGTTTTTTTAGAAATTGCTCTTCTTAATTTTTGTGGTGTTAGTTTAAAATTATCTGACTCATTACATTTAACAATTTTTGGTTTACCGCCTGCTAGCAAAACCATATCAGGATAAGAAACCCAAAAAGGTGCTGGAATAATTACTTCATCTCCTCTATTTAGGGTTGCCATGAATGCATTGTAAAGAACTTGCTTACCACCTGTTCCTACAGTTACTTCTTCGTTTGAGTACCTCAAATTATTTTCTTTTTTAAATTTTCTAATTATTGCTTTTTTTAAAGCTGGCGTTCCATCAACTGCTGTATATTTGGTATCACCTCCTCTAATTGCTTTTATGGCAGCATTCTTAATATTATTTGGTGTATCGAAATCTGGCTCTCCTGCTCCTAGTCCAATCACATCTTTCCCTGCTGCTCTCAATTCTCTGGCTTTTTGAGTAACAGCTATAGTTGGTGATGGTTTAATCCTTTTTAAATTGTCCGATATTATGCTCATTGAAATATAAAATTATTCTACTACGTTGTTTAATATATGGAAAATACTTATCAAGATTTAATTACAGATATTCAGAGTAAAAATCCAAAAATTAGTGGAAAACTTGAGGGTGGTAAAAAATTCAAAATTAAATCTGATTTTAAACCTGCTGGAGATCAGCCAGAGGCTATAAAAAAATTGGTTCAAAGTGCCAATAAAGGAGAGTTTAATCAAGTTCTTCTTGGAGTCACGGGATCTGGAAAAACTTTTACAATGGCTAAAATTATTGAAGAAACAAATAGACCCGCTTTAATATTAGCACCTAATAAAACTTTGGCGGCTCAGCTTTACGGGGAAATGAAAAGTTTTTTTCCAGAAAATGCAGTTGAATATTTCGTATCCTATTATGATTATTATACACCTGAAGCATATGTTCCAAGATCAGATACTTATATCGAAAAAGAGGCTTCTATTAATGAACAAATTGATAGAATGAGACACTCTGCAACTAGATCTTTGCTCGAAAGGGATGACGTTTTAATTGTAGCTAGTGTTTCATGTATTTACGGACTTGGATCTGTTGAAGCTTACAGCAAGATGACTTTAACGCTTCAAAAAAATTATGATTATAATAGAGAACAAATAATTAAATCTTTAGTTGCACTTCAATACAAAAGAAATGATCAGAACTTTTATAGGGGGACCTTTAGGGCTAGAGGAGAATATCTTGAAATTTTTCCTTCTCATTTAGAAGACAGAGCTTGGCGATTAAGTTTGTTTGGAGATAAACTTGAAAAAATCGAAGAATTTGATCCATTAACTGGAGATCAAGTTAGAGATTTAAATTTAGTAAAAGTTTATGCTAACAGTCATTACATCACACCAAAACCTACAATTGAACAAGCAATTATAAATATTAGAAAAGAACTAGAGCTAACACTTAAAAAACATAAAGCTGAAAATAAACTACTAGAGGCACAAAGATTAGAGGAAAGAACTAAATTCGATTTAGAGATGATTGAAGCAACCGGATCTTGTGCCGGAATTGAGAATTACTCAAGATTTTTATCTGGAAGAAAACCTGGTGAACCACCACCAACTTTATTTGAATATTTTCCAGATAATACTTTAATTTTTGTAGATGAGTGTCACGTAACAGTTCCTCAGCTAAATGGAATGTTTAAAGGAGACAGGTCTAGAAAAAGTACACTTGCAGAGTATGGTTTCAGATTGCCTTCATGTATGGATAACAGGCCACTAAAATTTGAAGAATGGGACTTAATGAGGACACAAACAATATTCGTTTCTGCAACTCCAGGACCATGGGAACTTGAGCAAACAAAAGGTAAATTTATAGACCAAGTTATCAGGCCTACAGGTTTAATAGACCCAGAAGTAGAAATAAGACCAGCTAAAAATCAAGTTGATGATCTTATGTATGAATGTAAAAAAGTTGTAGAAAAAAATCATAGAGTTCTTGTAACAACACTTACAAAAAAAATGGCAGAAGATTTAACTGAGTATCTTCACGAAAATGGAATTAAAGTAAGATACCTTCACTCTGATATAGACACACTTGAAAGAATTGAAATTATGAGAGATCTTAGAATGGGTGTCTTTGATGTTTTGGTTGGAATTAATCTATTAAGAGAGGGTCTTGATATTCCAGAATGTTCTTTAGTTGGAATATTAGATGCTGACAAAGAAGGTTTTTTAAGATCAGAAACTTCACTAATACAAACAATTGGAAGAGCTGCAAGAAATATAGAGGGAAGAGTTATTCTTTATGCCGACAAAGAAACAAAAAGTATTAAAAAAGCACTTGAAGAGACGAATAGAAGAAGGCAAATACAATTAGAGTATAACAAAAAAAATAATATTAGCGCTACTTCAGTTAAGAAAGAAATTAGTGATATTTTAGAAAGTGTTTATGAGAAGGATTATGTAAAAGTAAGTGAAAATTCAAATATTGGGGGTAATCTTAAAAAACATTTAAAAGGATTAAATAAAAAAATGAAGGATGCTGCATCAAATCTAGAATTCGAGGAAGCAGCAAAAATTAGAGACGAAATAAGAAAATTGGAGGCTACAGAATTAGAAATAACTTTAAATCCAAAAATAAGACAGTACGATGTCAAAAATAGATTATATCCAAAGGGCAGATCAACTTTAGGGATGCCTGGAACAAAGGTCAAACAAAAGAGAGATAAAAAATGGAAGCCAAAAAGATAATAATAACAGGTGGAGCAACACGGATTGGCGCAGCGATCGCTAAAAAATTATCTGGACCTGGAAAAGAAATAATCATTCATTACAATAAATCAAAGCAAAAAGCTGAAAATTTAAAAAATGAACTATCAAAAAATCAAACAAAAATTTTTCTGGTCAAAGGTGACCTAAGTAAAGAAAAAGATTTAAATAAAATAGTAAAATTTGCTAAATCTAAATTGAAGTATTTTGATTGCTTAATTAATAACGCTTCATTATTCGAAAATGACAAGATTGAAAATTTTACCACAAATAGCTGGGGACGCCATTTAAGAACTAATTTAAGAACACCAGCATTGCTATCTAAAGAATTTGCTAAAAATATTAGAGGTAAAAATAACAATATAATTAACATTATTGATCAAAGAATTTTTAAACTAACACCATTTTTCTTTTCTTACACAATTAGTAAAACTGGACTTTTCACTCTTACAAAGACTAGTGCTATGAGTTTAGCTCCAAATATACGTGTAAATGGTATTGCACCTGGTCCAACTTTAAAAAACAAAAGACAATCAGATAAGCATTTTAAAAAACAATATTTGGCAACTCTATTAAAAAAACAAGTAGATGTAAGTGAAATTTGTAATGCTGTCGAATTTTTTATCAAGAATAGGTCAATTACAGGACAAGTAATTTCTATAGATAGTGGTCAGAGTTTAAACTGGCAAACTCCTGATATAATGGGAGGAAAAGAATGAAAAAAAGCAATCTCAAAGTTATTAAGCTAGGTAAATCTTTATTTAATTATGAAAAAAAAGTTTTAATTAAAGAATTAATTTTAGATTTAAAACTTGGATACTATGAATTTGAAAAAGAAAAAGCCCAAAAAGTAAAATTTAATCTAGAAATAGATTATAAGGATAAAAAGCCCACAAATGACAGGGATTTAAAGTCAATTGTAAACTACGGCAAAATTGTAAAATTGGTTAAAAAATTAGTTAAAAATAAACATTATAATTTCTTAGAGACCTTGGCGGAAGACGTTTTTGATGAATTATTTAAAGATAAAAGAATTGACAAAATAACTCTTAAAATCGAAAAATTGGAAATTTTAAAAGACTGTTCATCTGTTGGAATTCAAATTTCTAAAAAAAGAAGTCATGAAAAAATCTGATTTTGGTAAAGAAGTAATTAAAAAAGAACTGCCCGTAATACCAAAACTACCAGGTATTTATAGAATGCTGAATGAAAAAAATGAAATTTTATATGTGGGAAAAGCAAAAAATCTGCCTAATAGATTAAAATCTTATGTAACAGAGAGAAATCACATTATTAGGACAGAAAGAATGCTATCTCAAACAAAAAAGATTGAAATAACCACAACATCAAATGAGAGCGAAGCCTTATTGTTAGAAGCAAATTTAATCAAAAAATATAAACCTAAATTTAATATTCTTTTAAGAGACGATAAATCATTCCCTTTTATTTATATAGGCAGCAAAGATAAATGGCCTCAAATTACTAAACATAGAGGTAAAAAAACAAAAGATGGATTCTTTTTTGGTCCTTTTGCATCAGCTGGGTCTGCAAATTGGACTATAAAAATGATCCAAAAAATTTTCCAATTGAGAGTTTGTGATGATACAGTTTTTAAAAACCGCGAAAGGCCATGTATTTTATATCAAATTAAAAGATGCTCGGGTCCTTGCGTTGGAAATGTAAATGAAGCTGACTACAGAAAAACTGTAGAAGACGCAATAGAGTTTGTTTCGGGAAAGTCTAGAAAAATTCAAAAAAATCTTTCAAATCAAATGGAAAAGGCAAGCGAAGAGCTTGATTTTGAAAAAGCCACAATCTTAAGAGATAGAATTAAATCTTTAAATATTATTCAGTCGTCTCAAAGAATTAATGAAGCAAATTTAGTAGAGGCAGACGTTATCGCTGGTTATAAAGAGTCGGGAAAAACATGTATACAAGTTTTCTTTTATAGATCAAAACAAAACTGGGGAAATCAGGCCTTTTTTCCAAAACATGATACAGATGAAAGTATAGAAAATATAATTAATTCTTTTATTGCGCAATTTTATGAAAATAAAAATGTTCCACAAAATATAATTTTAAGTCACCAAATAAAAGAAAGGTTATTAATTGAAAAAACATTATCTCAAAAAGAAAATAAAAACATAAATATTTCTGTTGCAAAAAAAGGATCTAAATTAAAAGTCATAGACTTGGCACTAAATAATGCGAAAGATAGTTTAAATAGAAAACTTTATGAAAGCCAAAATAATAAAAATCTATTTGAGGAAGTTTCCCAAAAATTCAACTTGCAAACAAATATTAACTTGGTTGAAGTTTATGATAACAGTCATATTCAGGGGAGTCACAGTGTTGGTGCTTTGATAACTTATGGTGAAGAGGGTTTTATTAAAAAAAGATATAGAAAGTTTAATATCAAAATACAAAAAAATGAGAAAGATGATTATGGAATGATAAAAGAAGTGCTAAATAGAAGATTTAAAAGAGCTATACAAGAAAAAGATAACTATCTAACATTTCCAGACTTAGTATTAATAGATGGTGGAAAAGGCCAATATTCTGCAGCTAGAGAAACCATAAATGAATTAGGCCTATATGATATGCCTATAATTGCTATCGCTAAAGGCAAGTTTAGAAACAGTGGGAATGAAAAATTTTTTCACAACGGAAAAGAGTATGGTTTTGAAAAAAACGACCCTACCCTTTTCTTTCTTCAAAGACTTAGAGATGAGGCTCACAGATTTGCAATAAGCGCGCATAGAGCAAAAAGGAAAAAAGCACTAAGCAGGTCTCTTTTAGATCAAATTAATGGCATTGGATCTATAAGAAAAAGAGCCTTATTAAATCACTTTGGGTCAGCTCGAGCAGTAGAATCTGCAAGCCTAGATGAAATTAAGTCAGTCGAGGGAGTTGAAGAAAAAGTTGCTAAAAAGATATATAATTTTTTTCACGAATAATTATGAAAATAAAAATACCAAATATACTAACTATTGGCAGAATAATAATTGTTCCTATCTTTGTTTTTTCTTTTTATCTTCCAGGCTTCTATGGAGATGTAATTCCTTTTGCTCTATTTATTATAGCTTCATTCACTGATTTTCTAGATGGATTGTTAGCAAGAATGTTTAAAGAAGAGTCAAAGCTCGGCGAACTTTTAGATCCAATAGCAGACAAAATCATTGTTGCTGCTGCACTTATACTTTTAGTAATGGATGGAACAATTAAAAACTTCGAAGTAATCGCAGCTATAATAATTTTAACAAGAGAAATTTTAATATCTGGTTTAAGAGAATTTTTGGCTAAAGGACAGATTAAACTGCCAGTTTCAAATCTAGCAAAATTAAAAACTTTCTTACAAATGTTTTCTATTGCAATTTTGTTAACAGGCGAAACAGGGAAAAAAATAATAAATTTTCAAGATTATGATGCTCAAACTATAGGAATAATTTTATTATGGTTTTCTGCATTTTTAACTTTGTACACAGGCTATGAATATATAATAAAAGGGATAGATCACGCAATATCTGAGGACGAAAAAAATTAAGCTGCTTTTTTTTTTCTTACTAATGCCTGATAGCTTTCATTTAAATCCAAAATTGTATTACAAACTTTAAATTTATATTTATCAATACACGAAACTGGGGTTACTTCAGCTGCTGTTCCTGTTAAAAAACATCCAACAAATTTTGACAATTCATCAGGTGATATTTTTCTTTCAATAACCTTTATTTTTTTTGATTTTGCAATTTCAATTACTGTCCTTCTAGTAATACCATCTAAGAAAGAGTCTGGCGTAGGCGTGTGCAAACTTCCTTCGCTATCTTTAAAAAAAATATTAGCTCCTGTAGCTTCCGCAACATTGCCTTCATGGTCTAACATCAGTGAGTCCGTGAATCCTTGCTGTTCAGCTTCATGTTTAGATAAAGTACAAATCATATATAATCCTGAAGCTTTTGTATCCCAAGGTATCGTATCTGGCGCAGGTCTTCTCCATTTAGAAATATTTAATTTTATACCTTCAACTTTAAGTTTAGGGTCAAAATAAGATCCCCATTCCCAAGTCGCTATTGCTACATGAATTTTTGTTTGCTGCGCAGAAATAGCCATCATCTCACTGCCTCTCCAAGCAACTGGTCTAACATAGCCATTTTGAACATTTTGAACTGAAATTATTTTATTGCAGGCATTATTTATTTCTTTCTCTGAATAAGGTATTTGAAAGCCCATTCTTTTTGCTGAATAGAAAAACCTTGATGTATGTTCTTCAAGTTTAAAAATGCTTCCATCATAAACTCTTTCTCCCTCAAAAACACAACTAGCATAATGTAAACCGTGACTTAAAACATGAAGTTTAACATCACCCCAGTCAACCAGCTCATTATTATACCAGATTTTACCTGATCTTTTATCGTAAGTTATCATTAAAGATTTATTTTTTTTAAAAAAATATCTTTGTATCTATAATATGTCAATATAACTTACCAATTATGAAAGAACTTTTATATTTAAAAGATGATCAATTAAAAGGATTTGTTGAAAAACTGTTCATGGGCTACAGGGAGTCTTTCGGAGATGCAAAAAAAATTTTAGAAAAGCATTCAATAGGAATAGCTCATCATAAAGTTATTCACCTTTTATCAATATATGAAGGAATTACAGTTTCTGAACTTTTAAAAAAACTCAAAGTTACTAAGCAAAGTTTAAACAGAATTTTAAAAGATTTAATTAAACTTGATGTTATTTCTTTTGAAAAAGATAAAAGGGATAGCAGACTAAAACATGTTTTATTAAATGAAAAAGGGCAAAAGCTGTTTAATGAAATATTTTCTGTTCAAAAAAAAAGGATTTATAAAGCTTTTTTAAATTCTAAATCAGAGGAAGTTTTATTTTTTGATAACGTTTTAAAAAAAATAATTAATGAATAAATTTGATGCGCATATACTAGTTGTTGATGATGATGAGGGTATAAGAAACTTAGTTAAACAGTATTTAAACGAGAATAACTATTTAATTACAACCGCTGACAGCGCTGAAGATGCTAAAGAAAAAATTTCTATCATAAAATTTGATTTAATTGTTTTAGATGTAATGATGCCTGGTAAAAGTGGATTGGAATTCACATTAGAAAATAAAGAAAAAATTAATACTCCTATTATTTTATTAACAGCTAAAGGTGAGGCAGAGGAAAGAATTGAGGGACTGGAAGTTGGTGCGGATGATTACTTGCCGAAACCATTTGAACCAAAAGAACTCATATTAAGAATAAAAAATATTTTAAATAAAACAAAAAATAAGTATCAAAAAAGATTTGTAGAATTTGATAATATTAAAATTGATTTAAATAAATTAATAATTATTAAAAACAATAGTGAATTTAAAATAAACAATACAGAAAAAATAATTCTTGAAAAAATGATCAATGCACCTGGCGAAACATTTACTAGAGAGTCTATTGGAAACTTAATTGACATTGACAAAGAAAGATCAGTAGATGTAATAATAACCAGGTTAAGAAAAAAAATCGAAATTGATCCAAAAAATCCAAAATATCTTCAAACAATTAGGGGAGCGGGTTATGTTTTATGGGTTGAATAAATTTATAAAAAATTTACTACCTAAACAATTATTTTACAGAGCTTTACTTATTGTTGCGACTCCAATTATTATCTTGCAAATAATTATCTCAGTAGTTTTTTTTGACAGCCTTTGGATCAAAACTAATAAAGGAATGACAAGAGCACTTGTTGGTGAAATTAAATTTTTTATAGATGCATATGATAACGAACAGTACAATAAAGACTCTTTAACAAAACTTTTTTCAGAGGCTCACAATTTAAAGGTTAAATATTTTCCTCATAAAATTTTACCAAACGATGACCTAGAACGATGGTTTAGCCCAATGGATAGAACTTTAAGAAGAGAGCTTAAATCTCAATTTGCCAGTCATTGGTTTGATACTACTTCTATGCAAGAATTAATTGATTTAAAAATAAAATATTTAAATGGATATTTTCAATTTATTGTTCCTAAAGATAGAGTAACGAACTCCTCGGCAAGAATTTTTGCTTTATGGATAACTCTTCCAGCATTTTTGTTAATTATTATTGCTTTAATATTTTTAAAAAATCAGACCAGACCAATCATTAACTTAGCTAAAGCATCTGCAAAATTTGGAAGAGGTGAGGATGTTGATGAATTTAGGCCATCTGGTGCTTTAGAAATTAGACAGGCAGGTTACGAATTCGACAAAATGAGAAAAAGAATTATGAAACATTTAAATCAAAGATCAGAAATGTTATCTGGAATTAGTCATGATCTTAGAACGCCCCTAACAAGAATAAAATTACAACTTGCATTAATTAAAGACAAAGATGTTTCAAAAAAATTATCAGATGATGTCCAAGAGATGGAAAAAATGCTTAATGAATATTTGCAATTTGCTAGCTCTCGTTCATTAGAAAAGAGTGAAAATTTTAATTTAACTAATTTAATAATTAATATTATTAAAAAATATGAAAACAAAAAAATAACTTCTGATATAAGTGAAAATATATTTATGGATGGTAGAAAAAACTTAATAATAAGATGTATTAATAATTTAATTGATAATAGTGTTAAGTATGCAAATAAAATCCATATCCAACTCTCCAAAAGTAACAACCATAACATTATAGTTATAGATGATGATGGGCCGGGAATAGATAAAAAAGAATATGAAAATGTATTTAAACCGTTTTATAAAATCAATAAAAGTCGAGGAGATGCAAAATCGAGTGTTGGACTTGGATTATCGATTGCATCAGATATAATTAGGTCTCATGGTGGAAATATAATGTTAGATGTATCACCATCAAAAGGGCTAAGAGTTAAAGTTTTTTTACCTTTCTAGATTTTCTTTTAATAGTCTTTTCAATTTTTTCTATTTTTTTTTCTAAAATTTCGATTCTTCGATTTTGTACTTCTGTTTCCTCTTTACTGGTTATTTTCATCTTAAAAATTATTTCGTCTCTTTTTGATCTTAAAATATTTAAAATTTCTGTGCTTAAATCTTTATATGATACAAGTCCTTGCTCAAATAATTTAGCTAATTTATCAATTACAAATTTTGATTTTGACATACAATTCTTTAAAAATCTAATATACTCTAATTTTATATAATTAAAATGTTTATAAACAATTTTGACCCAGTTGCATTCACTTTTCTTTCTTTGCAAATTAAATGGTACTCGATCTCTTATATTTTGGGGATTGTTTTAGGTTGGACCTACTGTAAAAAAAAATTAATTGAGGATAAAAAAATTCTTAATTTATTTGATGACTTGATAGTCTATATAATTTTTGGAATTATTATAGGCGGAAGATTAGGTTATGTATTGCTGTATAATTTAAAATATTATTTGGAAAATGTTTCTGAAATTTTAATGATTTGGAATGGAGGAATGTCTTTTCATGGAGGTTTGATAGGTGTAATTATCGCAGTTTTTTTATTTAGTAAAAAACATAAAATAAATTCATATATATTTTTAGATTTAATTTCTTTAGTTGCTCCTATTGGTATTTTTTTTGGAAGAGTAGCAAATTTCATTAATTCTGAACTATACGGTAAAGAAACAGATGTTTTATGGTCTGTTAAATTTTTAGCTGTAGATAATATTCCAAGACATCCCTCACAAGTTTACGAAGCAATACTGGAGGGTATAATATTGTTTATTTTGTTAAATTATATATTTAAAAAAAAAATATTTATTAAACCAGGTACAATTTCTGCAATTTTTTTAATTTTATATTCTTTATTTAGGTTTTTTGCTGAATTTTTTAGAGTTCCAGATATACAAATCGGATATATAATTTTTAATTTCAGTATGGGGCAAGTTGTAAGCGCTATTTTCTTTGCTTTGGGAATTTATTTATTTTTAAAAAAAAATAATGCAACTTAGTAAAGATAAAATTCTCACACTAGACAAATATATTGATGAAGCGTTGTACAATAAAAAGTCTGGTTATTACATGAATTCTAATCCCTTTGGTAAAAATGGTGACTATATTACGTCTCCTAATATTTCGGTATTATTTTCTGAGATGATTGCAATTTGGGTAATTTTATTATGGAAAAAATTAAAATCTCCAAAAAAATTTAACCTTGTAGAACTTGGCGCGGGTAATGGAGAAATGATTTTTCAAATAATTAAAACATTTGAAAAATTTCCATTAATTAAAAATTCTTGTAAAATTAATATCTTAGAAAAAAGTCTTTATTTGAAAAAAATACAAAAAAACAAATTAAAAAATTATAATATAAATTGGATAAACGATTTAAGTTTTTTATCAAATTCACCGACTATATTTATTGCTAACGAATTTTTTGATGCATTGCCTATAAAACAGTTAGTTAAAAAAGGAAATAAATGGTATGAAAAAAATGTAAAATATTCAAGATCTAAGGCACCAGTATTTTTAGATAAATTGATTAATATTAAAAAATTCGAAAAAAAAATTGGTTTCGAAATTTCTAATAAACAAAATTTCGTTGAATATTCTCCCTTATCTATAAAATACTTAAAATTTATTTCAAAAATTATCAAAAACAAAACTGGTGGCCTACTTATCATAGACTATGGATATACTGACCAAAAAATGAAAAATACTCTTAAGTCCATATCAAAACATAAGATAAGCAATGTTTTAGAAAATTTTGGTAAATCTGATATATCTTACGATATAAATTTCAAATTGATTGAAAAAATCGTAAAAAAATTTGGATTAAAAGTTAATGGAATCACAAGCCAAAAAAGATTTTTACAGGAATTGGGCATACTAGAAAGAGCAGAAATTATTTCAAAAAATTTACCTTTTTCTAAAAAAGCAAATATATATTTAAGATTAAAGAAACTAATGGATGAAAATACAATGGGAAAATTGTTCAAAGTGATGTTTATATCCAAAAAAAATATGAAATTTAAAATAGGATTTAATAATTGATAAAATCAAAAAAACTCTCAAAATATAAAATAGTAAGCCATGGATTCTTTGATAGTAAAGGTGGTAAATCAAAAGGAATATATAAAAGCCTCAATTGTGGAATAGGCTCTTCAGATTACCAAAAAAATGTAAAACAAAATTTAAGAATTGTTTGCCAAAAGCTTAGTCTTAATTATGAAAAACTTTTTTTATTAAATCAAGTTCACAGTAGTAAATTCCATTTTTTAAATGAAAATTATAAAAAAAATAATAAAAAACTCATAGGAGATGCATTAATAACAAATCAAAAAAAACTAATTATCGGTGTTTTGACCGCTGATTGCGTACCAATACTTATTTATGATAATAAGCTCAAAATTATATCAGCAATTCATGCGGGGTGGAAAGGAGCCTATAAAGGAATTATCAAAAAAGTTATAAAGTTTCTTTTAAAAAATGGTAGCGAATCAAAAAATCTAGTGGCTGCAATTGGACCATGTATATCTCAAAATAGTTATGAAATTAAGAAAGATTTTAAAAATAAATTTTTAAATCAAAGTAAAAAAAATGAAATTTTTTTTAAAAAAAATAAGAATAAAACATATTTTGGCCTTAATAAGTATGTTTATTATCAATTGAAAAGTCTGGGATTAAAAAAAATAGATATAATCAATAAGGATACTTACAATCCAAAAAATAACTTTTTTAGCGCAAGAAGAGCTATACATAAGAAAGAAAATGATTATGGTAGAAATATTTCAATAATTATGATTAATTAGGACATCTCAATGAAATTGCTAACTGGAAATAGTAATAAAAACCTAAGCAAAAAAATTGCTAAAAATTTAAAATCAAAATTAATAAACTCAAGCATTAGAAAATTTGCAGATGGAGAAATTTATGTAGAAATAAATGAAAACATAAGAGGTAATAGTATTTTCATAATCCAATCTGTATCTTCTCCAGCCAATGATAATTTAATGGAATTATTATTATGTATAGATGCTCTTAAAAGATCCTCTGCAAAAAATATTACTGCGGTAATTCCATATTTTGGATATGCTAGACAAGATAGAAAAGTAGTTCCAAGAACTTCGATATCTGCAAAATTAGTTTCTAATTTGATAACTAAGGCAGGAGCAGACAGAGTGGTTACGGTTGATCTACATGCTGGTCAAATCCAAGGTTTTTTTGATATACCGGTAGATAACTTATTTGGTACTCCAATCTTTGCTAGACATATTAGAAAAAATATTAAAAGTAAAAATATTATTTGTGTGGCTCCAGATGTTGGAGGGACTGAGAGAGCGAGAGCTTTAGGAAAATTATTAGATGTTGGTTTAGCAATAGTTGATAAAAGAAGACCTGCTCCAGGAAAATCTCAAGTAATGAACGTGATAGGAAATGTTAAAGACAAAACTTGTATTCTAGTAGACGATATAATTGATTCTGGCGGAACAATTGTTAATGCAGCAAAAGCATTGAAAGATAGAGGCGCAAAAGAAGTTTATGTTTATATAACTCATGGTGTTTTAAGTGGTGATGCAATTAATAAAATTAAAAAATCAATAATAAAAAAATTAGTAATTACCGATACTATAGATAACTTAGGCAAAACTAATAAAGCTAAAAATATTGAAGTACTATCAATTTCAAACTTAATGGCTGAGGCAATCAAACGAATATCTAATTCCACATCTGTTTCGGACTTGTTTAAATAATCTTCTTGAGTTATTTTTTAATTAAGTTATAAAGCTTTGTTTTTTTATGAATTCAATTGAAGCAACCATTAGGAATACAAGTACCAAGGGTGAGCTTGGTGCGTTAAGAAAAAAAGGCATAGTTCCTGGAATAATTTATGGTGGAAAAGATCAAAATCAAAAAGTTTCTGTTTCCAAGAAAGAAATTAAAATTTTATTAGAAAAAGAAAACTTTTTGTCAAATGTATTGGCACTTAAGCTTGATGGAAAAGATCAAAAAGTACTTCCTAGGGAAATAAAATATGACATTATTACAGATGAACCAATCCATTTAGATTTTTTAAGAATTGTTGACGGAACAAGAGTAATTTTAGAAATCCCTGTTAAATTTATTAATAATGAAAAATCACCTGGTCTAAAAAGAGGAGGTGTATTAAATATAGTTAGAAGAAAAGTTGAGCTAAAATGTCCAACTGAAAATATTCCAACAGAATTAGTTATAGACTTAGATGGTGTAGATATAGGTGATAGTTTTAAAATCTCATCTATCAAGTTGCCAGAAAATGTTACACCCACAATTCAAGGGCGTGATTTTGTGATTGCCACACTAGCAGCACCAACTATTATAAAAGAACCAGAAAAACCAGCAGAAGAAACTGCTGAAGGCGCAGAAGGAGCAGAAGGAGCAGAAGGTGCCGAGGGAACTGATGGAGAAACTAAAGCCGCAGCCGAAGGTGATAAGAAGGAAACTGATAAAGAAAAAAAAGATGGAGATAAAAAAGCTCCTGAAAAAAAAGAAGCTCCTAAAGAAAAAAAATAGTGAAAATTTCAGTAAACAACTAAACAATTATGCTTTTATTTGTAGGTCTAGGAAATCCAACGCCTGATAGCGAAAATAATAGACACAATATTGGTTTCAAAATTATTGATGCTATAAATAAAAAATTTAGCCTATCAAAACAAAAGCCAAAATTTAAAGGATTACTTACAACTGGTAATATTAATAGTAAAAAAGTTTATGCTATTAAACCTTTAACTTTTATGAATAACTCAGGTATATGTATTCGTGAGTTGATTGAGTATTTCAAAATAGACGCCGAAAATGTAATTGTATTTCACGATGATTTAGATATTGGTTTTGGAAAAATAAAAGCGAAGTTTGGTGGATCTAGTGCGGGACACAATGGGATTGAGTCAATAGATAAATTTATAGGAAAAGATTATTCAAGAGTAAGAATTGGAATTGGTAAGCCTAATTTAAAATCTAATGTTGTAGATCATGTACTGAAAGATTTTGATGAAGAAGAAATTAATGAATTGAAAAAAATTACAGAAAATATAACTGGATCACTAGAAATATTAATTGATAAAAAACTAGATCTTTTTTCTAGCACAGTTAATAACAAATAATGAGTTTTAAGTGCGGGATAGTTGGATTGCCAAATGTAGGTAAATCAACATTGTTTAATGCACTGACAAATTCGAGTAAGGCACAAGCTGAAAATTTTCCATTTTGCACAATCGATCCTAACATAGGAATTGTACCAGTTCCTGATTTTAGACTTGAAAAATTAACTAAAATTTCTAATTCAAAAAAAAAAATCAATACCACTATATCTTTCGTAGATATAGCAGGACTGGTCAAAGGAGCCTCAAAAGGCGAAGGTTTAGGTAATAAATTTTTATCTCATATTAGAGAAGTCGATGCAATAATTCATATGATTAGGTGTTTTGACTCAAACGATATCCAAAATGTTAACCCAGATGTTAATCCTATTAGGGACCTAGAAATTATTGAGACAGAAATGATGTTGGCAGATTTAGATTCTATTCAAAAAAGATTAGACAAAAAAAATAAAAAAAACATGGATAATGAACAGCTTAAAATATTAGAAATGGCTTTAGATTGTATAAATAATAATAAAAATATTGATTTTTTAAATAATAATTTTGATAAAAAAGCATTAAATCTTAGTGGTCTATTAGCAGTTAAACCAAAAATTTTTGTATGTAACGTTGATGAAAAAAGCATTGAAAAAGGTAATAAATATACAGAAACTTTTATTGACAAATTTGGAAGTAAAAACACGATTATTATTTCAGCTGATATTGAAAATCAAATAAACGAACTATCTGGCGATGAAAAAAATAATTATATGAAAATGATTGGACTAAAAGAAACAGGTTTAAATATTCTAATTCAAAAAGGATATAAAATTCTAGAATTAGAAACTTACTTCACGTCTGGACCTGAAGAGACTAGAGCTTGGACAATTCAAAAAAACTGTACTGCACCAAAGGCAGCGGGAGAAATACATACTGATTTTGAAAAAGGATTTATAAGAGCAGAAACAGTTGCATATGATGATTTTGTTAATAATCAAGGCTGGCTTAATTCAAAAACAAATGGAAAAATGAGACTTGAAGGTAAAGATTATATTGTTAAAGATGGCGATATATTAAACTTCAGATTCAATACGTGACCAAATTTTCTTCATACTGAAATATACTAGTATAGTAATAATAAATAAGTAAATAAGTGCTCTAAATCCAATTTTATGTCTTGCCTCTAAATGTGGTTCTGCAGACCAAGCCATGAATGTTACTACATCTTTTGCCATCTGTTCAGGGGTTGCTAACGTTCCATCATTATAAGTAACTAGATCATCATAAAGTTGTTTTGGCATCTTAATTTTATTCCCATACATGTACTTGTTATAATAAACTCCATCATCTAATATCATTCCTTCTGGAGGATCTTCATATCCTAGTAGAACAGAGTAAATATAGTCTGCACCTCCTGATCTCGCTTTTACTAGTACAGACATATCTGGAGGATAAGCACCTCCGTTAGAGACCTTCGCTTCCTCAATATTTGCATAGGGCAAAACAAATTTATCAGATAACTTTGCTGGCCTTGTAAACATCTCTCCATCACTATTTGGGCCATCTTCTACTTCAAAATTTGATGCAATCGCTTTTGCCTGTTCTTGTGTAAACTCAGGTCCTCCTTCTTCTGCAAGATTTCTATAAGAAAGATATTTCATCGAATGACATGAAGCACAAACTTCAGTATAGACCTGATAACCTCTTTGTAATGATCCTCTATCAAACTTTCCGAAAAATCCTTTAAAGCTCCAATCAATTGTTAACAGATCTGTCTTTTCACCTGCAGAGTATGCTTTAGTCAAAAATATTGATGACAAAAAAATTAAGAAAAATAATTTTATAATATTTTTCATAACCTAGCCGAGCTCTCTTTTTTTGACCATTTGTGGATTTGGTGAGCCTCCTAAAACTGGTTCAGTGATGCTTAGAGGAACAGTTAATGTTTTTTCTCTTTTCCCTAAGAGTGGTAGAATAACTAAAAAATGAATAAAGTAATAAAAAGTTGCTACTCTAGCAATTAATAAATAAATTCCCTCTGCTGGCATAGCTCCCATATAGCCTAGAATTAATACATCTAAAACTAGTATCCAATAAAGCTGTTTATATATAGGTCTAAATATTGCTGATCTAATTTTTGATGTATCAAGCCAAGGAAGTATTACTAAAATAAAAATTGATGCGAACATTGCAATAACTCCCAATAATTTATCAGGTATAGATCGTAAAATTGCATAGAAAGGTAATAAGTACCATTCAGGCACAATATGTGCTGGAGTAACTAGTGGGTTGGCTTCAATATAATTATCTGAATGTCCCAAAATATTTGGCGAATAAAAAACAAAAAAAGCAAATACAATCAAAAATAATAATAAAGCAAATAAATCTTTAATCACTATATACGGGTGGAATGGAACTGTATCTTTAGAGGGTTTTTTTAAATCAATTCCGATTGGATTATTATTTCCTGGGACATGAAGTGCCCAAATATGTAATACAACTAAACCCAAAATCATAAATGGTAAAAGATAGTGTAAACTAAAAAATCTCGTCAAAGTTGGGTTATCTACGGAATATCCTCCCCATAACCAATTAGTTATGCCTTCGCCAAAAAATGGAACGGCACTAAATAAATTTGTTATTACTGTTGCTCCCCAAAAGCTCATTTGACCCCATGGAAGAACATAACCCATAAAAGCAGTCATCATCATTAATAAATAGATTATCATTCCTATAATCCATATGACTTCTCTAGGCGACTTGTAAGATCCATAGTACAAAGATCTAAATATGTGAATATAAACTGCTAAAAAAAACATTGATGCACCATTTGCGTGAACATATCTAATTAACCAACCATAGTTCACATCTCTCATTATATGTTCAACGCTATCAAAAGCTAAGTCAACGTGAGCTATATAATGCATTCCTAAAACTATTCCTGTAATTATTTGTGTCATCAAACAAAAAGTTAAGATGCCTCCAAATGTCCACCAATAATTTAAGTTTTTTGGTGTTGGGTATTCTTTTAAATGATCAGCTAAAGTTAATAAAGGCAATCTATCATTAAACCACTTGCCTAATTTAGACGATGGGACATAATTGTGATCACTCATATTTTATTTTCTAACCAATCTTAATTGTGTTGCTATTAACAAATTCATATTTAGGAATTTCCATGTTTGTTGGGGCTGGACCTTTTCTTATTCTGCCCGATGTATCATAGTGAGATCCATGACAAGGACAAAACCATCCATTGTATTCCCCTTTGTCTCCCAGAGGAACACATCCAAGGTGTGTACATATTCCTAACATAACAAGCCATTCTGGATTTTTTGCTCTATCTTCGTCTTTTTCTGGATGTGGAAGATCTTTAATATTGACATTTCTTGCCTCAGCTATTTCCTCTTCAGTTCGCCTTTTAATAAATACAGGTTTTCCTCTCCACAATACTGTAATTGACTTGCCTGGCTCCAATGAACTAACGTCAACTTCTGTACTAGCTAGAGCTTTTACTGATCTGTCTGGATTCATCTGGTCTACAAGAGGCCAAACTACTGCTCCAACTCCTACTGCACCAAGAGCATAAGAAGCTGTAAAAATGAAATCTCTTCTTTGAACTTTTTTCTTTTCAGACATTTATAATTTTTTTATTTATTTTTATCTAATATATGTTTTCATATAATATAAAAATGAATTTTTTCTACAGAAACAATGACACACAAAAATAGCCATTTAAGGCCTAAAATAGCATTATACGAACCGGATATACCTCAAAATACAGCAGCTATTATTAGAACTTGTGCGTGTCTAGGTGCTGATCTTGAAATCATTGAACCATGTGGATTTCTATTGAGTGACAAAAGGTTTAAGAGAGTAGTGATGGACTATATCGACGAAAAAATGATAAAATTTTATTCTGGGGTTGACGAATTTTTAAAAGCTAAATCTAAAGAAAGGATTATTTTATTGACTACAAAAGCATCTAAATCGTACAATTCTTTCAAATTCAAAATAAATGATACACTTTTATTTGGCCGAGAAAGTGCTGGGGTGCCAAAAAAGATTCATGAAATAATTAAGAATAAACTTAAAATACCAATGATGAAGAAAAAAAGATCTTTAAATATAGCCTCATCCGTTGCTATAGTTTTAGCTGAAAATTTAAGACAAAATAAATTCATAAATCATGGATAAAGAAGTTAAAAAAAAAATCGCTAAGAATTGGTTTAAAATACTTCAAAATATCATTTGTTTTGAGATTGAACGATTAGAAAATTCATCAGCGAAATTTATATCTAGAAAGTGGGAAAAGAATCCAAAAAAAAATGAAGGTGGTGGTGAGTATAGAATCCTAAAAAATGGAAAAATATTTGAAAAAGTTGGAGTAAATTTTTCAGAAGTGAATGGTAAGTTTTCTAAAGATATAAGAAAAAAAATACCAGGAACAAAAAAAAATGGAAATTTTTGGGCTTCTGGAATATCGGTTGTAATGCATATGAAAAATCCCAATATACCTGCAATGCATTTTAATACTAGATATATTTATACTTCATTTGGATGGTTTGGTGGAGGAATGGATGTAACTCCTTGCATAAAAGATTTGAAAGAAAAAAAATGGTTTCACAAGGAACTTAAAAAAACTTGTGATTTTCATAATAAAAATTACTACAAAAAATATAAAAAATGGTGCGACCAATATTTTTATTTACCTCATAGAAAAGAAATGAGAGGTATAGGTGGAATTTTTTTTGATTATAAGAAGAAAAACTGGGAAAAAGATTTTGCATTTGTAAGAGATGTCGGAATAACTTTTAAAAATATTTTTAAAACAATTGTATCAAAGAAATACAAAAAAAAATGGAGCGTAAAGCAAAAGGAACTACAATATTTAAAAAGAGGCAGATATGTTGAGTTTAACTTAATATATGATAAAGGAACGAAATTTGGATTACAAACAGGTGGGAATACTGAAGCAATTTTAATGTCATTGCCTCCTTTAGCAAAATGGAAATGATATGGATAAAGAACCAATTACAGTTCAAGGTCTTGAAAAATTAAAAGAAGAATTAGTTTTTTTAAAAGAAAAAAAAAGACCAGAAATAGTTTCTGCTATAGCTGAAGCAAGATCACATGGTGATCTCAAAGAAAATGCAGAGTATCACGCTGCAAAAGAACAACAATCACACAATGAAGGAAGAATAGAACAAATTAATGATGTTATAGCAAGAGCAAACGTAATTGATGTAACTAAAATGAACAATGATGGGAAAATTATTTTTGGTTCAACTGTTTTTTTAGAAAATTTAGATAATGGTGAAAAAATTGAATATAAAATTGTTGGTAAGGATGAAGCTGACTTAAAAAATAAACTTATTTATTTTCAATCGCCAGTAGGCAAAGGATTAATAGGTAAAAATAAAAATGATTTAGTAGAAATAAAAACACCAGCCGGAGTCAAAAATTTTGAAATAAAAGATGTTAAATATATTTAGGTACTTATAATTTTTTCAACTTCTTTCTCTGTAATTCTAAAATCATTATCAACCCACTTGTTTTCAATTTGCTTTAATTTCAATCCTAACTCTTTACCTTCTGGAATATTATATTTTGTCATTAAAGTAGCTGCTTTCAAAGGCAATGTGGGTACCTTTTTATCTTTAAAAAAATTTAAAAAGTTTTCTAATTTTTTATCAACTTTTTTTGATTTAAAAATATGAAAATTAATCAAATCTAACAAGGAGTCTTTTCCATTAAAATATAAAATTTTCCATAGATTTTTAGTATTAAATTTTTCATTATTTTTATTTTTTAAATATTCGTTTAAAAATAAAATTCTTTTTTGATCTTTTTTAGAAATATTAAACTTATAAATAAAATAATCTGCATTATCTGTTCCATCTGCTATCAAAAGAGAAATCAAAAAAATGAAATCTATATTTTTTATGTTGTCCTTTGCATATTTATGCAAATTTTTAAGTAAATGAATATTTTTAAATTGTGGAAATATTAAAATAATTATCTCGCAACAAAATTCATCTTCATTTAATTTTAAAAATCCATCTGAATTAAATAATTTTTTAAACTCATCAAGCAATCTTTCAGATGAAATTTTAGAAACTCCCTCAAGGTTCTTTTTTATAATCTTGGTAATATCTCTGTTGTGGTCATGTTTGCTATAATTTAAAAAAAACCTGATATAGCGTAAAATTCTTAGATAATCTTCTTTTATTCTTTTTTCTGCATCTCCGATAAAACTTATTTTTCCATCTTCAAGATCTTTCTTTCCATTAAAAGGATCAAATATGTTGCCTTCCAAATCTGAATAAATTGAATTTATTGAAAAATCTCTTCTTGATGCGTCTTCTTTCCAGTCATTAGTGAAAATAACATCTGCATGTCTTCCGTCAGTTTTTAAATCTTTCCTTAAGGAAGTAATTTCGAATTTATAATCATTAATAATTGCTGTAATAGTTCCATGCTCTAACCCAGTTTCATAAAATTTAATATTTTTTTTCTTACAAACTTGCATTATTTGGTCGGGATTTAAGTTTGTCGCAAGATCAATATCATTAACCTTCTCATTTTTTAGAATCTTTCTTACACAACCTCCCACGTACCTGATTTCACTTTCGTCTGAATAGCTTTCCACAGCTCTAAAAAGTAATTCTATCCCAGTTTTTTTTCTTAATTCTTGAAATTCTACATTTAGATTTCCTAGATTTTTAGATCGTAAAAAAATTTTATTTAAAATTTCTATCATATTTGGCTGGGGCGCTAGGATTCGAACCTAGGAATGGCGGTACCAAAAACCGCTGCCTTACCACTTGGCTACGCCCCAAAATTAAATTCATATAACATAAAAAAAAAATTTTATACAGTTTTAGATACAATACACCAGTAATTTTTATATTTCTTTTTAAGCAATCCAAGTCCTTTTAAAGCTTTTTTTTTAGACTGATAATATGCAACTATGCATGATCCTGATCCTGTCATTCTAACACACATTGTATTAGGCAAACTAGATAAAAATAATTTTAGGTTTTTTAGTTTAGGATTTAATTTAAATGCAGCTTTTTCCAAATCATTATTTGAATTGATTATATTATTTATAGAGAAAAGACTTACTTTAGGATTGTTATACTTAGGTTTAGTTTGTTCCTTTGTTTTTGAATAAATAATTTTTGTAGAACAGCCAAAATTAGGCTTTACGATCAAAGCATATAGCCCGAGTTTTTTTTCTTTTACAGTCAATTTACCTGTTTTTGATAAAATAGTATTTTTTAAGTTCATGCCTAGAGGAACATCCGAACCGATAGTTTTCATAATATTATTTAAATCTTTTTTATCCAGATTTATAATTTTTTTTTTTAAAAAAAATTTTATAATACTTGAAGCATTCATAGAGCCTCCTCCCATGCCAGATTTTTGGGGAATATTTTTTATTATTTTAATTTCAAATTTTTTACCTTTTAGAATCTTTTTTTTATCAAGTAAATTTAGTAAATTATTAACAGTATTTTTTTGAGTTATATTTTTTGAAAAATCTCCAAGAAACTTTAATTTATGTTCTAAAGCTTGGATTTCCCTAATGTATATTGCGTCATAGAAATTTACAAATGTTATCAAGCTTTCAATGATATGAAGTTTTTTTGGTATTTTTTTTATTACATGTAAAGAAAGATTTAATTTTGCGTGTGATTTAATTTTACTAAATTGCATTTATTATATTTTTTTTAATCCTTTCAAAATTTTAATATAAACTTTATCTTTCATCTCTTGCTCAGTATCATCTAAACTTAAAACATTTTTCCAAAAATATTGAGCTTCTATTTTCCTGTCTAGTTTCCACAAAATATCTCCATAGTGATCATTTACTATTGGATCGTCGGGCATAATTTGTATTGCTTTTTTTAATAACTTTTCAGCTTCAGAATAGTTTCCAGTAAGATAATGGGCCCAACCTATCGAGTCTATAATAAAAGCGTCCTCTGGTTCTTGCTCATATGCTTTTTCAAGCATTTCCATTGCAACATCAATTTTATAATTTCTTTCTAACCATGAGTAAGCCAAATAATTTAATACATATGCGTCGTCTGGATCAATTTCTAAAGATTTTAAAAGATCCTCATCTGATTTAATGTAATTACCTAGTCTTTCAAATCCGCCCCCTCTTCTATAAAGAACGTCGGCATAAGTTATTGAGTTTTTATCTAGTCTCGATAAAAGTTTGTTATAATAACTAATAGCTTCTTCATAATTTTTAAATTGTTTAGATAAATTTGCCATATCAAAAAGAATTTTTTCCGATGGGTCTTTTATTTTTTCAAAATTTGACTTTAAATAATTTGAAGAATTTGCTGTTCCACTTTCTTTTAAAATAATTTGGGTATTTTTTTTTATTTTGTACCAATAATAAATCCCATCTTCCTCATTGAAATCTTTAATAATAAGCTTGCTTTGAGAATATTTACCATTTATGTAAAAATTTTCTGAAATTAATGTTAAATTAAATTTAAATTTTGGGTTTAAAAAGTTAGATATTTTTAAATAAAAATTTGATTTTTTATAGTTTTCTTCTGAAGAGTATAGACTTGCGATTAGATAAAAATATTCGCTTAAAATATCAGTTTCACTTTGACAAGAAAATATTGAACTAATTTTGCCAAATTGTTCTGTATCGATCCAATTTCTAGTTTGCAAAGTTAATAGATTGCTATTTATTACGTCTATACTATTTGTAATATCTTTAGCTTTATTGAATTTACTCTCTGAAATCAAATAATTTACATAAAAAAATATGTATCTTGAATAATCTAGTTGGGTTTTATTAAGTAAATTTTTAAAGTAGGTATCTGATTTATTTTCTTTTAAATAACAGCTTTGAAAAACTAAATTTATAAATCCTAGATCACCAAGCTCGTTTTTTCTTGAATTTTTTTTTTTATTTACAAACACATAAAAAAAATCTTCTAAAGACTGAATTATAACTTCTTCAAAAGATCCATCTTTTTTATAGTTTATTAATTTTTTTAAATATTTTTGACTGTTGCTAAGATCTTCTTTTTTAATTGCATCTAAAAAAAGTATCAAATAGGCTTCAAAAAAATTTAAATTGTTTCTATTAGATGCAAATTTCAGTTGATGTGAGGCTTTTTTAATTTTTCCATCTTGTACAAGAGAATTTATATATTTTTTCAGATATGGCTCGTGTGAATAAATTAAAGATTTAGAAGAATTAAAAAATTTTAGAGATTCTTTGTTTTGTTGATTTTCGTACGATACAAGTGCTGAAAAATAGCTAGATAAATTTTTTGTTTTAAAATCGTTATTATTTGAAATTTTGGAGTATACTGGGTTAATATTTAAAAATAATAATAAAAGAAATGTTCTATAAATTTTAGTAAACATAAATATATTTTATGAGTAAAAAAATATTAAATCAAAATGACATAATCAACACTGAAATAATTAATTCTTATGATTTAGATTGTGTTTTTGACAATAATCCTATTAATAGGGTAAAAAACGAACCTTTGACTCTAAATAAAGCTGAAGAATTAATTAAGCTCAAAGAGAGAGTTCAAAATATTGAAAATTGCGAATTAAAAAATCATGGATCAAAAATAGTATTTGCTGATGGTAATAATGATAGCCCTATAATGATTGTTGGAGAAGGGCCTGGTCAAAAAGAAGATGAGCTAGGAAAACCTTTTGTTGGTGATGCAGGAGTGTTGTTAAATAAGATGCTTAAGGCTATAAATATTAATAGAGAAAATGTTTATATAACGAATGTTGTAAACTTTAGACCTCCCAATAATAGAAAGCCAGAATCTAGTGAAATTATCAAATACTCCAATTTTTTAAGAGATCATATTTCAATAATTGATCCAAAAATATTAGTTCTTATGGGAAGTACTGCCATGGAATCATTGCTTGGATCAAAGATTAAAATTTCAAAAGAAAGAGGTATTTGGAAGGAAGTAATTATTAAAAATAAAACTTACCTTACAATGATAACTTTTCATCCTGCATATTTGTTGAGACAAGCAGATCAAAAAAAATATTCTTGGGAAGATCTAAAAAAAATTAAAAAAAAAATAGACGAATTAGGTATTAGTTTTTAAATGAAAAAACTCATAGCGGGAGTTGATGAAGTTGGCAGAGGTAGTTTAATTGGTCCTGTTTTTGCTGCTGCGGTTATATTAAATGTCAAAATAAATAAAAAAAAAATTAAAGACTCTAAAAAATTATCTAAAGCTAAGCGTGAAATTTTAGAAAAATACATTAAAAAAAATTCTTTTTGGTCTGTTGGATCTGCTTCAATTATTGAAATAGAAAAATTAAATATTTTAAATGCTAGTTTATTGGCTATGAAAAGAGCTATTAAAAAACTTAAAAAAAAACCTAAATTAGTATTAATAGACGGTAATAAAATTCCGAAATTACAAAATTATAAGATGAAAAATATTATTAAAGGTGATCAAAAAATACCTGAAATTTCTGCTGCATCAATAATAGCAAAAGTATCTAGAGATCGTTTGATAACCAAAATGTCAAAAAAATATAAAAATTACAATTGGGATAAAAACGCTGGGTATGGAACAAATGAACATTTAAAATCCATACGAAAATTTGGAGTAACAAAACACCACAGAAAAACATTTAAACCAGTACACAACATATTGAGTCGATAAAATTTCGAACAACTATTAGGACTCAAATTAATTCAATCTCAGGTTGACGGGGACTCAAAGCTAGAGTCTAATTGTTTTTTATAAAATGAATAATTTAAATTTAAAAAACAAGATTATCAATGGGGATAGCCTTAAGGAATTAAAAAAAATTCCTGATGAAACTTTTGATCTTGTGTTTGCTGATCCTCCTTACAATTTGCAATTAAAAAATAAATTAATTAGACCTGACAGATCTAAAGTGGATGCAGTTAATGATAAATGGGATAAATTTGAAAGTTTTAAAACTTATGATGATTTTACAATTAAGTGGCTTACTGAATGTAAAAGAATTTTAAAAAAAAATGGAAGTATTTGGGTTATAGGTAGCTATCATAATATTTTTAGAGTTGGTGCAAAAATTCAAGATTTGGGTTTCTGGATATTAAATGATGTAATTTGGAAAAAAAATAATCCTATGCCAAATTTTAGAGGAACAAGGTTTACTAATGCACATGAAACTTTAATCTGGGCATCGAAAAGTGAAAAATCAAAATATACTTTTAATTATCAGTCTCTAAAATGTTTAAACGATGACCTTCAAATGAGATCGACTTGGAGTTTGCCTATTTGCAGTGGCAATGAAAGATTAAAAGAAAAAGGCAAGAAAGTTCACTCCACTCAGAAACCTGAAGCATTACTTCATAGAATACTTTTGGCTTCTACAAATAAAAATGATTTTGTTTTAGATCCATTTTCAGGTTCTGGAACCACTGCTGTAGTTGCAAAAAAACTTAGTAGAATTTTCTGTGGAATTGAGAAAGATAAAACTTACTTTGAGGCTTCGAATAAAAGAATTAAAAATACAAAACCAATAGAGGATAACTATTTAGACTCATTACAAAACAACAGATCTAAACCTAGAATTCCTTTTGGTTCGTTAGTTGAGATGGGTATCATCAAACCAGGAACGGAAATATATGACCAAAAAGAAAAAATTAACGCAAAAATTATGATAGATGGAAGTATAAAATACCAACAATCTGAGGGTTCTATTCATAAAATTGCTGCTAAAATCTTGGGTGCTGAAAGTTGTAATGGCTGGACATATTGGCATTACAAATCCGGAAATTCTCTTAAGCCAATAGATGAATTAAGACAAAGATTAAGACCTAGCAATTAACCCTTATAAATTTTACCTAAATAGTTATTTAAAAAATTTTTATTATTAACCAATATTTTTAAAATTAAATTTCTTAATAAAATCATAAGAGGATTTGAAAGATGAAAAGCAAAATGATTGAATTTTGATCGCCAGTTAACTTCTTTAATTTTTAAACCTCTTTTTTTATAATAATTGCTAGTATTATTATTTATTTCTTCAAATACTTCGTTGCCAGCTTCTATAGACTGCGAGGCTCCCTGTGCAAAAGAGGGAGGGAAGGCAAATAATGCATCTCCTATAAAATAGATATTTTTATAACTAAAATTCTCGAATTTTTCACTTACATAAATAGGAAAAGATTTAATATTTTCTATCTTGTCTTTTAAATTCATTGAAGTTTTCTGATATATTTCATTACATAAAGATTTTAAAAAATCATTACTTTCAAAAAGATTTTGATCTAAGGTTTGGTTTTTACTAAGTTTTTTTCTGATTATAGATATAAAATTAAATTCCTTATTTTGGTTTACTGGATATATTACAAAATGAAAATTTGAGCCTAAATATAATGAAATATCGTTATTTTCCAAATTTTTAATATTGCCTCTCAAGGCAACCGAATTAAAAAACTTTGGACCGGTTTCCTTTGCTAAAATAATTGATTTCGTTTTTGAAAAAACCCCATCAGAAACTACTAGATAATCAAATTCTTCTGTCAAATTATTTGAAAATGAAAGTTTAATTTTTTCTCCATGTTCTATGCCAGTCAGTTCTAAATTATTTTTAATTTTTTCTGCTGGAATATTATTTAAAAGAAATTTAATTAAAAACGATCTTTTAAGAGTTGTATATTTTTTATTTTCACTATTAAACTTTGAAATATCTATCTCACATATTTTTT
>CACDZF010000007.1 GCA_902557385.1 uncultured Pelagibacteraceae bacterium
ATTTCTCCAGGAGTAATATAATGATTAATTATTTCATCATTCAAAATATCAAAAACATTTTTACCCAAAATTTTATTTGTTGTTTCTATAGAACTTTCAAACGTTAAGTTTAATTTGAAAGTAACACATCTGGAAATTAAAGTTTGTGAAATTTTTTTTCTACTATCATGAACTAATATAAAAAAAAGATTTTCATTTGGCTCCTCAACAATCTTAAGTAGTGCATTAAGTGAATTAATATTTAGATTTTCAACATTATCAATTAAAACAAATCTTGGCTTGTTATTAAAACTAGATTTATTAGCATACTTCAACATTTCTCTTATTTGTGAAATTTCAATACTTTTTTTTTCATCTAATAAATTAATACTAAAAAGATTAGGATGCGATTGATTTTCTATTAACTTATAAGATTTATTTTCTGGATTAATTAAAAAATCATTTAAATTGTAGGAATAAACTTCATCTTTTGAAAAAATATAGTTTATAAAATGATATGCCATTGTAGATTTGCCTATTCCTTTAGGTCCAGAAAGCAATATTTTGTTAGATAATATATTATTTTCGTAAAGCTTTACCAATGAACTTAAATCAAAATTCAAACCATATAAACTTTTCTGATATTTTGGATTAGTGTTCATTTTATAAATTTGTCTATTTCTTCTGTAATTATCTTTTTATTAATTAATATTGGTTTATTTGAGTCAATTATCACATACTTATTTTTCTTTTTTTTAGATATTTTAATATAACCCTTTTGTATTTTTTTGTAGAGTTTAAACTTCAATTTATCGTATCGATTAAGATTTTTACGTTTAGAAAGCCTTATACGCAAATTTTTAGCATTAACCAAATTTAAAAAGGTTACAGTTATTTTAATATTTTTTATTAGAAAATTATTTAACAAATTAATAAACTTATAATCTATACCCATTCCGTAGTGTTGATAGGCAAGCGTTGAATCGATGAATCTATCTATTAAAATCAACTTTTTACCGTAATTTTTTTTAATTGTTTGCTCTAAATTTTCATTTCTTGCAGCTAGATACAAAAGTAGATCTGTAATTTTATGAAAATTCGATTTATTGCTTAGTATTAATTTTCTTATTTTTTCAGAACTAATATTTCCACCTGGCTCACGTAACCTTATAAACTTAATTTTTTTTCTTTTTAAGTACTTACTAACATGATTGACATGAAGAGTTTTTCCGGATCCTTCTATACCTTCAAAAACTATAATGGGGTATTTATACATCACCCCAAATTAAATAATTAATTGATTTTACTATTCTGCTAAAAATATTTACTTTTTTTATATTCTCCGAAGCTAATACATCATATTTCTTTAGTAATTCATCCTTATAAAAAATTTTCATTTTACCAAGAACATCATCTTTTTTAATTGGTGCCTCTATGGGACCATTGTACTCAACAATTATTTTAATATATTTTTTTCTAGCTTTAGGAATTGTTTTATATACATCTTCCTTTATATAGGTTTTAACTTTGTTTTTGTTACCAAGCCAAACATCTAGTTCGGTTAAAGTTGCATTTTTTTTTGTTATTTCAATTAAATCAAAGTTATTGAGACCCCAGTTTAGTAATTTAGCTGACTCTCTAGACCTATCTTTTTTGGTTTTGAAACCACTTCCAACGCCAATAAGTCTACGTTTTTTTTTTATAACTGATGAAGCTAAAGAATATTTTTCAACAGCAAGATAACCAGTTTTAATTCCATCAACACCCATTTTTTTGTACAAAAGTGGGTTTCGATTTCCCTGCGTAATTGGATCGCCTCCTGTTCTATCCCATGTAAATTCTTTATCTTTATAATATTCATAATATTTAGGATAATTCTCAATAAGATATCTAGACATTATTAAAATATCTCTAACAGTTGAATAGTTGTCTGGATGATTTATTCCTGAAGCATTCGAAAAATTTGTATTCATCATTCCAATTTCTTGAGCTTTAGTAGTCATAAGGATTGCAAATTGCTCTTCTGAACCAGCTATACCTTCGGCAAGCGCAACACAGGCGTCGTTTCCTGAGGCAATAATTATTCCTTTTAATAAATTCTCAACAGATATTTCATCATTAACCATTATAAACATTGACGAGTAACCTGATTGAGACAAGCGCCAAGCATTTTCTGAAATTATGAATTTATCATCTAAACTTAAATCACCCTTTTCTATCAATTCGAAAGCTATTATTGATGTCATAATTTTTGTCATAGAAGCAGGATAAATTTCCCTATCAGCATCTTTTTCAAATAATATTTCACCTGAAGAATAATCTTGAAGAATTGCTGTACTAGCTTTGATGTCAAATTTAGCGCTAGCGTTATTAACAATAATTAGAGTTGATAGAATTGTAATAATGTAGAAAATTCTTTTAATCATTTTTAATAATCTCTATATTTTCAAAATTTAATAAGCTTATATCATTAAATGCTTTTTTTAGTGAATTTAAGTTGTTAAACGGCCCTAAAAAAACTCTATAATTTGTTTCCGAAAGACTTTTAAGCTTAATTTTTTCGACTTTGGTTTCATCTTTAATTCTCTTTTTCATAAGTTTAGCAGAATCATAAAAATAAAAGTCTGCAATTTTGATTATGTAAGAGAATTTTTTTTTTTTATTCTTTTTAAGGACGAGCTCATTTGAATTTAAGTCGTTTATACTGATAGACTCAATGGGAGCTTTATTAGCAACTTTCTTTTCTTCGTCGAAAGTTTTAGCTTTTTTGGCAATAAAAGATGAATTATTTAAAATCTCTAAAATCTCTACATAAGGTTCATCTAAATCTAACTCCAACTCAGATGCAATTCTCTTGCTAACTACTGAATTATTAAAGGTAGGATAATTGGCATTATTTCCAACTTTTGCAATTATAGATTTGCTATTCATGTTATTTTTGATTTTAACTGTTGTCCCCTTATTTAAATTTTTTTGAAAAATCAATAAATCTCTATCATCCATTTTAGAAGATATTATTTCATTCTTATAAAGTTTATCATCATAAACTAAGGTAAATCCATTATTTTTAAAACCTGTAAGACTTAAGGTTTCTGTAACTTTCTTATTTGTTACATTAATTGAACATGAGTTTAAAAAAAATAAAATTAATATTAATAAGTATTTACGACTCATTTGATATTTTTTCCTTTAACGTACATACTGCTAAGGCAAATCTTAAAGATCGATTCCACTTTAAAATTAATTCATAATTGCTAAATACTAAATAAGCTGGACTTAAATTCTCTGCATCTGGAATGATATCTTTATCAGGAGTAATAACTCCAACAATATCAGTTTTATCAAGGTTATAATCTTTATAATTTACTAAGTATTTTTTAATTTTATTAATAGAGGTTTTGTTCTTAATATTTCTAGCAGAAGTATTTAAAAATTTTTTAGGTATTTTATTTGAAAGTATAACCTTTTTAAAACAAGGTTGATTTTTCTTCCATCCCATTTTTTTTAAATAATTTGCAGCTGAAGCAAATGAGTCATTTGATTTTTTTAATTCAATTACATTGTTGTTGTCGTAATCTATTGCATAATTTTTAATAGTAGATGGCATGAATTGAAAATTTCCAAAGGCACCTGCCCATGAACCATAAAGAATTTTGTAGTCAATAATTCCAGACTCAATTAATTGAAGTATTGTAATAAGCTCACTTGTAAAAAACTCACTTCTTCTTTTATCAAAACTTAAAGTTGCCAAAGAAGACAATATATCCATTTTACCTAAATATTTACCAAAATTAGTTTCGATACCCATCAAGGCTAATAATAATTCTTTTTCTATTGAAAATTTTTTTTCAATTTCATCGATTAAAATTTTATTATTTTTATATATTTTAATAGCATTTTTGACTTTACTGTCAGATGATCTCTTTTTTATATAGGTTTTTGTATCCTCATAGAACTCGGGTTGAAAACGATCATATTCTATAACTTTTGGATTAAATTTAACTTTAGACATTGATAAATCAAAAGTTTTTTCTGAAATACCATTTTTTAATGCATAACTTTTAAATGATTTAAGCCATATATCAAAAGAAGGTTCATTTGATAATGCATTAGAACTTTGAATTATCAAAAAAATAGTTATAAAAATTTTATAAATCTTTTTCATATAAATCTTTAAGATAAATAAATACAGCAATCCAAATTAAAATGAAACTAATGAACTTTTCGTTAGAAAAAGGCTCATTAAAATAAAAAAAACCAAGCAAAAATTGAGCAGTTGGAGTAATGAAAAAAACCATACCCGAAGCACCAAGACCAGCTAACTCAACTCCCTTTACATACATAAATAAAGGAATCACAGTCATAGGACCCGCAAGAAATATTATGCCCATTAATCCGATGTCACTAAAAACAAAATTATTTTGATTTGTTGATATAGTTAAATAGAAAATAACAAGAATAATTGGAAGTATAAAAAGGCTTTCAATTAATAAGCCTATATCTGTTTCGACATTAATTTTTTTTCTAAGCAAGTTATATAAGCTCCAGAGAATGGCAACGCTAAATCCTACCCATGGTAATGAGGAAAATTTTAAAAATAAATAAATGGTTGAAATAATAACAAGAGATATAGAAATAATTCTCTTAAGGTTTAATTTTTCGTTTAAAAAAAGATAACCAAAAAAAACACTAATTATTGGAAAAATAAAATATCCAAAACTTGCATCTATAATTTTATTAGCTGAAACTGCATAAATCCATACAGACCAATTTCCAAATATCAATAAACTTGTGATAAATAAAACTAGTATATTTTTTTTATTATAAAGAGATTTTTTAAATAACTTCCATTTTTTAAATAAACTTGTGGTTATAAGTAATATTACGCATGTCCAAAACGATCTATGTGCTACAATCTCAAAAACACCAATAAAACTTATATATTGAAAATATACTGTACCAAGAAAGCCCCAAAAAAAGGAACCTGATGAAGAAGAAATTATTCCCTTAGAAAATTTTGTAAGTTTCATGAATTAATAAATAGGAGTACCTTTATAATGATTTAATATAAAAGAAAGTTAATTTTGTTGTTGAATTTGAAAATTTTACTTATAAAAACTAGCAAATGGAAGGATGGCTGAGCGGTTGAAAGCACCGGTCTTGAAAACCGGCAAAGGGGCAACTCTTTCCTGGGTTCGAATCCCAGTCCTTCCGCCACTTCTATTTTTTTAATTTAAAAGATATAAACAAGTTTGTAACTTTATTGTTTGCTATATCTTTTGTAATTTTTTTTTCTTTATTAAGGCTGTAAAGTTTTTCATCTTCTAAATTCAATAAATTTGATAAATCAACTAAATCATTGTCGTCTAAAGAATCTATATATTCATTTGTAAATGATGTCATTAAAAAATCCATTTCTTTAGTACCTCTATAGCTTGATCTATAAAGAATTTTTTTTTTAAGTTCTTTCTTACTAAAGTTCATAATTTTTAATATAATATATTTATTGTGAAAAATACTAATAATTATAAATTTCTGATGGAAGATTTATCTAAATTAAAAGGTATCGGCGATAAAACCGTTAAAATTTTAAAAAAAAAAAAAGTTAATAACATATTTGATTTATTGTGGAGGTTACCTAAATCTTTTACAGACAGGTCAATTTTAAGTAAAATAAATGAATTACAGATCGGAAAAATACATACAATTAAAATTACTCCCGTTAAATATAATTTTCCTAGAATAAGGAACCTACCAAATAGAGTTTTGTGTGAAGACGAAACTGGTAAACTTGATTGTATATTTTTTAATAGTTATGAGGGGTATATAAGAAAGATACTTCCTTTAAATAAACAAGTTACAATAAGTGGAAAAATAAATTTTTTTAAAAAAAAATATCAAATAACAAACCCCACATATGTTTCAACTAATGAGTCACTTATAAAAGGAGTACATAACAAATATTCCTTGACGGAGGGTATAAACGAAAAAAAGTACAATAAAATTTTAAATCAAATATTAAATAACTTGCCTATCATAAATGAGTGGCATGACGAAAAAATTTTAAAAAAATTCAAAAATATTTCATGGTCTGAGGCTATTAAGAAATTACATATGCCAGAAAACATTGGAAAATATAATAGCAATTTTTATAAAAGATTATCTTTTGATGAAATTTTATCTTCTTTATTAATTTTTTCTGAGATTAGGAAAAAAATTAAAAAGATTAAAAAAAATAAAAAAATTTTTACTAACAAATTACATGAAAATATAATTAATAAAATGAATTTTCGATTAACAAATGACCAAATGAACGCCTTAAATGAAATTAATAATGATGTTGGTTCGAAAAATAAAATGTTTAGATTGTTACAAGGTGATGTTGGAAGTGGAAAAACAATAGTTGCTTTACTATCTTGTTTAAATGTAATTGAGGCTGGATATCAGGTTGCTTTTATGGCTCCTACGGAAATTTTAGCATCACAACATTATAACTTAGCAAAAAGAATTTTTCCTAAAAATATTAATATAGAAATTTTATCTAATAAAATTGATACCAAAAAAAGAAAAATTGTAACTGAAAATTTAAAAGAAAATAAAATTAATATTATATTTGGAACACATGCAATATTTCAAAAAAAAATTCTGTTTAAAAATCTTGGTTTTATAGTAATAGATGAACAACATAAATTTGGTGTAAGGCAAAGAAAACTATTATCTGATAAGGGAGGAAAAAATTGCGATATTCTTCTTATGTCAGCAACACCAATACCTAGAACTTTAACAATGTCTATTTATGGTGATATGGATGTTTCTATAATAAGAGAAAAACCCAATCACAGAAAAGATATATTAACTTATAGTAAAATTGAAAATAAAATTGATGAAGTTCTGAATTTTGTTAAAAAAAATATTTCTATAGGCAATCAAATATTTTGGGTTTGTCCATTAATTGATGAGTCAAAAAAGGTTGATCATGTTTCAGCAATTAAAAAATTTGATTATTTAAAAAAAATTTTTCCAAATCAAGTTGGTATAATTCATAGTAAAATTGACGATAGTGAGAAACAAAAAATATTAGTAAATTTTTTGAATAATAAGTTTAAAATATTAGTTTCAACAACTATAATCGAAGTTGGCATAGATTTTCCAAACGCAAATGTAATTGTTATTGAAAATGCTAACAAGTTTGGCTTATCACAATTACATCAACTAAGAGGAAGAGTTGGTAGAGGGTCAAAGCAATCTTTTTGTATATTAATGTTCAAATCAAATTTAAGCGAGAATGCTCGAAAGAGAATAAGTATTTTAAAAAAAACCAATGATGGATTTTTAATATCTGAAGAAGATATGAAATTAAGAGGATTTGGTGATATTTTAGGTTTTAAACAAAGTGGTATGAAAAATTATAGACTTGCAGACCCTATACATAATGAAGATTTATTTATTATGGCAAAAGATGAAATAAAAAGAATAGAAAAAAATGAAAAAAACCTAAACAGATATAAACCTTTGTTAAAACTTTATGATCAAGCTGATGTAATAAATGATATTATTTAGCTTTTGGGTTTGATGTGCCTGCAGATACTATAAACTTTGAAGCTTCTTCGAATGTCATATCAAGAAATATTAAATCTTTTTTTGGAAACATTATTAAAAAACCGCTAGTTGGGTTTGGAGTAGTTGGGATAAAAACATTTACCAAATCTTCATTTGTTTTATTAGACATTTCAGTTTTGTTTTCTTTGGTAGCAAATCCTACTGCCCAAGATCCTTTTTTAGGATATTCAACCAAAACAACAGATTTTCTACTATTGTCCTTCTTTGTAAAAGTTTCAGTCATTTGACCAATTGCGGAATAAATTGTTCTTAAAATTGGTATTCTTTTAAATAAATCATCAACTAGTTGTAAAAATTTTTTTCCTAAAAAAGATAATGATAGACCTCCGACTATAGTAATAAAAATTATAGTTAAAATTATTTCCAAGCCTGGAATAGAAAAGTGCAAATAAGTATTAGGATTTATGCTTTCTGGTATTAATTTTGAAGATATACTTATTAAAAATTTGGTTAAATAAAGTGTAAAACCTATGGGTATTAAAACCACAACACCTGTAAAGAAATAGTTACGAATTTTAAGTGCTATAGATTTTTTCTTTTTTTTAACAGCCATACTATCTATGTTGAGATTTATACTTATTTATATAATATATTAAAGAAATGGATAGAAGAAAATTTCTAACTTATATGGGTTGTGGATGCTGCAATATAATGATTGCTTCTTGTGGAACTACTCCAATAACTGACCGTAGACAGTTAAAATTAATACCTGAGGCAAAATTGAATGCTCAAGCCTCACAAATATATGAAAAAGTAAAAAAAAATGAAAAACTAATTACAAATTCTAATGAATTGAGGCAAATAAAAGATATCGGCAAAAAAATGCAGGATTCTATTAGTGAATATTTTTACCAAACAAACCAAAATGATCCTACGTTAAACTTTGATTGGGAATATATCTTAATTGATAATAAAAAAGTTAAGAACGCATGGTGTATGCCTGGCGGTAAAATAGCAGTTTACACTGGTATGTTAGAAGTTACTAAAAATAATAATGGTTTAGCTGCTGTTATGGGCCATGAAATTGCACACGCTGTAGCAAAACATTCTGTCGAAAGAGCTAGTAGAAATGTTGTTATTAATGTTGCTACACAAATTACAGATGTTTTGACTGGTGGAAAACTATCAACAGTTAATAGAACAACGGGCATGAATACAGTTGGTCTACTTACACAAATTGGAATATTTAATCCTTTTAATAGAAAGCAAGAGAGTGAAGCTGATTACCTAGGTTTAATTTTCTCATCATTATCTGGTTATGATATTCGTGAAACGCCACTTTTATGGAAAAGAATGAAGGAAGCAAATAAAGGTAAGAAGATACCTGAATTTATGAGTACACATCCATCAGCAGATAATAGAATTAAGAAAATTAATGAATGGATTTATGAAGTAATGATAAAATATCCACCTAATACACTAGGCTAATTTTGGTGAGCCGTGATGGACTCGAACCATCGACCCATTCCTTAAAAGGGAATTGCTCTACCAACTGAGCTAACGGCCCAAAACAAAAAACTTATAAACTTTTTTTAAAAATATTCAATGTTATAAATATTACAATTTGTCCAAGTATCTATCATGGAAATCATCAAAAGTACCGTTTTTAATGTGCATCCTTATTGACCCCATTAATTCTTGATAAAAATTAATATTATGTAAAGTTAATAACATTGACGCTAGAATTTCATTGGTATTAAAAAGATGATTTAAATAATTTTTTGAGTATTTATTTAGACCAAAATTTTTACATTTTTTATCTAATGGGCTATTATCTTTTTGATACTTTGCATTTCTTATATTGATTCTACCATTCCACGTGAATGCAAGGCCAGTTCTACCTGATCTTGTTGGTAAAACACAGTCAAACATATCAACACCTCTTTTAACAGCTCCAAGAATATCTGAGGGTGTCCCGACTCCCATGAGGTACCTAGGTTTATCAGTTGGCATTAAATCTTTTAAAAAATCAAGTGTATTGAACATTTCTTTTTGTGTTTCACCCACAGCCAATCCACCAATGGCATAACCATCAAAATTAATTTTAATAAGCTGTTCTAGTGATTTTTTTCTTAAATCTTCAAAAAGACCACCTTGCACAATTCCAAATAAAGCTTTGTGAGGATTAATTCCGTATTCTTTTTTTGATCTTTGGGCCCAATACAAAGATAATTCCATTGATTTTTTAATAAGATTGTGATCATTAGATTTTTTAGGACACTCATCCATAATCATTAAAATGTCAGAATTTAAGCCCTTTTGAATTTTAATACTTTCTTCAGGACTCAAAACAAATTTTTTTCCATCAATATGTGAGTTAAATATTGCACCTTTCTCTCTATCAATTTTATTTAGCTTTGATAAGGACATAACTTGAAAACCACCTGAATCTGTTAAAATTGGAAGCGGGCAATTCATAAACGAATGTAGCCCACCTGCTGACTTAACTCTACTAACACCTGGTCTTAACATCAAATGATACGTATTTGATAAAATAATTTCAGATCCAGTTTTAATTATATCGTCAATAAATGCAGCTTTAATTGTGGCCTGTGTTCCTACAGGCATGAACGCAGGAGTATTAATATTGCCTCTATGGGTTTTTATAAGTCCACATCTAGCATAACTATCTTTTTCAATAACATTAAAAGAAAATTTTTTTAATGCCATTAAAAAGTTATAATGATTTAAAGCTTATAATTTTATCAGGATCTTCTACAGAACCGTTTTTATTTTGATCGCCTCTTTTAATTTTATCTACAAACTCCATTCCCTCAATTACTTTACCAAAAACAGTATATTGTCGATCTAAAAAAGGTGCTGGTTTGAAACAAATAAAAAATTGACTATTTGCGCTATTCGGATCTTGTGATCTAGCCATGGATAAGGTGCCTCTATCATGTGGGAGATTATTAAATTCTTCTTTTAAATCAGGAAGATTGGACCCTCCCATGCCAGCTCTATTTAAATCAAAGTCATTTGAAGAAGAATTGCCAAATTTAACATCGCCTGTTTGAGCCATAAAGCCGTCAATTACTCTATGAAAAACTACATTGTTATAATCTCCGTTATCGGCTAATTTTTTAATTCGTTCGACATGATTTGGTGCTACATCAGGAAATAATTTTATTTTAACATCACCATCTTTTAATTTTAGTATCATAATATTTTCTTCTCCTATTGAATTGTTAATTGTTAATATAAGTAGAATTATTACTCTAATTATAATTTTATTCATACTTATGCTTTAAAGCTTTTATTGTACTTTTGGTAGTAAATTTTTTTACATCACCACCTAAAGATATAATTTCTTTTACGAAATTTGACGATATAATTTGATTTTCAACGTTAGACATTAAAAAAATTGTTTCTATGTTGCTGTTTAATTTCCTATTCATTCCAGCTAACTGAAATTCGTATTCGAAATCTGAAACAGCTCTTAAACCTCTAAGAATAATATTTGATTTATATTTTTTGCACAAGCTTGTTGTTAAAGCATTGAATTTAACTACTTTAATTCTTTTTTTATTCAATTTTAAATCTTGATATAAAGCTTTTTTTACAATTTCAATTCTCTCTTCTGAGTCAAAAAGATAATTTTTATTATTAACATCTGATATAGCAACTATGACCGTATCAACAATTTTTAAAGCTTTTTTTATTACGTCAATATGACCATAGGTTATTGGATCAAACGTACCTGGATAAATAGCATTATTTTTCATTACAATAAGTTATCATCAATTTTTGTTGCCGAAACAACTTTTTCATCACCTGATAACTTTATAATTCTAACACCTTGTGTGTTTCTTCCGGCAATTCTAATTTCTTTAACTGCTACCCGAATAACCCTGCCTTTGTTGGTAGATATTAGTATTTCATCGCCTTCGTTAACTGGAAAAGATGAGGAAACATTGCCGTTTCTTTCTGAATTAACAATCCCTATAATTCCTTTGCCACCTCTATTAGTCACTCTGAAATCATAGTGTGATGTCCTTTTTCCAAATCCATTTTTTGTAATAGATAGTATAAATTTTTCCTTTGCTTTAATTTCTGATTTGTCGTCTTTATTTAATTTTCCATTTTTTTTATTTAGGCCTTGATCAATAATTGATAAAGAAACAATAGAGTCATCATTAGATAAATTTATACCTTTAATTCCTTTAGACGATCTTCCTTTAAAAACCCTTAACTTTTTTGAGTCGAATCTTATACACTTGCCATTATGTGTGCTTAAAATTATATCTTGGTCATCTCTGCATATTTCAACACCAACAATTTTATCATTAGTGTCCAACTTCATGGCAATTTTCCCTGATGTATTAATGGACGAAAAATCCTCTAAATTATTCTTTCTAACTTTTCCTTTAGCTGTAGCAAAAACTATACAAAGATTTTTCCACTCAGATTCATTATCAGGAAATGGCATTATTGAACTTATCGATTGATGGTTTTTGAGCGGTAAAATGTTAAATAAAGACTTGCCTTTTGATGAAGCTGATCCCTCTGGAATTTTCCAAGCCTTAATTTTATAAACAAGACCTTGAGTGGAAAAAAATAAAACAGGCGTATGAGTATTTACTGATAAAGTTTGAACAACGGAATCTTCATCTCTTGTTTTAATTCCTGACTTGCCTTTTCCACCTCTTTTTTGTTGTTTTACACTACTTAAGGCACCTCTCTTTATATAGCCCTGCAAAGTGACTGTTATTATGACCGCTTCATTTTGAATAGTTTCTTCAATATCATAATTTAAAACTGCATCGATTATTTGTGTCCTCCTCGGTACGGAAAATTTTTCTTTAATACCTTTTAGTTCATCACTTATTACTTTTTGTAATTCTTTTTTTGAGTTTATTATTTTTTTATATTGAATAATTAATTCTGAAAGTTTTTTAATTTCTAGTTCAATTTCATTAATACCAAGAGCAGTCAGTTTTTGAAGTCTCAATTCTAAAATTGACATTACTTGAGGTTGAGATAGTGAGTAAGTGTTCTTTGATTTTTTTTCTTGAATCAAATTAATTAATTTAAGCGATCTACTAATTTTCCAATTTGTACTTAGCAATTTTGACTTGGCATCATCAGGGTTTTTTGAATTTCTAATTATCTTTATTACTTTGTCAAGATTTTCGACACTAACAGATAGTCCAATTAATATATGAGCGCGGTCTTCAGCTTTTTTTAAATCATATTTAGTTTTTTTAATTACAACATCTTCTCTAAATTTTAAAAAATTTTCTAAAAATTCTTTTAAATTACATGTTTTCGGTTTGTTATCTACAATTGCTAATGTATTAAAACCAAAAGAACTTTCAATGGAAGTAAATTTGAACAATTGTCTTTTAACGGTTTCAGGTTCAGTGTTAGATCTTAAATCAATTGCCACCCTAATACCTTCTCTATTGGATTCATCACGTATATCTCTAATCCCTTCAATTTTTTTTTCCCTAACAAGTTCAGCAATTCTTTCATTAAGTGATGATTTATTTACTTGATAAGGTACTGAAGAAATTACAAGTCTTTCTCTGCCATTTTTTAATTGCTCAATTTTGATTTCACCTCTGATTTTAAATGAACCTCTGCCAGTTTTATAACCTTCCTTAATTATATTTTTTCCAATTATAATACCCCCAGTTGGAAAATCAGGTCCTGGTATGTGTTTCATTAATTCGTTTAATTTTATATCTTTGTTTCCTATAAGTGCTAAAGTGCCATCAATCACCTCTCCCAAGTTATGAGGTGGTATACTGGTTGCCATACCTACAGCAATACCTCCAGCACCATTAACTAAAAGGTTTGGAAATTGAGCTGGTAAAACCGAAGGTTCTTTTTCTGTTTCATCATAGTTGCTCTTAAATTCTATTGTTTCTTTATCAATGTCATCAATTAAAAATTGAGATACTTTTGAAAGTCTTGTTTCTGTATATCTCATTGCTGCAGCGGGATCTCCGTCTATAGAACCAAAGTTACCTTGTCCATCAACCAATGGTAGGCTCATAGAAAAATCTTGAACCATTCTAACTAATGCATCATAAACAGATTGATCCCCATGTGGATGATATTTACCTATAACATCTCCTACTATTCTTGCTGACTTTCTAAATTGTTTTGACCAATCATAACCACCTTTATGCATTGCGTATAAAATTCTTCTATGAACTGGTTTTAAACCATCTCTTATATCTGGAAGTGCCCTACTGATAATAACGCTCATAGCATATGACAAATAAGACGAACTCATTTCGTCATGCATAGATATTAATTTAATTTTCTTATCTTTAATTAATTCGTTTTCTTGCATAAAAACTAAAAAGGAATGTCATCATCCAAGTCATTAGATGATTGTGGTATTTCTTCTATACCCTTTGGTGCGTTTTGTGATTTATCGTTTTGTATAGATGATCCTGAATTACCACCACCAAGCATTGTAAGAGATGAATTGTACCCTTGAATAATAATTTCTGTCGAATATTTGTCTTGGCCAGATTGTTCGTCTTTCCATTTTCTTGTTGATAGTTGTCCCTCTACATAAATTTGAGCACCTTTTTTTAAATATTGTTGAACTACATTTACCAATCCTTCATTAAATACAACTATACGGTGCCACTCGGTTTTTTCCTTTTTTTCGCCTGTATTTTTGTCTTTCCATGATTGACTTGTTGCTAAACTTAAACGAGCCACGCTTTTACCGTTAACCATTTGCTTAATTTCGGGGTCTGCGCCTAAACGACCAATTAATAATACTTTATTTAAACTTCCAGCCATAATATTTTATATTTTTATAATTAATGATTTAAAATTATATCATAATTTTAAAGTCATTATTAATTTTATTAAATTAAAACAACAAAAAATATGCAAAAAAAGATAGTTATAAAGGGCGCAAAAGAACATAATTTGAAGAACGTTTCGCTAGAATTACCTAAAGATCAGTTTGTAGTAATAACAGGACTTTCGGGCTCTGGAAAATCATCTCTTGCGTTTGATACAATTTATGCTGAAGGCCAGAGGAGATATGTTGAAAGCTTATCCGCCTACGCAAGACAGTTTTTAGATAAAATGAAAAAACCTAATGTGGATTTAATTGAAGGATTAAGTCCAGCCATTTCTATTGAGCAAAAAAATACTTCTAAAAATCCTAGGTCTACGGTTGCAACAGTAACAGAAATTTACGATTATATGAGAGTCTTATATGCTAGAGTTGGAACTCCATATTCACCCTTCACAGGTAAACCTATTGTATCTCAAACTATATCCCAAATAGTTGATAAAATTAAAAAGCTACCAAAAAAGTCAACAATTTATTTGTACTCGCCTGTTGTTAGGGGTCGTAAGGGTGAATATAAAAAGGATATATTAGGGTACAAAAAAAGAGGATTTAGAAAAATTAAAATAGACAATACTTTATACGATATAGATAAAGTTCCAGAACTTAATAAAAAAGTTAAACACGATATTTCAATATTGGTTGATAGAATTATTTTAAATTCAGATTTAGGAAACAGATTGGCTGAAAGTATTGAGTCATCTATAAATCTTTCTAATGGACTTCTTTTTGTTGAGTATGAAAATGAAACTTTACCTAAAAAATTTAGAAAAATAGAAAAAATAATATTTTCAACAAAATTTGCATGTCCAGAAAGTGGTTTTACAATCGAAGAGATTGAACCAAGGCTTTTTTCCTTTAATAGTCCTTATGGTGCATGCGAGGAATGTGAGGGTATAGGTATCAAGTTAAATGTCGATCCCAATTTAGTAATTCCTGATGAAAAAAAAACTATTGCTGAAGGCGCTATTGAACCTTGGTCAAAAAGCACAACCATGTACTATGCTCAAACGTTATCTTCGCTAGCGAAGCATTATAATTTTTCATTAGATGAAAAGTGGAACAAAATAAATAAAAAATTTAAAGATATAATATTATTTGGTTCTGATGATGAAGAAATTAAATTTTCTTATGATGATGGTTATGAAAAATATTCATATAAAAAAACTTTCGAAGGTGTAATCAACAATCTTGAAAGAAGATATCTTGAAACTGATAGTGATTGGAAAAGAGAAGAAATTGCTCAATATCAATCAGATTCAGATTGTGAAAAATGTAACGGACAGAGGTTAAAAGATGAAGCTTTATGTGTGAAAATTGATAGTTTAAATATAAGCCAAGTTGCTGAAAAATCTATTTTAGATGCAACATCATGGTTTGAAAGCCTCAGCTCTAAACTGACTCAAATACAATTAAAGATAGCTGAACATATATTAAAAGAAATTAATGAAAGATTGAATTTTTTATTAAACGTAGGTTTAGATTATTTAACCTTATCTAGAGTATCAGGGACCTTATCTGGAGGTGAAGCACAGCGTATTAGATTAGCATCACAAATTGGTTCTGGACTTACGGGTGTTTTATACGTTTTGGATGAACCATCAATAGGATTGCATCAGAAAGATAATGTTAAACTAATTAATGCACTTAAACGATTAAGAGATTTAGGAAATACAGTTATTGTTGTTGAACATGATACAGAGACAATGGAAAATGCAGATCACATTATTGATTTAGGGCCTGAGGCTGGAAACAAAGGCGGAGAAATTGTTGCTCAAGGAACTTTTAGTGAAGTGGTAAAAAATCCTAACAGTATAACTGGAAAATATTTATCAAATAAATTGTATATTCAAATACCAAACAAGAGAAGACTAGCAAAAAATGGTAGATTTTTAGAAATCAATGGAGCTACGGGTAACAATTTAAAAAATATAAACTTAAAAGTTCCTTTGGGTAGTTTTACTTGCGTTACTGGAGTATCTGGTAGTGGTAAATCGACATTAATACTTCAAACTTTGTATAACGCTTTAAATCTAACTCTTAACAATAATAAATCTAGAAAGGTACCCAAACCTTTCAAAGGATTTAAAGGTATAGAGCTAGTTGATAAAGTAATAAATATTGATCAATCACCAATTGGTAGGACACCAAGATCAAATCCTGCTACTTACACTGGAGCGTTTGGTCCAATAAGGGATTGGTTTACAGGACTTCCTGAATCTAAAAGCAGAGGATATAAACCAGGTAGATTTTCTTTTAATGTTAAGGGTGGAAGGTGCGAAGCATGTGAAGGTGATGGAGTAATTACATATGAAATGCATTTTTTACCAGATGTTTATATTCAATGTGACGAATGTAAGGGTACTAGATATAATAGAGAAACATTAGAAATTAAATTCAAAGACAAAAGTATTGCCGATGTTTTGAATATGACTGTTGATGAAGGATGTGAGTATTTTGAAAATATTTCAAATATAAAAACTAAATTACTAACTCTTAAAAAAGTTGGATTGGGATATATAAAAATTGGCCAACAAGCTACGACTTTATCTGGTGGTGAAGCTCAAAGAATTAAATTAGCAAAAGAACTCTCTAAAAGATCAACCGGTAGAACAATGTATATTTTAGATGAACCTACTACTGGTCTTCATCAACATGACATAAAAAAACTTTTAGAAATTTTGCATACTTTTGTCGCACTAGGAAATACTGTCGTTGTAATTGAACATAACTTAGATGTTATTAAAACCGCCGATTATATTGTGGATATGGGTCCAGATGGTGGTGTAAAAGGTGGAAAAATAATTGCAGAAGGTAAACCTGAAGAAATTTGTGAAGTAAAAGACAGTTATACGGGTAGTTTTTTAAAACCTATGTTAAATAATAAATTTAAAAAAACTGCTTAAGTTTTATGATGGTTTGTGTATAATTAATCTATGGGAAATCTTTTATCTTCATTACCAAAAACAATACATGCTTCTTTAGGCCTGGCAGTTATACTTTTTTTAGGGTTATTTTTTGGAAATGATGGTTTTGAGTTTGATAGGTATTTTTGGAGCTGGTTATTTAGATTTATACATGTAGTTGTAGCAATAATGTGGATTGGTTTGCTTTGGTATTTTAATTTTGTTCAAATACCAAATATGCCAAAAATCCCAGATGAACAAAAGCCAGCAATAGGTAAAGTAATTGCACCTGCGGCTCTATTTTATTTTAGATGGGCTGCACTTTTAACAATAATTTCAGGTTTAATATTAGGGTACTTAAGTGGATACCTACACGAAGCAATGACTTTAGGAATTACTTCGGGGGGTGGAAAAAACACAGCCATTGGTATTGGTATGTGGCTTGGCCTTATAATGGCATTTAACGTATGGTTTGTAATTTGGCCAAACCAAAAAAGAGCTTTAGGAATAGTTGAATGCGAACCGGACAAAAAAGCAAAATCAGCAAGAACTGCAATGCTATTCTCAAGAACTAATACTCTACTTTCATTACCAATGTTATTAACAATGGTAGCTGCACAAAACCTTTATTAGTCCTTATCTTCTTTTAATATAGTTTTTTGTGATACTTTAAGAAACACAAGTATTGGGTTTGCGATATATATTGATGAATAAGTACCAAAAAAAACTCCAAGTATCATTGCTAGAGAAAATCCTTTTAGTATCTCTCCACCAAAGAAAAAAATTGAAAATAAAGCAAGTAAGGTTGTTGTAGAGGTAATTATAGTTCTAGACAGTGTTTCATTAATCGAAATGTTTGTAAGTTCAAATATATTTATGTCTGAATATTTTCTGAGATTTTCTCTTACCCTATCAAAAATTACAACAGTATCATTCATTGAGTATCCAACTATTGTTAAAACAGCTGCGACTATAGATAGATTTATTTCCAAACCAAATAACGAAAAAATACCAAGTGTAATTATTACATCATGAAATAAGGCAACAATTGCGCCGAGACTAAATTGCCATTCAAAACGTATCCATATATAAATAAGCATTGCTGCAAGTGATAGGCAGATTGCTATAATACCTGATCTTAATAGTTCAGAACTTACTTTGGGACCAACGTTTTCTACCCTTCTAAACTCAAAAGTATTTCCTAATGATGATGTTAATTTACTTTTAATTTCACTAATAAAATTCGGATTATTAAAATCCTTCTTCTCAAATTTTATTAAATAATCATCTTCTTTGCCAAACTTTTTAACTGAAACATCGCCTAAATTAATTTGATTTAAGGAATCTCTTATGTTGGTAATAGTAACAGTTTTATCTTTGACTCTAATTTCTATTAAGGTACCACCTTTAAAATCTACTCCAAAATTTAAACCTTTGAATAAAAGTAAAATAATTGAAATAAGTATCAATGATAAAGAAATAAAATTGAATAATTTATAAAATCTATTAAAAGCTAATTTTTTTATCATTTTAAATGATACTTTCTTTGTTCTTATTTTTTGTTACGTATAATGAGGTCAATAATCTTGCTATGAAATAAACAGAAAATAAGGTAGTGAATATTCCAACGCCGAGGGTTACTGAAAAACCTTTAACTGGACCAGATCCCATAAAGAAAAGAATAATAGCGGCTAATAAAGTAGTTATGTTTGCATCGATAACGGCAGTTTTCGATTTTTCATAACCGCTATCAAATGCAATTAAATTATTTTTTTCCCCTAAAATTTCTTCTTTAATTCTCTCGAAAATTAACACATTTGCGTCTACAGCCATACCTACAGTAAGAATTATACCTGCTATACCTGGCAAAGTTAAAGTTGCTTCAAATAAAGTTAAAATACCAACTAAAAGAAATAAATTTAAAATTAATGTAATATTGGCTATCAATCCAAAAATTCTATATTTTATAATCATAAAACAAATCACTAATAAAAAGCCAATTGCCAAAGCAATAATTCCAGCATTTATAGAGTCTTGACCTAAGTCTGGGCCTACTGTTCTTTCTTCAATTATTTTTAAAGGTGCAGGTAAAGCTCCAGATCTTAAAAGAAGGGCTAGATCGGTAGCTGACTGAAAAGTGAAATCTCCACTTATTTGACCAGACCCACTGACTATTGCATCTCTTATGACGGGAGCACTAATGATTTTTCCATCTAAAACTATAGCTAATCTTTTACCAATACCGGTAGTAGTTGCCTTGCCAAATCTCTTGGCACCAACTCTATCGAGACTAAAATTGACAACCGTTTCACTTGACTGACTATCTACAGAAGGATTTGCATCAATTAAATTATCACCACTTAATATAATTCTTTTGCTAACAATTGCCTCTTCAGAACCATCTTCAAAAATAAGTTTTTCTGACCCAAAAGTTTCCTCGGAACCCTGTATAATAAATCTAAAAGTTAAATTAGCTGTTTTACCTAATAAATTTTTAACTCTTGTAGGATCATCTAGCCCGGGGAGCTCAACAACAATTCGATCATTACCTCTTTTTAATATATTAGGTTCATTTGTTCCAACTTCATCCACTCTTCTTCTAATAGTCTCTAAAGCTTGACTTTGAGAAGCATCTTTTATTTCAACCAAACCATATTTTGAAAAATTTAGTTTAAATAAATTATTTTCCACAACAAAGTCAAATTCGTGTGATTTAAATTTTGGATAGTAGTTATTAACTATATTATTTTCTTTTTCTTCTAATATTTGTTTAACTTCAGAGATTTGACTATCTTTTACCTCAAATATTAAAAATTTATCCTCAATAATTTTAAAATTTCTAAGATTAATTTTTCTTTCTTTAAAATATTTTTTAAAAACAGGTATTGTATTTTGAAGTTTTTGAGTAATAACTGGTGAATTATCAATTTCTAAGAGTAAATATGAACCTCCTTGAAGATCAAGACCAAGTGTAATTTTTTTGTTAAAAATTAAATCATCTGATTTAATAAAATTAGAAAGAAAAATATAAACAAATATTAATGTAAAAGTTGTTATTAGAAAAATTCTAATTTTAGAAAAGTATAACACTTTGTATTAATGTTATTTTTTTGGTTGAGGAGTATTTAAAAGTCCTTGAATTCCAGTTGATCTTATTACTTCAACTTTAACATCGTCAGATATAGATATTTCAGCTCTATCATTATCCATTACTCTTTCTACTGTAGCAATAATTCCACCTGAAGTTATAACTTTATCCCCTCTTTTCAAACTTTCAACCATCAGTTTATGTTCTTTAACTTTTTTTTGCTGCGGTCTTATTAAAAAGAAATAAAAAACAACAAATATTAGAATTAGAGGTATAAATTGACCTATTCCTGAATTTTCCATTTAACTCCTTATTTTTGTTTTTATTTATACCATCTATATTGTTAAAACAACTCTATTTCTTTACTATTTTATCGAGATTATTCATATATGGTTTTAAGACTTCTGGAATTTTAATTGATCCATCAGATTGCTGATAATTTTCTAAAATTGCAATTAAAGTTCTTCCAACAGCTAAACCACTTCCGTTCAGAGTTCCTAAAAAAACAGTTTCGTTTTTTTTATTTTTATATCTAGATTTCATCCTTCTGGCTTGAAAAGAACCACAAGATGAGCAGCTAGATATTTCTCTGTATTTATTTTCTGCAGGTAGCCAAACTTCAATATCAAAAGTTTTCTCTGCGCTAAATCCCATATCCCCTGATGATAAAATTATTTTTCTATATGGAAGTTTAAGTAAATCTAAAATTTTAGTTGCACAGTTAGTCATTCTATCAAGCTCTATTAGACAATTATGGGGCTCTACAATGCTAACCAGCTCAACTTTGTAAAATTGATGCTGTCTAATCATGCCTTTTGTGTCTTTCCCATAACTACCTGCTTCTTTACGAAAACAAGGGGTAGAAGCGACTAATCTTAAAGGCAATTCATTTAAATGAAATATTCTATCTTTACCCATATTTGTTAAAATAACTTCTGCAGTTGGAATCAAAAACTTACGATCATTTTTATCATCAAATTTAATTTCAAACTGATCGTTTTCAAATTTTGGTAATTGACCAGTACCATACATTGTACTTTCAGAGGCAATTAATGGTGGTGAAATTTCTTGATAACCATTTTGATTTGTGTGCACATCGATCATAAAGTTTGAAATTGCTCTTTCAAGTAATGCCAACTTATCTTTGACAAAAACGAACCTAGAACCAGTAGTTTTTGTTGCTAAATCAAAATCTAACATATTTAAATTCTCACCAAGTTCAAAATGTGATTTGGGTTTAAAATCAAATTTAGGTATACTTCCTGATTTTGATACCTCTTTGTTTGAACTTTCATCTTTTCCAACAGGAACGTCATCATATGGTATGTTTGGTAAAGAAGACAAAATATTTTCTAAATTAACTTTAATTTCCTTTAGTTTGTTTTCCAAAACATCAATTTTTTTTGAAATAGATTTTGATTTTTCAAATAAATCTTTATTTTTTGATTTAGAGATTTCTTTTTTTTCTTTTTCTAAATTTTCTTTTTCTTGAATTAATTTTCTATTATTTTCATCTAACTCTAGTAACTTGTTTAAATCTAAATCTAGAAATCTTTTTTTTAAAGAATCTTTAAATTTACTGGGGTCATTTCTGATATCTTTAATATTATGCATTATTTTTAGCTTTTTTTTCAATTATATTTACTGAAAATATAGACAATTCATACAAAATTAAAAGTGGTATGGCTAAGCCTATTTGTGTTACTGGATCGGGAGGTGTAAGTATTGCGGCTGCAGTAAATATAATTATTACAACATATTTTCTTCGTTCTTTTAGAAATTGAGAATCGACAACTCCAACTCTTGCTAGCAAGCTTAAAACTACTGGAAGCTGAAAGCTTAAGCCAAAAGCAAAAATTAATTTCATAATTAATGATAAATACTCGTTTACTTTTGCTTCTAACTGAATAGGTAAATTTGTGTTGAGTCCAGTTGATTCAAAAGATAAAAAAAACTTTATTGCTAAAGGCATAATTAAATAATAAACAAGCATTCCTCCTAAAAAAAATAAAATTGGTGTTAAAACTAAATATGGTAAAATTGCAGACTTTTCGTGTTTATAAAGACCAGGTGCAATAAATTTCCATATTTGCATTAATATGAATGGACATGTTACAAAAAATGCAGTGAAAAAAGAAACTTTTATATAAGTTAAAAAAGTTTCTTGAAGTGCTGTAAATATCAATCTTCTTTCAACACCATCGTTTTTTACAGCTTTTGAATATGGTTCAACTAAAAATCCATACAAATATTCAGCAAAAAAATAACAGATTATAAAAAAAACAAATAAAAAAACAAACGAGTGAATTAATCTTTTTCTTAATTCTACAAGGTGTGAAATAAATCCTGTTTCGTTTTCAGTTTTTGTCATCTTCGCCTTTACTTATTTTTTTTTTCTCATTATTTTTAATTTCATTTTCATTGTCATTTTCACCAATTATTGAAACCTCTTCTTGTATTTGATTTACATATCTCTTAGCTGTACCAATCCAAGAACCTATTTTTTTTAACATAATTGGAAAATCTTTTGGGCCTATTACAACAATTGCGATTCCGACAACGATTAATATTTCAAACCAGCCAATTTGTGGCATCGGATTTACTCTTTTTTATTATTTGAATCTTGATTATTTTCAGAAATGTTCTTTGGCTCAGTATCCTCCGTAACGTCAGATGCCATACCTTTTTTAAAACTTTTAATACCTTTTGCAACATCTCCCATTAGGCTTGAAATTTTGCCTCTTCCAAACAAAAGGACAACTAGTATTACAACAACTGCTATTTGCCAAAATCCTATACTCATAAGTATTTATAACCTTTTTAAATTAATAATTCAAAGTTTCTTTTACTATTTGTCCTCATTTTTCAAGGTACCACTTAACATTTCATCTATGTTTGAATAGATATTTTCTTTTTTCTCATCTTGTTTTTCTTTATAAAATTTTCCTGTTCCAAATATTGAAGAATCAATATTGGTACTATCAATTAAACCTGCGGTTCCAAGCTCATCAACCGTTGGTAAATCAGATAATTTTTTAAGACTAAAATGACTTAAGAAATTATCTGTAGTTACATACTGTATAGGTTTACCTGGTACATCTTTCCTACCATGAGGTTTCACCCAATCTAATTCCATTAATATTTCTAAAGTGTTAGTTCCAAATGCAACGCCACGAATTTCCTCAATTTCGGCTCGAGTTACAGGTTGGTGGTAAACAATGATTGCAAGAGTCTCTATTGCGGCTTTTGAAAGTTTTTTTTCAACGTTTTTTTGTTGCGACATTAAACTTGATAGGTTTTCTGCTGTTCTAAAAGACCATTTTTTTGATATACAAACTAGATTAATGCCTCTGCTAGAGTAAAATTTTTGTAACTTTTCTAAAGTTTTTAAAACATCTATTTTTTTTGAAACTCTAGTTTCTATAGTGTCAATATCAAGAGGTTCAGCAGCAGCAAAAACAATAGCTTCTACTTCTCTATCGCCAGAGCTAAGTTTTTCTGGAAAATTTAATACATTATTTTTTTTTATTTTACTCATTTTTTTGTTTAATAAATATATCAGAAAATAATTTTTCTTGTTTAATAATTAAGTTTCCTTCTTTAACTAATTCCAACGAACCTGCAAAAATCCCAGCTTTACCTGTTCGCTTTGAAGATTTTTCAGATTTAAAATTTTTAGGTATAAAATCTTCAATATTTTTCCAGCTTGTTAAACTTGTAATAAAATTTTTAATAGTCTTAATTCCATCTTCAGTGGTAAATACAGGTAATCTTGGAATATTAATTCTTTGAAAATCTTTAGTCATGATGATCGAAGCATAACTTTTTAAAAGCTCATATAATGTTAATGAGTAAGTGCTATTGTATATAGATTTAATTCTACCTTTCATTCCTCTCATATAAACATCTTTACCCAAACGTTTTCTTTTAAGCATTTGATCTGAGAGTAATCTAATTAACTCTAATTTTTTTAATTGTAATTTAAGTTTTTCTGCAACTTCTAGAGCTTTAAACTCTTCTTCGTCAGACTCAGGAAGTAGCAACTTAGATTTTAAGTAAGCTAACCAAGTTGCCATTAATAAATATTCTGAAGCAATTTCTAAATTAATATTTTTAGCTTTTGTAATAAATTCATGAAACTGATCAGCTAATTTTGTAATAGATATAATTTCTAAATTTACCTTTTGTGATTTTGCAAGGTCTAGTAAAACGTCAAGGGGTCCACTATACTGTGTAAGACTAACTTTAAATTGATTAGAATCGTAATTTTCCATAACAAATATTAACTCAAAATTTTATAAAATTGTGACGTTTTTGTAATTATAAATTTATTAATTTTAGGTGAATTTTTGGCAACAATCGTCATTTCTTTAATATTTCCATTGCAGTGTAAAACAATATTACAACCTGCGCTAAATGCTCTTTTAGTGTTTTCCATAATTGGAAACTTTAAACCCTTCATCGATATATCATCAGATATTATTATGTTTTTAAACCTAATTTTGTTTCTTATTAGTTTAATCACTTTTTTTGAATGTGTTGCTGTATTTGTTTCGTCAATATCAGAATAAATAATATGGGCTGTCATGGCAAAAAAAGATTTTTTATTTCTAAAAGAATAAAAATCTTTTTTATTTAGTTTGCTAATTTTTTCTTTAACAATGGGTGTTTTCTTATGACTATCTACTTTAGCTAAACCATGCCCTGGTATATGCTTAATAACCGTACCAATATTATTTTTTGTAAATTGATCAATGCAAAAATCCCCTATTTTACTTACAATCATAGGATCATAGCTGAATGACCTATCTCCAATAACATTATCAGAGTATTTTCTTCTAACATCTAGCACAGGAAGGGTATTTATATTAATACCTGTGCTTTTTAATATGAATGACAATTGTTTAGAAAAAATTTTGTAATACAAATAGAATTTTCTTTTGTCTTTCTTGTAAATGTTGCCAAAAAAATTCCCTGTGAAAATGGATGTATCAAAGAGTTTTTTAAAACGATTAACTCTGCCACCCTCTTCATCAATTAAAATTGGATAATTATTATCTTTAAATATTTTTTTAATACTTTTTGTTAACATATTTAATTGATGAAAAGACTTAATGTTTCTAGAAAAAATAATAACGCCCCAAGGTTTATATTTTTTTAAAAATTTTTTTTCATTAGTGGTTAATATAGTAGATTTTAAACCTGTAATAAAAGCTCTTCTATTTTTAATCATTTTCAAGCAATTTCCAGAAGCGATATTTTTTTTTATCTTTTGAAACCTTGTTTTCAACATATTCAATAACATTATCGGTATCATTTTTTAATAGAGGCAGATTTGAGGAATAAGTATTAATCTTTTTATTTATATTATCAAAAGATCTATAATAGTTTTTTTCATTTTCGTCTGAAAAATAAAATTTACCGGTTAGAAATATAAATATAAATATTACTATCACGTATAAGACGTACTTTAATTCTTTAAACATTACATTTTTTCAGGTGTTTCAACATTTAAAATTTTCATTCCAGATTTAATTACATTTGAAACTGATTTAAGAAAAACAAGTTTATCGTCTGCAATTTTTTTATCAGGAGTAATAAATCTTTTGCTTTCATCATCTTTTCCCATATTCCAATAAGAATGAAATTCGGAAGCTAGCTCGTATAAATAGACAGGTAACCTATGTGGCTCTAGTTTGCTTGAGGCAATTTCAATACATAGCGGCCATTCTGAAATTTTTTTAAGAATTTTTAATTCTTCATTTGTATAATTAAAATTATAATCTTTAATATTTATTTCATCGTCAATTTTTTTTCCAACATTCCTAAAGACTGATGAAATTCTAGCATAACAATATTGAACATAATATAATGGGTTTTCTCTTGATTTTTCTTTAACCTTGGTAAAATCAAAGTCTAATTCAACATCGCTGCTTCTATTTAACATAATAAATCGTGTTGCATCTTTTCCAACCTCTTCAATCAAATCTTCAACTGTTATGTAGTCGCCTTTTCTTTTTGACATTTTAAAAGGTTTTCCATCTTTAATTAATTTAACAAGCTGACTTACTTTACAAATAAGTAAATTTTTTTTTCCAGAAATTGCCTCAACTACTGAAGTAATTCTTTTTATATACCCTGCGTGATCAGCTCCCAAAATATTAATTAAAACATCATATTTTCTATCTAATTTATTATTATGATAAGCAACATCGCTTGCAAAGTAAGTCCATGATTTATCTGTTTTTTGTAAAGCCCTGTCTTTATCATCACCAAAATCTGTTGATTTAAACAGTAACTGGTTTCTTTCAGTCCATTTAGAACTTTTTTCACTCTCTGGTGCTTTAATTTTACCTTCATAAACAAAATTATTTTTTTTAAGTTTATTTATAGTTTTTTCAACTTCATTATTATTTACAATGTCCGTTTCACTAATAAATTTATCGTGAACTATTCCAAGATTCTTGAGGTTAAATTTAATTAATTTTAAAGATTCTTGAACTGAATAACTTGTAAGTTTTGATGATATTTTTTCAAAGTTATCAAAATTTAAATCCTTATTATTTTTGATAATATTTTTAGCAATATCAATAATGTAATCGCCTGGATATAAGTCAGCATTATCTTTTGGAAAAGCCTCTTTTTTGAGAATTTCTCTTATTCTGAAATAAACAGATTTTGAAAAATGTAAAATTTGATTTCCATAATCATTAACATAATATTCTTTGCTAACAGTATGATTATTAAATAATAATAAATTTGATAAAACGTCTCCTAGTATTGCTCCACGACAATGACCAACATGAAGTGGTCCTGTTGGGTTAGCAGAAACGAATTCAATAAGAAATTTTTTTTTTGTAATTTTTTTATTTACACCAAAATTATTACCACTTGAAATTACTTCTTTTAAAAAATTATTCCAAAAAGAATTTTTAAATTTAATATTGATAAAACCTGGTTTAGCTATTGAAATATCTTCGATTTCAGTATCATCATTTTTAATTAAACTTACTAATTGATTTGCAACATCTATAGGAGATTTTTTATTAGGTTTAGCCAAAACCATTGCGACATTGGTTGAAATATCACAATTAAATTGTGGAGGTGGAATATCAACATTTATCCCTTTTAAATTTTCAGGGACTTCAATAAGTTTATCTTTATTAGCTTGTTTAACTACTTTTAAAATTTTTTCTAAATAAAGATCAAATATATTCATTTAGCACTATTATATAAATTAATTGCATATCTGTCAGTCATACCGGAAATAAAATCAGCAATAACTCTAAACTTTTCTTTTTTAGTAAACTTACGTTTAGCTAAAAATTTATAAGGTTTTTTTGAAATCAGATTAAATAACGATTTTATAATTTTTTTCCCTTTATTATTTTTAGTTAATACTTGAGAATTATTATACATTTTAGATTTCAGAAAAAATCTAATCTCTTTATCAATAATATTAAAATTATCAGAGAAGTTGGCAAGTGTTTTTGGTGAGTTATAAACATCTTTTAAATTTTTAATTTTAAAATATTTTATATTTTTAATTGTATTATTTATTAAATCTTTAACCATTAGATCTATTGAGTCTCTAATTATTTGATATATCAAAATTTCTTGGTTTTTACCTTTTAAATTTTTTTTATGGAATTTGAAAATTTCCTTAAAAAAATCAATTTCTATTAAATCTTTCAATGTAAATAATTTGGCTTGGATTCCATCCTGTATATCATGATTGTTATAAGCAATATCATCTGCCATAGCAGCAATTTGTGCTTCTAAAGAAGGGTAATTCGAAAATTTAATTTTTCCTTTAAGATTTTTTACTCCTATAAGAGTATCAAGTTTTGAATGATCTTCAAATGGGCCATTATGTTTTAAAAGTCCATCTAAAGTTTCTATGGTTAGATTTAAACCTTTAAATTTTAAATATTTATTTTCAAGAAACATAATTATTCGTAATGTCTGTAAATTATGATCAAACCCCCCATGATCAATCATACATTCGTTTAACGCATCCTCCCCTGCGTGACCAAAAGGTGTATGGCCTAAGTCATGTGCTAAGCTTAATGTTTCAGCGAGATCATCATTAAGGTTTAAATATCTTGTTATAGATCTTGCTATTTGAGCTACTTCAAGGGAATGAGTAATCCTAGTTCTGTAATGGTCGCCTCCAGTGTTAACAAAGACCTGAGTTTTATGTTTTAACCTTCTAAATGATGCACTATGAATTATTCTATCTCTATCCCTTTGAAATGGACTTCTATATTGATTAACTGGCTCCTTAAAAAGCCTTCCTTTACTTTTAAATAGTCCTATTTTTGAGTAATTTTTCATCCTTTAAACTTGGTAAATAAATATTATATTAGTAATAACAGTGTTCTTATATGATTAAAGAAATTAAATTTACAGATAAAGCAATAAAACAAATCAATCATTTGCTTTCAACTAAGGATAAAGGGTCTTTTTTTAGAATCGCTATCAAGGGTGGTGGTTGCTCAGGTTTTCAATATGATTTTTCTTTCGATCAAAAACAAAATGATGACGATCTAAAGCATGAAAATATATTGATAGATAAAAATTCAGCAGACCTATTAAAAGGATCAGAGGTTGATTATTCAGAAGAATTAATCGGTAACTCATTTAAAATTAACAACCCACAAAGTAAGTCTTCTTGTGGTTGCGGTGTATCATTCTCGCTTTAATGTTAATAAGCTCCTGGAATGTAAATTCAGTAAGAGCTCGAATTGAAAATATCAAAGAATATTTAAAAAAATTTTCACCAGATATAATGATGATGCAGGAAATCAAAACACCTGATGATACTTACCCTTACGAGGATATAAAAAAATTAAAATATGAGAATTATGTCTTTGGTCAAAAGAGTTACAACGGTGTAGCTATTGTCTCAAAAAAAAAATTCAATAATATTCAAAATGATATTTTTAAAGATAAAAATAAACAATCAAGAGTAATTTCAGCTGAGGTAAAACTTAAAAATAAAGATATAACTTTAATAAATATTTATACACCAAATGGAAATCCAGTAGATACTGAAAAATATACTTATAAACTTTACTGGCTAGACAGCTTAATTAAAAAATTAAAATCCTTATCTAAACAAAATGAAAATATAATTATAGGAGGAGATTTTAATATAATTCCTTCAGCTGAGGATGTTCATAATCCTAAAAGTTATGAAAATGATGCTTTGTTTAGATTGGAAATTAGAAAAAAATTAAGGGAATTAATTAACTTAGGTTTTCATGATGCTTATAGATTTATACATCCAGAAAAAGAAGGATATACATTTTGGGATTATACAAGTGGAGCTTGGCAAAAAAATAATGGTATGAGAATTGATCACTTTTTAGTATCTAGTTCGTTAATTGGTATTGTTAAGGATGTTAAAATAAATAAATTCCCACGTGGCAGACAAAAACCATCTGATCATACACCTATTGAAATTGAACTAGCTTAAAGACTTAATTTTATTGACTAACTCTTCATTTATATTTCTTGGACCTTTATCTAGTCTATTTTTGTGACGTCTTTCACCAGGAAGTCTAACTCCATCCATTGATTTCATTTTATTAAAAAATTCTTCTGCATGTTTAGCCCAATCAGTACCCGAAGTTTTTTCAGGAGATATTGCTAAAATAAACTCTCCCCCACTTGGTGGGCCTCCATCATTTTTATCTTTTGCAGCTGTTTCAAAACTAAAATTATCACCAACTAAAGCTCCTGCCATTAATTCTACCATCATAGCAATACCAGATCCTTTATAACCACCAAATGGAAGTAAAACACCTCCATCAGTTATCTCTGAAGGATCTGTTGTTTCTTTACCGTCTTTAGATAAACCTGTACCTAAGGGAACCTTGTGACCTTCTCTTTTGGCAACTTGAACTTCACCCATTGCCATTGATGCAGTTGCCATATCATAAACTACTGGAGTTTTTCCAGGTCTAGGCCAAGCAAATGAAATTGGATTTGTTCCAAACAATGGTTTGATTGCTCCAGCAGGAGCTACCATTGGTTTATAGGAGGTGCATGCAAATGCAACTAGCCCCTCTTCTGCTATTGCCTCTGTTTCAGGCCACATAGCAGCCATATGATGAGAGTTAGTGATTGCAAGAACAGCTACTCCATTTTCTTTTGCTGCTTTTATTAATTCAGGAATACCTTTATTTAAAACAACAGGAGCCAAACAGTTGTTACCTATAACCTTAATAATGCTTGGGGATATTTTTTTAACTTCAGGTTTACCTTTGCCATTTATTTTTCCACTTTTAAGTCCTAAAACATAAGCTGGTAATCTAAACAAACCATGAGATAAAGAACCATCTCTTTCAGCATTTTTAATTAAATTTGACAATATAGATGACGTTTCATCATCACATCCATTAGCTAGTAGTGTTTTTTTAGCTAAATCAAAAATTTCATCTAATGTAAGGGAAACTGAAGTCATCCCTACATTAGATATTATTTAGGACTAAATATCAATTTTAAATTAACAACCTTTGAAAGATTTAGACATGTTTTTGATTAAATCAAAATATAAATCTTTACCTGGGTTAAGAGTAGCTCCTAGTGGATCTAAAACACCAGTTTTAATATCCATATCTTTTGCTACAGCGTTAATGATGTCAGGGTTAAATTGAGGTTCAGAAAATATGCAGGTTACTTTATCATGCTCAATTATCTCTCTTATTTCAGATAGTTGTTCCGCACCAGGCAATACATCTGTATTCACTGTAAATGCACCTAACACATTAACATTATATCTTTTTTCGAAATATTGATAAGCATCATGAAAAACAATAGATTTAAAATCTTTATTTAAATCAGATTTAATCTTTTTATTAAGTTTATCTAAGTCTTTTAAAGCTTTATTTAAATTATCTTTATATTTAGAAGCATTTTTCTGATCATTTTCGATTAGATGTTCTGTCATTTCCTTTAAAATTACTTTTGCATTCATAGGATCTAACCAAATGTGTGGGTCAAACTCACCATGTGCGTGACCTTCATGTCCATGGTCATCGTGACCATCTTCCTTATGTCCATCATCATCATGACCGTGATCATCGTGACCATCTTCCTTATGTTCATCTTCCTTGTGACCATCTTCATCGTGACCGTGATCATCGTGATCATCTTCTTTTTTTGCATGGTCATCGTGACCATCTTCTTTGTGGCCATGATCGTCATGTCCTTCAAAAATATTTCTTTCTCTAAACTTTAATTTATTTAAACCTTTAATTTCTAATAGCTCGATTTTCTCAGCTTTTTTAGCAACAGATTTTAATGGTTTTTCTAAAAAATTTTCTAAATCTTCACCTACCCAAAATATAATGTCTGCCTCTTGTAGCATTTTAGCATGTGAGGGTTTTAATGCAAAACCATGTGGTGAAGCATATCCATCTACTATCAAACCTGGTTTGCCAATCCCATCCATTAGATAGCTTGCTAATGAGTGTATTGGTTTAATTGATGCTACAACTTTTGTATCAGCATTAGCTGATGAAAAAGAAGTTAATAATGATAAGATTGATAAGATTACTGGTATTTTTTTAAGGTTTTTCATAATTCAAATATTTAGTAGTTGTTATAATATAACACTGTGTAATAATATAACATTAATATAAGTCAAGTAATAAAATGAGCTTAAATAATAATATTTTAGTAAAGTTAAATGATGTTGGGTTTCAACATAGCGGTAAATGGCTTGTCCAAGGAGTTTCTTTAACTGTTAAAAAGGGACAAATTGTAACTCTAATTGGACCCAATGGATCCGGTAAAAGCACAACTGCAAAAATAGCTTTAGGTATTTTAAAAAAAATACATGGTGAAGTTGAAAAATATACAAATAAAGTTGGTTATGTGCCTCAAAAAATTTCAGTAGATTGGACATTGCCACTTCGTGTTTACGATTTCATGATATTAACTGAAAATTTAGATGAAAAAACTATCGATGAGGCTTTATCTTTAACTGGAGTTATACATTTAAAAGATAAAAGTCTAGGAAACTTATCTGGTGGTGAATTTCAAAGAGTTTTATTAGCAAGAGCTATTTCTAAAAAACCAGAATTATTAGTACTTGATGAACCAGTTCAAGGTGTAGATTTTACGGGAGAAATAGCTTTGTATGAATTGATAAAAAAAATATCTGATGAATTAAATTGTGGAATTTTATTAATTTCACATGATCTACATACAGTAATGAGTGCTACTGATCATGTTGTTTGCTTAAATGGTCATGTATGTTGTTCTGGAACGCCTATAGATGTAGCTAAGAACAGTGAATATAAAGCTTTATTTGGTGAACAAGCTTCTCAAATACTTACAAGATATGAACATAAACATGATCATGTTCATACTATCGAAGGTGAAATAAAGAAAAATTAAATGTTTGATGATTTTTTTATAAGAGCACTTGTTGCAGGACTTGGTGTTGCGTTTGTAACTGGTCCTCTTGGTTGTTTTGTAGTTTGGAGAAGATTGTCTTATTTCGGTGATACACTAGCTCACTCAGCTTTACTGGGTGTGACTATTGCATATTCTTTAGAATTTAATATCGCATTATCTGTGTTTATAATTTCATCTTTAATAGCATTAATTTTAGTTCAACTCCAAAATAGAACTAATCTACCAGGTGATGCTTTACTAGGTCTCTTGGCACACTCTTCACTAGCTGTTGGACTTGTTGTTATTGGCTTTTTAACATTTATTAGGTTTGATGTGATGGGATTATTATTTGGAGATATTCTGGCTGTAACAGTAGATGATTTATATATTATATGGATTGGGGGAGCATTAATTTTATTAGTATTAAGATTAATATGGAAAGGATTATTTGCATCAACAGTTAATTACGAACTAGCTGAAGCGGAAGGTTTAAATCCTGATAGAGCAAAAGCTATTTTCACAATATTAATGGCAGCGATAATTGCTATATCAATCAAAATGGTTGGATTATTATTAATTACTGGAATGTTAATCATACCTGCGGCAATGGCACGAAATATTTCAGACAGCCCACAAAAAATGATTATCTATTCAATCATTGGGGGATTATTGTCAGTTATCATAGGATTATTTTCTTCATTAGAATTTAACACTCCATCTGGCCCATCAATTATAGCTGCTGCTTTATTTTTATTTGTGATTTCATTATTTAAAATAAAACAAACGATTAAATTGAAAAATTAATGAAGAATCGGTAAAATGAACAAAATGCATAAAGAACATACTCTTACAAAAAATCAGCAAATTATTTTTGATTTAATTGATAAATCTAGTGAACCATTAAAAGCTTACTCAATACTTTTTAATGTTCAAAAAAAAGGTATTAAAGCTCCATTACAAGTTTATAGAGCATTAGATAAGCTAGTTGAAATAGGAAAAATTCACAAAATTGAAAGTAGAAATGCCTTTATTGCCTGTCATAATTCAAGTTGTCAGGTAGCAAAAGCTACTGCTTTTTCAATCTGTGAGATTTGTGAAAAAGTAACAGAAATAAGTAGCGCAGGTCTTTCTAAATACTTAGCAAATTTCAAAGACAAAGATGGTATGAAATACAGTAAATACAATCTTGAGTTTTTTGGATTATGTAAAAAGTGTAGATAATCCTTTATTTTAATAAATTCTTAACATAACTGAAATAATAATAACGAAAGGAAATTTTATGTTTATAAAAAAATATCTAAAGTGGATTAGTACGTTCTTAGTTTTAGTAGGAATACTTCTTACAAATTTGAATATATATCCATTAAATATATATTTTCATGGATTAGGAGTTGTTGGATGGACTATTGCAGGATTTATGAGCAAAGATAAAGCAATCTTAACAAACTTTGGATTACAAATTCCATTGTTTGTAATTGGTATTTATAAAGTTATTTTTTAAATGAAGAATATATTGTTCGTATGCACAGGTAATTCAGCAAGAAGTATTATTGCTGAAAGTATAATAAATAACGAATATGACGATATGTATAAGGGTTTTAGTGCTGGAAGTAATCCAACAGGAAAAATAAATGATGATGTGAAGGATTATTTATTATCAAAACATTATGATCTTTCAAATTATAGATCTAAAAATTTTAATGAATTTATCAATAGTCAAATTAAAATGGATTATGTTATTACAGTTTGTAATAATGCCAATAGTGAAGTCTGCCCTATTTGGCCAAATAAAGATCAGATAATTCATTGGGACATAGAGGATCCTGTTAAATTACTTAATCAAACAAATGATTTAAATAAAAAAGATGAAATAATTGAAAAAGTTTTTAACCATATTAATAAAAATATAAAGGAACTACTTAATGAAAAATAAAAGTCGTTATTTTCTTGCTGAATTAATAGGAAGTTGCTTTTTAGTAATGATTATTGTCGGCTCAGGTTTAATGGCTGAAAACTTAACTAATGACGTTGCTGTGATGTTAATTGCAAACACAATAGCAACAGGAGCAGGTTTATTTGTGCTTATTACAGTATTTGCTGATGTATCAGGAGCTCACTTTAATCCATTTGTGAGTATCGCAATGACAATAACAGGTAAATTAAAAAAGAAACTATTACCCTACTATATCATTGCTCAATTGCTAGGTTGCTTAATTGGTGTTGGTTTAGCAAATTTCTTTTTTGAACATGAAATTTATGAATTATCTACTAAGTCAAGAGATGGAATTTACATATTTACATCTGAGGTAATAGCAACATTGGGGCTTATAATAATAATTTTCGGCTCCATGAAGTCAGGCAAAATTGCTGTTGCAGCTAGTGTTGGTCTTTATATTACTGCTGGTTATTGGTTTACTTCTTCAACTTCTTTTGCAAATCCAGCTGTTGCAATTGCCAGAACATTTACAGATTCTTTTACTGGTATTAGTTATTTAAATACTCCTTATTATATTTTAGCTGAACTTGTGGGAATGTTAATTGCTGTATTTATTGTTAAAAAGTTATTTTTAGAGAAAAATTGAAAAATATAAAACTTACCAATCAAATAAGTTTGATTAACAAAAAATTTAAGAAAAAAGAGTTTTATCATTATCTTAAAACTTCTAATCTTTCATTAGTAATACCTAAGATTAAAGACAAATATATAGTAGTATCTCAAAAAAGAGTTCCGATTAACAAAATTAATTATGAGTTTCCTTCTGGGATAGTAGAAAAAAAAGAAACAACTCTGCAATCAGCTTATAAGGAATTAAAAGAAGAAACAGGGTATAAATCAAGATCAAAATTGAGTAAAATTATAACTTTTTATACTGAGCCTGGGCGATTAACTACTAAAATTACTGGTTATTTTACGAAAGACTTAATAAAAATTTCAAAGCCAGAAAAAGGTATTAAAATTCATTTATTTAATCAAAGCGATATATTTAAATTAATATTAAATCAAAAATTCAATAATAGTTCTCATATAGCAATGTTTTTATATCTAATAACAAATCTTAAAAATCAATAAACTACAGGTTGTATCAAATTAACTTTCAGATTTATGAATTATGTGATTTAATTAATCATCTAAAAATTTGGAGGTAGAGATGGGAAAAAAATTAAAAAAAAATGAGAAGAAAAAAACAAAAATTTTAAAAGCAATTGATAGACTGAAAAACAAAATTACGGCTAAAGAAAAAAAATTGTCAAAAGTTAATATTAAAATTGCTGGTTTAGAAAAGAAGGTTGCAGAAAAAAAAGCAAAAAAGCTTGCTAAGGAAAATGCAAAGCAGTCTTCTGCATCTGTAAATAATTAAAATTCAATAAATCATCTTTCTCCCTTGTTATTTAAGCAAAGGGAGAAAGTAGTTAATTAACAAAATTTAAATTAAACGGAGGGGGAAATAATTAGTTTAAATATTTTAAATTTTGTAAATACCTTTTAAAAAAACTAAGTTACAAAAATATTTACTTATTGTTAAAGTTTAATTAAATTCAGTTTATTTTTAATTATTTGAATAAATTACTCTTGGCTCTAAAAATAATTCTCTAGCAAGAGCTTTAAATCTTTTAGTAACTTGTTTTGAGATTATTTCTTGATGTTGTGATGGAATTTTCAAAAATACAGCATTACCTCTTTTATACAATTTAAACTCTTCAAGAAATATCGTAGATATCGAGGTCAATGATTGTGAAAATCTCAATGCAGCTCCCACTTGTTTGCTTGAAAAAATTTCATTATTATTTAAAAAAGTTAGGTACTCCATTTTTGGATTATGTTTGATACTGCAGTAGCGCCAATAACATGACAAAGCTAATTGTATTCTTTCTTTGTGTGTCAGTCTAAGTAACGGAGTGTTTATCGTTTCTTGAAATACCAATTCGGCTTTTTGAAATGCTCCTAATCCCCAATCCATATGGCTTAATACACATGCTAGATATAATAATTTCTTATTAAAATGTTCATTGCCTTCAAAAACTGGCTGAATAAAATCATAATATTTTTTATAGTTCGATACTAGATCACCTCTTTTTTTTGCAACATTCTCAAGTGCTTTGTAAAAGGTTTCAGATTCTTTTACATCTTTAAAATAGTCAATTGATAAAGAACCTTCACGCAAACCACTTATAGAACAAATTATATTTCTTGGATTTGTAACTCTCATAATTTCATCAAGTATAATGCAACTATAGGGTAAATATGGTGTTCTAGATTTTGAAATATACTCAACTGTTTTAAGTTTAGATTTATTAAAAGATGAAATTTTATCTACAAACTTAGATAAAACATTGTTATCAATACTATATTGATGAATTATATGTACCGGATGATTATTTTGAAAAAGATGTAACTTAAATAATGCACGCCAAGTACCTCCAACTAAATATAAATTATTAAACTTCTTTTTTGAGAGCCATTTTTCATCTCTTAATAATTTTTTAATATATTTTGCTAAATTTCTTTTTTTAACTATAGGATTATTTAATAATCTTAAAACACCAACGGGTAATGAGGTTGTATTGGTTACAATATTGTTTTCAACTCGGGCTAACTCCAAACTACCACCTCCAAGATCAGCAACTAATCCATCAACATTTTCAAAACCTATTTTTACTCCCTCAGCTGAGCATGTAGCTTCTTCTTCGCCTGATAATATATTAATCTTAGTTTTAAAAAGTTTTTCAACTTCATCAATAAAAGGTTTTGTATCAGTTGCTTCTCTTATAACTGCTGTTGCAATAATCTTTAGATTTGTGATTTTTGAAATATTTAAAATTTCAGAAAATCTTTTTAAAACTTTTAAAGCATATTCAGTACCAGATCTGTGAAGTTTTTTCGATTTATCTAAATTTTTTCCAAGTTCACAAACAGCTTTTTCATTAAAAAAAGGCACACGAGAAGAACTGAAATCTTCATAAATTAGCATTCTTATAGAGTTTGATCCAATGTCTATTATAGCTAATTTTGCCTGTTTAAATTTTAAACTATTTTTAGTTTTAATTACTTCCACTTTTAATCAATCTTAAGTGCAGTTGTTTAGGCTGCATTTTTAGTTTAGCTTTACCTCTTCCAGATAAGCTCGGATTATTCATAAAATATTCATGAGCTGAAAAGGAATCGTTATTACTATATTTAATTTTTTTATAATTACCATCAGCATTGAGCTCCCAGCTCTGATTAGTATCAAGATAATTTGCTAACATTATTTGATCTAAAATTTGCTCATGAACAGTTTCATTTTCAATTGGCACTAGAAGTTCTACTCTTCTATTTAAATTTCTCGGCATTAAATCGGCTGAAGAAATATATACTTTTGCATTTCTATTAGGCATTTTTTTTGTACCATTACTAAAGCAGTAAATTCTAGAATGCTCTAAAAATCTTCCTATGATACTTTTCACAACTATGTTTTCTGATCTATCTTTAACTCCTGGTCTTAAACAACAAACACCCCTTACAAATAAATGAATTTTTACACCAGCATTCGAAGCTTCATAAAATTTATCAATAATTTCTGGATCTACTAAAGAGTTCATTTTTGCCCAAATAGCTGCAAATTTTCCATTTTTAGAATTTTTAATTTCAGCATCAATATTTTCATTTAAGGTTTGCCTCATATTTACTGGCGAAATAGACATTTTATTTAAATTTTTTGGTTTTGCGTATCCTGTTACATAATTGAAAAACTTTTCAACATCTGATGCCATTTTCTTATCACAACTAAATAAAGACAAATCAGTGTAAATTTTAGCATTTACTGGATGATAATTGCCAGTTCCTAAATGAAAATAAGTTTGTATTTTACCCTGTTCTCTTCTTAAAACTAATGATGATTTTGCATGAGTTTTATATTTAGCAAAACCATAAACAATTTGAACACCTACTTTTTCTAAACTTCTTGATAGTTGAATATTAGCTTCCTCATCAAATCTAGCTTTAATTTCAATTAAAGCGGTAACTGTTTTTCCGTTCTCTGCAGCGGTTATTAAAGCTTTAACAATTGGTGAGTCTAGAGTTGTTCTATATAAAGTTTGTTTAATAGCTATAACTTTTTTATCATTTGCTGCTTGGTTTAAAAATTCAATTACTGAGTCAAATGTTTCAAAAGGATGATGAACAACTAAATCTTTCTTTTTAATAGTTTCAAAAAAATTATCATTATATTCTTTTAATCTTTCAACTTCTCTAGGCGTAAAATGCTTAAATCTTAATTTTGGATTTTTTACTTTACATATTTGATCTATATCTTGAATTCCAACAAGGCCAGATACATCATAAATATAGTCAGGATTTATATCTAATTTATTAGTTATAAATCTTACCAATTCGTTATCGCTATTTTCAAGAACCTCTAAACGAACAATATCACCCGTTCTACGTCTTTTTAAAGCCAATTCAAAAGATCTAACTAAATCTTCTGCTTCCTCTTGAATCTCTACATCGCTGTCTCTTATTACTCTAAAAATCATTTTATTTTCTAAATCATGATCTGGAAAAATTTCATTAGCAAAAAAACTTATTACGTCATCTAGAATAACAAACTTCTTATGATTTTTAGAAGACTCTATTTCAATAAATCTAGATAATGCTTTTGGTATTACAATTATTGAGTTTAAAATCCTTTTTTTATTTTTTTTTCTTAACTTCATTGCAATTGCTCTTCCTTGATTGATTATAAAAGGAAATGGGTGTGCAGGATCAATTGCTGATGGCGTTAATAAAGGGTAAATCTCTTCTTTAAATATTTCTAGAAGTTTTTTTTTATCCTTAGTATTTAAATTAACTGGTTTAACTAAACTGATATTATTTTTTTTTAATTCCTTAATCAGTTGAATAAAAATTTTGTTCTGTTTTTTTAATAGATTCTTAGTTTCAAGCACTACCTCATCCATTTGCTCTTCAGGTGTCAAACCATCAGAACTTAATGAGTCAACTTCTTGTTTTATTTGACTATATAATCCAGCAACTCGGACCATAAAAAATTCATCTAGATTAGACCCAGCAATTGATAAAAACTTTACTCTTTCATAAAGAGGATTTTCGATATTTTGTGCCTCTAAAAGTACTCTGTCGTTGAATTTTAACCAAGAAAGCTCTCTATTTATATATTTAGATTTCAGCTCTTCTTTATGTTGTTTTTTTAAAGCAGTCATATATTTAGATTTTATGTATCAATTATACGTCATGAGACACGCAAAATCTAGTTGGGATGATTTAAGTATTAATGATTTTGATAGACCACTTAGTAAAAGAGGCAAGAAAAATGCAAAAATGATTTGTGAATTTTTTGTTAAAAAAAAATTTAAATTTGATTATGCATTAATTTCATCATCAAAAAGAACAAAAAAAACTTTTCAAATTTTGTCCAAGAAAATTGATAGGCCAAAAAAAGTTAATTTTTCAAAAGATTTATATTTAGTTGATGAGAATGCAATTACAAAAAAAATTAAAGAAATATCCAGTGAATATAAATCAATTTTGATTATAAACCATGAACCATCAGTGAAAAATTTAGTACGAAATCTTACAAAAAATCATAATACGAATAATTTTAAACTAATGAATTATAAATTCCCAACAGCAGCATTTGCAAAAATTGATTTTGATATTAAATCCTGGAATGAAATTGAGAAAAAAGGAGTTTTAAAAGAATTTATAAGACCCAAAGATCTTCAAGATTCTAAAGAATAACCAGCTGATCTCACTGTTCTAATTAAAGGTTTTGTATTTTGTATGTTAATTGCTTGTCTTAATCTTCTAATATGAACATCTACTGTTCTAGACTCAACATATATATTTTCCCCCCAAACATTGTTTAAAAGTTGTTCTCTTGAATAAACTCTTTTTGGATTTTTGATAAAAAAATCTAATAGTTTAAATTCAGTTGGACCTAAAGTAATTTCCTTATCTTTTCTATAAACTCTTTTTGTAATCCGATCTATTTTTAAATCAGTAAATTCTACAACGTCTGATGATGATTGAGGCTTAGATCTTCTCAATAAAGATTTAATTCTAGCATTTAATTCTTTTTGACTAAAAGGTTTAGTTACATAATCATCTGCACCTGTATCAAATGCTTTTAATTTGTCTTCTTCCTCCCCTTTTGCAGTTAACATAATGACAGGAATATCATTAAACTTATCATCTTTTTTTAAGTTTTTACAAATTTCAACACCAGATAATTCAGGTAACATCCAATCCATTAATATCAAATCTGGCTGTTTTGATTTTATTTGTTTAAGAGCATCTTCTCCATTTTCTGAATGACTGACTTTATAACCTTCTTTTTCAAGATTGTACTTTAACAAACTAACAATTGATGCTTCATCTTCAGCTATGAAAACATGAGCTGACATAAATCATTTTTCTCCAGTTACAATTGGCTCGGTGCCCTTAGGTCTATCACCTTCTAAATATTCACCTTTAGCTAAATAATAAATTTGTTCTGCAACATTTGTAGTATGATCACCAATACGCTCAACGTTTTTGGTCACAAACAACAAGTGAGTTCCATCCTCTAAATTTTTTTCATTTTCTTTGAGATATTTTATAACTTCTTGCATACATAGATTTGTTAGATCATCTATTTGCTCATCACCTTCCCAAACATTTACTGCCATTGACGCAGATCTTTCTAGATAAGCGTCTAATGTTGATTTTAATTGTTTTTGAACACCGTTAGATACTCTATTTAATGAATCTACCAAATTCTTTGGAAGATGTTCATTAAGCAAAAGTGTTCTCTTGGATATATTTTTTGCTAAATCACCTATTCTTTCTAAATCTGAAGACATTTTCAAAGCTGTTACTGTCTCTCTTAAATCAATTGCCATAGGTTGTCTCAATGCAATTAAACTTACGACTTGTTGTTCAATCAAAGTTTCATATTTATCTATTTTTTCATCGTCTTGAATTACTGCTTCCGCAAAGTCGCTATTTCTTGTGGTAATGGCTTGAATTGCTTTACCCAAAGCTTCCTCACATGCACTTCCCATTTTAATGATATTAGCATTTAGATTTTTGAGTTCTTCTTCGTAAGATTTAACTGTATGTGGTGCCTCAGACATTATCCAAACCTCCCGGTTATATAGTCCTGGGTTTTTTTATTATCAGGATTTTTAAATATTTTATCAGTAGATCCATGTTCTATCAATTGTCCTAAGTGAAAAAAACCTGTATTTTGAGATACACGTGCCGCTTGAGCCATAGAATGAGTTACAATTATTATTGTGTGCTCTTTTTTTAATTCATCAATCAATTCTTCAATTTGTGCTGTTGCTATAGGATCTAATGCTGAACAAGGCTCATCCATTAATATAACTTCAGGTCTTACAGAAATTGCTCTAGCAATACAAAGTCTTTGCTGTTGCCCTCCAGATAATCCAGTTCCAGGTTCATGCAACCTATCTTTTACCTCTTCCCATAGTGCAGCTTTTTTTAAGCTAGTTTCAACAATTTCATCCATTTCTTGTTTTGATTGAGCTATACCATGAATTGTTGGACCGTAAGATACATTTTCATATAAAGTTTTTGGGAAAGGATTAGGTTTTTGAAAAACCATACCAATTTTTTCTCTTAGTCTTACTACATCACAACCTTTATCATTGATATTAAAGTCATTAATTAAAATTTCTCCTTTAACACTGCAGATATCAATTACATCATTCATTCTATTAAGACATCTTAGGAAAGTTGATTTACCACAACCAGATGGACCAATTAATGCCGTGACTTGATTTTCCTCAATATCTAAACTTATATTAAAGAGTGCTTGTTTTTTTCCGTAAAAAACATCAACATCTTTTGCTTTAATCTTTATCATTTTAACTCCATTTTTTCTCAAACTTATGTCTTATTATTTGGGCAAATAAATTCATTATTATTAAAAAGCTAAGTAAGACCATTATACATGCTGAAACTTTTTCTACAAATCCCCTTTCAGCACTTTCAGCCCAAATATAAATTTGAACTGGTAAACTTGCAGCAGGATCCATAGGTGATCCAGGTATCGTGTTAACAAAAGCAACCATTCCAATTAAAATTAGGGGTGCAGTTTCTCCTAAAGCTTGAGCTAAACCAATTATTGTTCCTGATAACGTACCAGGCATAGAAAGAGGAACTGTATGATGCATTGTGGTTTGCATTCGACTTGCTCCCATAGCAAGTGCTGCCTCTCTTATACTTGGTGGAACCGCTTTTAAAGATGCTCTAGCAGCTATAATTATTGTTGGTAAAGTCATTAAGGACAAAGTGATACCTCCAACCAATGGGGTAGACCTTGGTAGTTGAAATATAGCTAATAAAACGCCTAACCCTAATAGACCAAAAACTATAGATGGAACTGCTGCTAAGTTATTTATATTTACTTCAATAAAATCAGTGAATCTATTTTTAGGGGCAAATTCTTCAAGATAGATTGCTGCTAGAACCGCTACAGGAAAAGCTATCATTAAACAAACAAGTATAGAAAAAATTGAGCCCATAAATGAACTTGCTATTCCAGCTAGTTCTGCTTCTCTTGAGTCAGCATTTGTAAAAAAGCTAATATTAAATTTACTTTCAACATTACCATTTGCAACAAGTTGATCAAAAATTTTTAGTTGATAATCGCTTACTCTTCTTTGGTCTTCAGGTAAATCTCTTGGATAATTACCTTTAAAAACTTGATCTAAGTCATCAGATGCAGTTAGGTAAACTTCTTTGGTTTTTCCTAATAAATTTGGATCTTTTAATAATTCTTGTTTTATCTCTCTTTCAAAGAAATAAGAAACCATTCTTTTTAATTGATTTTGTTGATCCTCATTAGCGTTAGGGTCTAAATTCCACATTGATTGAAGTGCTATTTCGTAATAGTCCGCATCTTCGATATCTTGTTTTGTTGGATTTTCATCTAACATCATTAATTCAGCATCAAAATTTACTGGAACAATGAGCCAAGTTTTTTGAAAAGCAGAATAGCCAGTTGAAAAAATTTTAAAAATAAAGATTGTTAAAAATAAAAGTGCCATAAAAATTGCACTTTGACCGTATAAGCGAAATCTCTGCTCAGCCTTGTATCTTTTATTTAATAATTGTTCTTTATTTTTATTCATATTTCTCTCTATATTTTTTAACTACTCTTAAGGCCACAATATTTAAACAAAGCGTTACTAAAAATAATGACATACCTAAAGCAAAAGCAGCTTGTGTTTTTGGGTCGCCAAAAGCTTGATCACCAATTAGAATAACTACAATTTGAGCTGTAATTGTTGAAGTAGACTCTAATGGATTTAAAGTTAAATTAGCAGCTAAACCAGAGGCCATAACAACTATCATTGTTTCACCAATAGCTCTTGAAACACCAAGTAAAATAGATCCAACTATCCCCGGCAATGCTGCAGGAAAAATAACTCTCTTGATTGTTTCTGATTTAGTTGCTCCCATAGCGTAACTTCCATCTCTTAAACTTTGAGGCACACTTGTAATTACATCGTCACTTAAACTTGAAATAAATGGTATAATCATAATACCCATTACCCCTCCTGCCGCTAAAGCACTCTCAGCTGAAACTTCAAGACCCATTGAGGTTCCTAATTCTTTTAAAAATGGGCCAACAGTTAGGGCTGCAAAAAAACCATAAACAACTGTTGGTATACCGGCTAAAATTTCAATTAAAGGTTTTGCATATTGTCTAACTTTACTTGATGCATATTCAGCTAAATAAATTCCACTCATTAATCCAATTGGGATAGCAACGCACATAGCAATAAATGCAATAAAAAATGTGCCTGCAAAAATAGGGACCGCTCCAAAAGTATCAGAATACATTGACGGATCTAAAGCCTCAGAAGAATCTCTAACAAAAGCTTTTGCTGGATACCAGTGAGTTCCAAAGACAAAATCAAATAATGGAATTACTTTAAAAAAATCTATAGTTTGAAATATAAGTGAGAAAACTATTCCAACAGTAGTTAATATTGCAGCTAAAGAAGCTGTAAATAAAACTGCGTTCAAAAATTTTTCAACTGGTTCTCTTGTTCTAGAATTAGATGAAATTCTTTTATACGCATAAGCAACTGAAGCAATAATTATAGATAATACTATAACAACTTTTGAACTTTGAGCTATTGATCGAAGACTTAAATATTTTTCAGCTGAAGCTTCAATAAAAGGTGTAATTTCTCCAGTGAATTGCCCTCGAGACAATGCTTTTGTTTTTTCGTATATTAAATTTAATTCATCATCAAGATAACCTTGATTTGAATAATCATTTAAGACTAATAATTTTACAATTGTGGGCTCAAAAATTGCCCATAATGAAAAAATTATAAAGGCTGGTATTGCACACCAGATTGCAAGATAATAACCATAAAATTGTGGTAATGCAGTTAATCTTTTTTTTGTAGATTGAATTGTATATGCTTTTTTGCGTCCAAAATAATAGCTTGTGAAACCTAAAAGAACAATAAATGTAAATAATATTAAGTTCACAGAATCTCCTTAAATGAGGACTTTACTCTTAATTTAAAAAAAAGGGGTCTAAAAAGACCCCCTTTTTAATCATTTGTTAACAGAGGAATAATTAATTACCCATAGCAACTAGTTTGGTAGCATTAGTTCTAGTTGTTTTATACAACTTAGAGTCTAATGGCACTAAACCAATGTCTGCTAGGTAACCACCTTTTCCAATAGCTTTCTTAGTTGTGAATTCTTTCACAAACTCATGTAAGCCTGGAATTACTCCAACGTGAGCTTTTTTCACGTAGAAGAATAAAGGTCTAGCAACAGCATAACTGTAGTCTTGAATAGACTTCAATGATGGTTGTCCACCATCAATACTTGCTGCTTGTAATTTATCTTTTGCAGCTAAGAAATAACTGAAACCAAAGAAACCAAACATATCTTTATCTTGAGTTAACTTTTGGATGATTAAACTATCATTTTCTCCAACTTCAATAGCAGCACCATCTTCTCTGTAAAGTTTTTGAGGTTTTTTGTATTTTTTATTTCCAGCTTCAAAACCAGCTTTATAAAGAGCTTTAGCTTCTTTAGTCATACCTTTTTTCATTACTAAAGAATTCCAAGCATCTCTAGTTCCTGATGTTCCTGGTGGGATCATCACTGAAATTTTTTGTTTTGGTAAACTAGAGTCAATTTGGTCCCAAGTTTTATAAATATTTGGAACTAATTTACCATCAACAACTGTATGAGCAGCTAGTGCTAAATACAAATGTTCTTTAGTAAAGTTTACTGGTTTTGCATCTTTGCTGTAAGCTAATGTAATACCATCGTTACCAATTACGATCTCAACGATTTCATTTACACCATTTTTCTTACATAGAGCTTTTTCTTTATCTTTCATAGCTCTTGATGCGTTTGTAATATCTGGATGTTGTTCACCTACACCAGCACAGAATAGTTTAGCTCCACCACCAGTACCAGTAGACTCGATTACAGGAGTTTTAAAACCTGTACCACCAAATCTTTCAGCAACAACTGTTGCATAAGGGAATACCGTAGAAGAACCAACTATCTTAATTTGATCTCTTGCTTGAGCAACAGTTGCAATTGAAAGTGCAACTAAAGAAGCAATTATCATAGTTAGTTTTTTCATTATCTTTAATCCTTTCGTTATTTATTAATTAAAAGATGACAGACTCGTATAAATTTATTGAATCTTTAATATTACAGAATTGTTACACTTTTGTTAAAAAGGTAACTTTTTAGTTGTATTTTTTTGATATAATTATCTGATCAATATCAGTTTCTAGGCCACCAATACATGAAACAGGGTTTACTTGTTCATTAAGAGCTAGTTCAATGCTTGGACGTAAAGTTATTTCTAGTTTTACTAAGTTTACTAATTCTTCTCTAATTTCTTCATCATATCTCCAGCTTGGCCATGAACTTGGGGTTGAAAATATAGAGGTTAAATAACTTGTAGCCATAGTATATCTGTAATTACTCAAATTTTCATTCCTCAATAAAAAATCTCTTACAGAATTAAAAATATTCTTACATCTAAAAGAATCTGAAAAATAATTTTCCTTCTTGAGATTTTCATTCATAGGAACAGAAACAATTAAATCAATTGAATTTTTAGAATACGAGGTAACTACGTCTGTATAAAATTCAGCTTCAGTAACTTCTAAATGATCTTTTATAGAAGGATATGAGGTTTTTAAATCTGCTTCTAATCTAAAAATTCCAATATCAAAAACTGTAAGTTGCTGATTTCTTAATAATGTTGTGATATCTTTAGAAAAAACACTTGTTGTTATAGAACTTAACAAAAAAGCAAAAATCAAAATATTTTTGAATATTTTAACCATATAAAAAATTAATTAAAAGATTAACATTAATCAAGTAGAGAATTGTTAAAAAAACCTTCTAAAACTATTACAATATAATACTTTTTAAGTTTAAGTTTTCGCTGGTAAATAAATTTGAATTTCAGTTCCTTGGTTTTCCTCACTTAGAATCTCATAGTGTCCACGATGTTGAGTAACTATATGTTTAACAATAGCTAATCCTAAACCAGTTCCACCAACCTTATTACTTTGTTCAAGATCTACTCTAAAAAATCTTTCTGTAATTCTAGAAATATATCTTTGAGGAATGCCAACACCTTCGTCTTTAACACTGATCATAAAATTTTTTTCTAACAATTTACCATCACTAATTTCACTTGATATAAAAATAGACTTATTTTCCTTTGAATACTTAATTGAATTATCTAAAAGATTAGAAAAAACAGTTTGTAATTTTTTTTCATCTCCAATAACAACTGTTGGATTTGTGAGAGATAAATTAATATTTAATTTCTTTTTTTTTAAAACAATCTCAAAATTACTGATGATTGTTTTGAAAAGATCATTTATATTAACTAAAGAGTTTGGCCTTATGTGTTCTTCTAATTCAATTCTTGTGAGTATTAAAAGATCATTAATTAAATTTTCCATTCTATTTGATTGATCAGTCATTATTTTCATAAATTTTTTTTTTGCTTTATCGTCTTCTGCCGCTGGACCTTCAATAGTTTCTAAAGATCCTTTGATAGCCATCAAGGGTGTTCTTAATTCATGGCTTACATTGGCGACAAAATCAGTTTTAAATTTTTGTGCTTTTGTAATTTCAGTAAAGTCTTTTAAAAATAACACAACAGAATCTGGTTCGGTAAACAAATGAGTTGGACCAGGAATAATATAAATTTTATAAAATTGATATGATGGCAAGTCTATTTCAATATCAATATTTTTTGTTTTATTTTCAACTATAGCTTTTTCAATATTTTCTAT
>CACDZF010000008.1 GCA_902557385.1 uncultured Pelagibacteraceae bacterium
GTGGTGCGTCTGGTATGGATTTAATGGCATTTATAGAGAAACCAATAGAACTTAAACCAGGTAAATCATGTCTTGTACCAACTGGATTATCTGTAGCTTTTTCTAAAGAATACGAGATTCAAGTCAGACCAAGATCGGGACTAGCTGCAAAAAAAAATATTAGTGTTCTAAATACTCCAGGAACAATTGATAGTGATTATAGAGGTGAATTAAAAGTCATTTTATTTAATCATGGTAGTGAAAATTTTATGATTAATAATAATGATAGAATTGCTCAAATGGTTTTAACTCCGATTATTAAAATGGAACTAGAAGAAAAAAATGAACTTCCAGAAACGATAAGAGGCGAGGGAGGATTTGGTTCAACTGGTAAATGAGCAACAGTTTAAATAAATCTCAAATTGAAAGATTTTCGAGACAGTTAATTCTAAAAAATGTAGGAGCTAAAGGACAAAAAAAAGTTATATCTTCCAAAATTTTGATTATTGGCGTTGGAGGTTTGGGTTGTCCTGCTGCAGAAAATCTAACTAGAGCAGGAATTGGAACAATCGGTTTGGTAGATAATGATGTTGTAAATCTTTCAAATATTCATAGACAGAGCTTATTTAATTCTAGGGATATTAAAAAATCAAAAGTTAGTGTAGCAGCTAAAAAACTTAAAGATATTAATCCTCATATAAAAATCAAAAAATACAATATAAGACTAAACGAAAAAAATATAAAAAATATAATTCAAGATTATGATCTTATTGTCGATGGATCTGATAATTTTAAGACTAAATTCCTTATCAATGATTATTGTTTAAAGTTCAAAAAAAAATTAGTTACAGGTGCAATAAGTAAATTTGATGGTCATGTATTTACATTTAATTTTGGAGATAAGAAAACAGCGTCTTTAAAAAGTTTTTATCAAAAAGATGAAATTTCAGATGATATTTTAAATTGTGAATTTGAAGGCGTTCTTGGAACAACTGCATCAATTATAGGCGCTATTCAAGCAAATGAGGCTTTAAAAATGATAATAGAAATTGGCAAAAACTTAAAAAATCAAATATTAATAATAGACTTGCTAAATCTAAGTTTTAGAAAAGTTAAGTTTAAAAAAAAATAGAGATCAAATTTAAACTAATGAAAAAATTTTTCATTTTATTTTTTATATTAACTTTTTTTCCTTTTTCTGTTACTTCAGATGACGATTTTCTGTCATTAAAAAAAAATAAGGTTAATGTAAGATATGGCCCAGGTTTTGACTATGAAGTGAAGTATATTTACAGAAAAAGAAATTTACCGCTAAAGATTATCGATAAAAAAGAGAATTTTAGAAAGATTATTGATCATAAAAAGAATAGTGGCTGGATACATTGGACACAATTAAAAAAATCGAAATCTTTCATAGTTACTAAAGATAAAATATTATTTAGTAAACCAACACTATTTTCAAAACCGAAAGCAATAATTCAAAAAGGTCGACTTCTTATCTATAAAAACTGTAAAAAAAAATGGTGTAATATAAAGACCGGCAACTACGACGGCTGGGTAAACACGGAAGATATCTGGGGAAAAATACGTTAAAGTATTTTTTTATTTTATTTAATAAATTTATCTAGTTACACAAATATCTTTGATTACAGGTACATTTGCACAGTCAGAACATTTCGTTGTCTGAACGATACAACCATCATCAAGAACTTTAATATCAACAACTCTATCGCACTTTGAACAAGTTGACGAAATAGATAAACCACACTTCTTACAATTATATGTTTCAGTTTTCATAAATATAAAATAAGAATAGATTTTTCTTTTTCAATTAAATTCTGTGTTAATGATAATCGTTTGCAAAAAAATTTTAAATATCAACAAAATAACTTTGAATGATAATTATTCTCAATTATTATTTTAAATTTATCTTAGATCGAAACGATCCAGATTCATTACTTTAGTCCAAGCGGAAACAAAATCTTTAATAAATTTAGAAGTTGAGTCTTCACATCCGTAAACTTCGGCTATAGCCCTTAATTGTGAGTTCGAACCAAAAATAAGATCTGCACGAGTCCCTTTCCACTTAACTTTGTTTGTTTTACGATCTCGTCCCTCAAATAAAGTCTCGTTTTTATCAATCTCTTTCCACGTAGTATTCATGTCTAAAAGATTTATAAAAAAATCATTTGTTAAAGTTTCAGTTTTTTTTGTAAATACTCCATTTTTTGATCCATCAAAATTTGTATTAAGAACTCTCATTCCTCCCACAAGAACAGTCATTTCAGGAGCAGTAAGTTTCATTAATTGAGCTTTATCTATAAGCATCTCTTCAGCCGAAATTGAAATTTTACCGTGTCCATTAGTTTTTCTAGTTACATAATTTCTAAAACCATCTGCTTTAGGTTCAAGCAATCCAAATGAGAACTTATCAGTTTGATCTTGTGAAGCATCTCCACGCCCAGGGCTAAAAGGAACATTTATTTTATGTCCCCCTTTTTTTGCAGCCTTTTCAATACCTGTGCCTCCAGCTAAAACTATTAAGTCGGCAATTGATACCATTTTCTTTTTTGTATCAAAACCTTTTTTAATTTTTTCCAACTTACTAAGAACTTTTGATAATTTTTTTGGATTATTAGCTTCCCAACTTTTTTGGGGCTCCAGTCTTATTCTTGCGCCATTTGCTCCACCTCTTTTATCCGATCCTCTAAAAGTTGAAGCTGAGGCCCATGCAGTGGATACTAATTCTGATATAGAAAGACCAGATTTTAAGATCTTTGATTTTAATTGTTTTATGTCTTTGTTTTTAAGTTTATATTTTGCTTTTGGAATTGGGTCTTGCCAAATTAATTTTTCTTTTGGAACGTCAGGACCTAAATAGCAAGCTCTTGGCCCCATATCTCTATGAGTAAGTTTAAACCAGGCTCTTGCAAAAGCATCTGCGAATTCTTTTGGGTTATTATGAAAGTGTCTTGAGATAGGGCCATATTTTGGATCCATTTTTAATGATAAATCTGTTGTTTGCATCATCGGTAAATTTTTTCTAGATTTATCATGTGCATCCGGGGTCATTTCAATATCACGTCCATTCTTTTTGGGCTTCCATTGGTGCGCTCCGGCTGGACTTGCAGCAAGTTCCCAGTTGTATCCAAATAAGTTATCAAAATAACCCATATCCCATTTTATAGGATTTGTAGTCCATGCTCCTTCTATTCCACTACTTATCGTATCCACACCTTTTCCACTTTTATAATTACTATTCCATCCAGTTGCCTGTTCTTGAATTTTTGAACCCTCTGGTTCTAGTCCTTTATGAGACTCTGGGGCTGCTCCATGAGATTTTCCAAATGTATGTCCCCCTGCAACAAGTGCTACTGTCTCGTAATCATTCATTGCCATTCTACCAAAAGTCTCACGAATATCATGTGCCGCTAGCAAAGGATCTGGGTTCGCATCAGGTCCTTGTGGATTAACATATATTAATCCCATGTGAGATGCTCCTAGAGGTTGTTCTAAATCTCTCTTGCCACTATATCTGTTTACTCCTAGCCATTCTTTTTCTGATCCCCAATATATATCTTCTTCGGGTTCCCATATGTCTTCTCTTCCTGCGCCAAAACCAAAAGTTTTAAATCCCATTGATTCTAAAGCAATATTTCCAACTAAAATAAATAAATCAGCCCAAGATATTTTCTTGCCATATTTTTTTTTAATTGGCCAAAGTAATAATCTTGCTTTATCTAAATTAACATTGTCTGGCCAACTATTTAATGGAGCAAATCTCTGATTACCAGTTCCAGCTCCGCCTCGTCCATCTCCGGTTCTATATGTACCTGCTGCATGCCATGCTAGTCTGATAAATAGAGGTCCGTAATGACCATAATCTGCTGGCCACCAATCTTGGGAGTCTGTCATTAATTTGTGCAAATCTTTTTTTAGCGCTTTAAAATTAAGTTTTTTAAATTCTTTTGAATAATTAAATTTTTTATCCATTGGATCAACCAATGATGAATGTTGGCTAAGTATTTTTAAATTTAATCCGTTTGGCCACCAATCTCTATTTGTTGTTCCTTTTCCAGTAGCATGTTTTGGTGGAGTGCCTACACCTGTAAACGGACATTTTGATTCTTCTTTAACTAAATTTTTACCCATATTTATACCTACACCTACATTATAATGATTCTAAAGTAGTGTCAATAATGCAAAAATGTCTCGGTAAGATTTAATTTTTTTGTAATATTTTAAAAACTAGCTACTAATTTTGACTAAAACTTCAACTGACTTAATTTTTTTACCAGGTATTTTCTTTTTTATTTTTATCTCTCCAACATCAGTATTTTTCAGATCTATAAGTTCGTGAGTATTTTCATTAAAAAAATGATGATGAGTTGATACATTTGTATCAAAATAACTTTTGTTTAAGTTAATAGAAATTTCCTTTAAGTAATTTTTATTTTTAAAAGCATGAACAGTGTTATAAATTGTTGCGAGTGAAATACTTTCTTTAGAATTTTTTTTAAGAATCTTTGATAATTCTTCGATTGTAAAATGAAAAGTCTTTTTTCGATTATATAAAACTTTACAAATCTCAAGTCTCTGTTTAGTTGGTCTTAGCCCAGAAGATCTTAATTTTTTAACAAAAGTGTCTTTATTTTCCATATTTTGCCTAATTTATAACAATTATTATGAATTTATATATTATAATTATTACAAATAAAGTATTAAGGTTTGAAAAATCATGGAGAAAAAAACATCGTACAATTATCAAGAGTTAATTAGCTGCGGAAATGGTGATCTTTTTGGTCCTGGTAACGCAAAATTGCCTCTTCCTCCTATGCTGATGTTTGATAGAATAACAGAAATTAAAGATGATTTAGGCGCTTTTAAAAAGGGTCTAGTTAAAGCAGAGCTGGATGTTAAAGACAATCTTTGGTTTTTTGATTGTCACTTTAAGGAAGATCCAGTAATGCCAGGATGTTTGGGTTTAGATGCTATGTGGCAACTGGTAGGATTTTATCTTGGTTGGCTTGGGAACCCAGGAAAAGGAAGGGCTTTGGGTGTTGGATCAGTAAAATTTACAGGGGAAGTACTAAAAAATATTAAAATGGCCGAATATATAATTGATATGAAAAGAGTTTTAATAAAAGAAGGTACTACAGTAGGTTTAGCTAACGGAGTTTTATTAGCTGATGGAAAAAAAATTTATACTACTGAAAACTTAAAAGTAGGATTATTTAAATCATGAAACGCGTAGTTATCACTGGTTTAGGAGTTGTTTCTTGTCTTGGAAATAATCAGAATGAAGTATTTGACTCATTAATTAATTCAAAATCTGGAATTTCATTTAGTGAAGAATACAAGGAATACAATTTAAAAAGCCACGTCCATGGTAAACCTAATATTAAACTTGAAGATCATGTAGATAGAAAAGTTATTAGATTTATGGGACCAGGGTCAGCATACAATTACATATCTATGGCTGAAGCTGTTAAAGACTCAGGCTTAGAAGAAAAAGATGTGAGCAATATTTCAACAGGTATGATTATGGGTTCAGGTGGTCCTTCTATTGAAAATGTAATTTTAGCAGCAGATAAAACTAGAGATAAAAATCCTAAGAAAATGGGACCATTTGTTGTTCCAAGAACAATGTCAAGTACAGCATCAGCAACTTTAGCAGTTCCATTTAAAATTAAAGGTGTAAACTATACTATTAGTTCAGCTTGCGCTACCAGCGGTCATTGTATTGGAAATGCCATGGAACTAATTCAACTTGGAAAACAAAAAATTGTGTTTGCAGGAGGTAGTGATGAAGTGCATTTTGCAATGACAGCAATGTTTGATGCAATGACAGCATTGTCATCAAAATATAACGATACCCCACAAAAAGCGTCTAGACCATATGATAAAACTAGAGATGGTTTTGTAATATCTGGTGGAGGAGGTGTTTTAGTTCTAGAAGAATATGAACATGCAAAGGCAAGAGGAGCAAAAATTTATGCTGAATTAACTGGTTATGGAGCAACTTCAGATGGTTATGACATGGTAGCACCATCAGGTGAAGGAGCTGTAAGATGTATGAAAATGGCTTTAAGTACTAGCAAAAATAAAGTTGATTATATTAATACACATGGAACTTCAACTCCTGTTGGAGATATTACGGAGTTAAAAGCTGTGGGAGAAGTTTTTAAAGATAATTTACCAAAAATAAGTTCTACAAAATCTTTATCGGGTCACTCTTTAGGAGCAACTTCAGTGCATGAAGCAATTTATAGTTTAATTATGATGAAAAACAATTTTATTTCAGCCTCTATAAATATAACTGAAATAGACGATGAGGCAAAAAAATATCCAATAATCACCAAAGTTGAAAAAAATATAACTTTAAATTCCATTATGTCTAATAGTTTTGGATTTGGAGGAACGAATGCAACTTTAGTCTTTGAAAAGGTTTAAGTAATGAATTTAATGAAGGGTAAAAAAGGTTTAATTATGGGCGTCGCCAATGAAAGATCTATTGCCTGGGGAATTTCTCAAAAATTAGCTGAAGCAGGTGCCGAACTAGCATTTACTTACCTTGGAGATGCACTAAAAAAAAGAGTAATTCCTCTTGCAGAAAAATTAAACTCAAATGTCACATTTAGTTGTGATGTCGAAAAAAAAGAAGAAGTAACAAAACTTTTCGAAGATATTAAAATAAAATGGGGTCAAATCGATTTTGTTGTGCATGCAGTTGCTTTTTCCGATAAATCAGAATTGTCTGGTGAATATTTAAATACTACAAGAGAGAATTTTTTAAGAAGCATGTTAATTTCATGCTTTTCATTTACCGAAGTCGCAAAAGAAGCATCTAAAATAATGAATAAAAATGGAAGTATGCTTACATTGACCTATGAGTCTAACAAAGCTATTCCAAATTATAATGTGATGGGTGTTTGTAAATCAGCGTTAGAGGCAAGTGTTAAATACTTAGCGAGAGATTTGGGAGCAAAAGGAATTAGAGTTAATGCAATAAGTGCTGGACCTATTAAAACTTTGGCGGCTTCAGCAATTGGAGATGCAAAGTTCTTATATAAGTGGAATGAGGATCATTCGTTTTTAAAAAGAAATGTAGATATTCATGATGTTGGAAACTCTGCATTATATCTATTAAGTGATCTTGGAGGTGGTGTAACTGGTGAAATTCACTATGTAGATGCTGGTTATAACAAAGTAGGTATGCCAGATCCAAAAAATATTACCTAATCTTATGTCCAAAAGATATAGCGGTAAATCATTCAAAGATTCAAGTGTTATGAAAAAACCAAAGCTTTCCCTAAAAGAAAAAAGAAAACTTAAAAAAGAAAAAAAGAAAAATAAATAAAAAAGATTTTTTAAATATTTAAAAACTATATCTTTGCATTAGCTATTTTTTTTTTAGGATCATAAAAAGGTTTATTGACTACAGTTGCTTTAACCATAGAAAACGATTTTTCTACGTCTAGAACATTGCCAATATCAGCCTGCTCAATAGAAATCATAGCAAGAGCTATATTTTTTTTTAATCTTGGTGAATAAACTGCAGAAGTTACTTTGCCTATCTCATTTTTATTTTTATAAATTTTCCAAAATGTAGTATTTGGTCCTTCTAATGGCTCACAATCAAGAATTAACCCAACTTGCTTACGTTTAATCCCATTTTCTTTAATTTTTTTTAACGAATTTTTTCCAATAAAATTTATATTTGTATCAAGACTAACTAATCGATCTAAACCTACTTCATATGGGTTAGTGTTTATATCAGCATCTGCATGATAAGATAACATTGCACCTTCTATTCTTCTAATCGATGAAGTATGCCCTGGCTGTAAATCAAACTCTTTACCAGCAGACATAATCTTTTCCCAAAGTAAATTACCTTTAGAACCATCTCTAAGATAAATTTCGTATCCTAGTTCACTTGACCAACCAGTTCTTGATATAACTAAAGGTATACCATCTAGCTCAAGTTCCCTAAGCCAGTAATATTTTAAATCCAATATACTTTCTCCAAATAGTTTCTGCATTATTTTACTTGAATTTGGACCTTGTAATTGAAGAGGTGACACATCTGGCTCAACTACTTTTACATTTAGGTCAGAATTTATAGCAACACCTTGGGCCCATAATAAAATATCACTATCGCCTAAAGACAGCCAAAAATGATTTTCACCTAATCTCAATAGCACCGGATCATTTAATATACCACCCTCATTATTTACAATAAGAACATATTTACATTGACCTATTGATAATTTTGAAAGATCTCTTGGTGTTAGTAGTTGAATAAATTTATATGCATCAGGTCCGGTTATTTCTACTTGTCTTTCTACAGAAACATCGCAAAGAATAGCTTTATTAATTAAATTCCAAAAATTTTCTTCTGCATTACCAAAGTCTCTTGGTATGTACATATGATTATAAACTGAAAAGCCTGTAGCACCCCACTTAACGGTTGATTCAAAAAAAGGTGATTTACGTATTTGTGTGCCAAATCCAAAATCTTTTTTGTCTTTCATGATTTTTATTTATTATGAGAGTATATATTTTTAGATAAGCCTAAATTAATATTTAAACGCTAGCTTGTTTTATAGAAAGTTTTACTTTACCTCGATCAAAACCTATAACTTTGACTTTCACTGTATCACCTTCTTTAACAACATCAGTTACCTTTGCAACTCTTTTGTTAGCAAGTTCAGATATATGCACAAGTCCATCTTGTTTTCCAAGAAAGTTAACAAATGCTCCAAATTCCATAATCTTTATAACTTTTCCATTATAAATTTTATTCATTTCGGCTTTAGCTGTTAGATCTTTAATAATTTGTAAAGCTATATTTCTAGACTCATCACCTGGAGCAGCAACTGTTACAACTCCTTCATCATTAACATCAACTTTTGCACCTGATTTTTCTACTATCTCTCTAATAGTTGCTCCACCTTTTCCTATAACAGTAGCAATATCTTTTTTGTCTACAGTGATCTGTTCCATTTTTGGAGTGTGTTTTCCTACATCAGCTCTTGATTTGTCTAATGCTTTGTTCATTTCACCTAAGATATGAATTCTACCATCTTTAGCTTGACTTAATGCCTGTTCCATAATTTCAAAAGTAATACCAGTAATTTTAATATCCATTTGAAGTGAAGTAATTCCATCTTTAGTTCCAGCAACTTTAAAATCCATATCTCCTAAGTGATCTTCATCGCCCAAAATATCTGATAGGACACTAAAATCATCTCCTTCTTTAATTAAACCCATGGCAATTCCTGCTACCGGTTCTTTGATTGGCACCCCTGCGTCCATTAATGCTAAAGATGTACCACAAACAGTAGCCATAGAAGAGGAACCATTAGACTCTGTAATCTCTGATACTATTCTAAAAGTATATGGAAATACTTCTTTTGAAGGAAGTGAGGAGTTAATTGCTCTCCAAGCTAATTTACCATGACCAATCTCACGTCTTCCAGTTCCAATTCTTCCAGTTTCGCCAACTGAAAAAGGAGGAAAGTTGTAGTGAAGCATAAATCTTTCTCTATGCTGACCGTCTAAACTTTCTAGTCTCTGTTCATCATCTGAAGTACCTAAAGTAGCAACTACAATTGCTTGTGTTTCTCCTCTAGTGAACAATGCTGAGCCGTGAGTTCTTGGCAAAACACCAACTTCACAAGAAATAGATCTAACATCAGATAATCCTCTTCCATCAATTCTATTTTTGTTTTTAAGAATGTCAGTTCTTACAATAGACTTTTCGAGATTTTTTAATTGACTGTTTACATCAAGATCTGTGTAATTTTCATCTTCTTCATAAAGTTTCTTCGCTTTATCAGTTATCTCTGAGATTTGATTTGATCTATCTTGTTTATCTCTTGTTGCAAAAGCTTTCTTCAAGTCTTTTGTAAAAGTTTCTTCAAGTTTTTTCTTAACCTCGGATAAATCTTTTTCTTCAACAGACCATTCAGGTTTTCTGCATTCTTTTGCGAGTTCATCAATCATTTTAATCACCGGAATAAAGCCTTCATGACCAAATTTAACTGCATTTAACATTTCTTCTTCTGTTAAACCGTTCGCTTCAGACTCAACCATAAGCACAGCATCTTTGGTGCCTGCTACAACTAAATCTAAACTAGAGTTTTCTAATTCGGCTTTTGATGGATTAAGAATGTACTTGCCATCAACAAAACCTACTCTGGATGCTCCTACAGGACCCATAAATGGCATTCCTGAAATAGCCAAAGCTGCTGATGAAGCTGTAATCGCTAGGATATCTGGTTGGTTTTCTTTATCGTATGAAATTACAGTTGGTAACAACTGCACTTCATTTTTAAATGCATCAGGAAACAAGGGTCTGATTGGTCTATCAATTAATCTTGAAATTAATGTTTCACTTTCAGTTGGTCTTGCTTCTCTTTTAAAATAGCCACCTGGTATTTTTCCGCCAGCATAGTATTTTTCTTGGTAATTGACCGATAATGGAAAATAATCCATGTCTGGATTTATTTTCTTTGCCCCAACTACTGTTGCCATTACAACTGTTTCTCCACACTGAGCAATTATTGCACCATCGGCTTGTCTTGCTACTTTACCTGTCTCTAATGTAATTTTTTTTCCACCTACTTCTACTTCTTTTTTAAATACTTTAAACATTTACTTCCTTAAATTTAATTTACTTAATACATTTTTATATGAATCAAGTTTATATTTTTTTAAATAATCCAATAATTTCTTTCTTCTATTTACAGCTTTCAACAAACCTACAGATGAATGTTTGTCTTTTTTAAATTGTTTTACATGTTTTGAAAGAGAGTCTATTTTTTCAGTAAGTAACGCAATTTGCACTTCGGATGAACCTGTATCTTTTTCATGTGTGGCTAGGTCTTTTGCTTTTTTTATCATTTTTTTTCCTATTTATTTGTTTGTTTTATTAAATTTTCAATTTTTTCTGCATAATCAAATGAATCATCTTTTGCAAAAAGAATTTTTGGTAAAAATTTCATTATAATTTTCTTTGATAAAGTTTTTCTTATTAAAAATGAATATTTTTTTAATTTTTCAACTGTTTCTTCAGCATTTTTCCCTCCTAAAGGTAGAACGTATGCTTTAGCAACTTTAAGATCTTGACTCATTCTAACTTCCGTTACAGTAATATTATTAGTTTCTAACTCTGGAACTTTTGCTTCATTTCTAACAAATATCATGCCTAAAGATTGTTTTATCATTTCTCCCACTCTTAATTGTCTTTGGGTAATTGGTTTTCCTAATTTATTATTCATTTTATATCATTCTCTCTGTTGATGTAGAATTAAAGACTTCAATTATATCTTTTTTTTGATAATCGTTAAAATCTTTTAAAGTTATACCACACTCTTGTCCTGAGCTAACTTGTTTGGCTTGATTTTTTTCCCTAAAAATTGAGTTAATTTTACCAGTATATACTATAGCACCGTCTCTAATTAATCTTGCGTTTGAAGTACTTAAAATTTCTCCATCAACAACCTTAGATCCAGCAACCTTCCCAACACTAGATACTTTGAATATCTCTAAAACCTCCGCAGACCCAATAATTTTTTCTTGGACATCTGGGGCCAACAAACCTGACATTCTCTTCTTAATATAATCCAAAACTTCATAAATTATATTATATGAGGAAATGATAATTTTTTCTTTTTCAGCTAGTTTTTTTGCTTCCTTACTTGGTTTAACATTAAAGGCAATTAGTACTGCATTTGATGCTTTTGCAAGTGTTACGTCTGTTTCGGTAACCATTCCAATATCAGATAAAATAATTTTTGGTTTTACTTCTTCGTGAGTTATTTGATTAATTGCTCCTTTTATTGCTTCAGATGAGCCATGAACATCTGATTTAACTATAATGTTTAGTTCTTCTGAAATTTTGTCTTTAAATGCCGACTCTTGAGTCGCAAAAGTCAGTGGATTTTTTCCTTGTTTTGATTCATCAACTCTTGTTTCCCATAAAGTTTTAGCTTCTTTTTCATTATTTAAAACTACAAAATCATCCCCAGATTTAGCTGCGCCATTTATTCCCAAAATTTCAACCGGTGTAGAGGGTAATGCTTCTTCTAAGTTTTTGCCCTTGTCATCTATCAATGCTCTGGCCTTTCCCCAGCTTAGACCGCTTACAAAATAATCACCTTTTTTTAAAGTTCCAGATGTAACTATAACAGTTGCTACAGGTCCTCTTCCAATGTCAATCTTAGACTCTAAGACTACACCTGTAGCTTTAGAATCAAAATTAGTTTTTAAATCTAAAATTTCTGCCTGTAAAATAATTGTTTCAATTAATTTATCCAAATTTTTTTTAGTTTTAGTAGAAATCTCAACCATTAAAGTATCCCCTGAAAGCTCTTCGGCTATAAGTTCATACTCTAACAATTGATTTTTTACTTTTTGCGGATCAGCTTCAGGTAAATCACATTTGTTTATTGCAACAACTATTGGAACATTTGCTGCTTTGGCATGTTTAATTGACTCAATAGTTTGTGGCTTAACTCCATCATCTGCTGCCACAATAAGTACAACTATATCAGTTAGTTTTGATCCTCTAGCTCGCATTTCAGTAAATGCTGCATGACCTGGCGTATCTATAAAAGTCAGTTTACTTTTATGGTTTTCAATTTGATATGCTCCAATATGTTGGGTAATTCCACCAAATTCTCCTGATACAACATTCGCACTTCTTAAAACATCTAATACAGACGTTTTTCCGTGATCTACATGACCCATTACAGTAACTATGGGTGGCCTATTTTTTAAATTATCAGTTCTGATATCTTTTATTTTTTTGACAATTTCCTCAGCTTTAGTCTCTCTTATTGGGTTATGCCCAAACTCTTTTACTAAGTACTCGGCCGTGTCTGCGGCCAATGTTTGATTGATTGTTACTGTAACTCCCATGCCTAAAAGGTGTTTTATTACAGCACCTGATTGTTCCGCCATTCTATTAGCTAGCTCCCTTACCGTAATTGCCTCGGGAATATTAACATCTCTTTTTACCGGTTTATAACTTTCTTCTGTTGCATCTTTTTTAAGATCTCTGTTTTCTTTTTGTTTTGCTCTTTTTAAAGAAGCTATACTTCTTGCTCTCGTTTCAAGTTTATCACTTAGAGCTCTGGATACTGTAAGTTTTTGTTCTCTCTTTTTTGAGATATTTTTTTCTTTCGTATCTTTAAAATTTTTTTCTCCTTTTATTCTTCTCGTTGCTCTTTGCTCAGCAAGTTTACGTTTTTCAAAATCATTAAATGATGAAGTAATATTTTTCTTTACGTTTGGATTTTTTGAAGAAAAAGATGGATTTTTTTTTAATCTTTGAGTGTTAGGATTTTTATTAAATGAGCTTTTACCGGAAAATTTGTTATTTTTCTTTTCAATAACTACAGAATTTTTACTTTGAGTTTTTGCTAGTTCAATATTTTCTATCGATTTCTTGGCAATACCAGAAATAGTTAGTTTTGTTTTTTTTATCATATTTCATTACTCAATCTTTATAAATTTTATTTCTCGCCGACATAATAAGTTCGTCAGCTTCGTCTTTTGACAGAGCAAAATCTTCTAAATAGCCTTTTATTCTTACTCTTTCGCCCTTTAATATGTCATAACCACCAGTTAGCTCATCTGACGCTAGATCAGCAAAATCTGATAACTTTAATATCTTTTGTTCACCTAAAGTAACTAACATTCCGGGGGTTAATCCTTTATGATTTATAAGTTCATTATCTAAACCTAAGTCTTTAATTTTATTTGAAATTTCTTCCTGATCTTTTTGATAAAACTCTTTAGCCCTATCAATTAAGGCTTTTGCTGTTTCTTCTTCTATTCCTTCAATTTTAATCAATGACTCTATAGAGCTATCTTTTATATCATCTATCGAAGAAAAACCCTCCGCAACAAGTAATTGTCCTAAAGTTTCATCTAGCTCTAAATTCTTTACAAAGTTTTCTGTTTTTTCTTTAAACTCAATTTGTCTTTTTTCTGAGTCTTCTTGGTCAGTCATAATATTAATTTCATAATTAAGTAGTTTTGTTGCTAGCCTAACATTCTGACCTCTTCTACCAATTGCTTTACTTAAATTTTCTTCTGTCAAAATTACATCTAGTTTTTTTAAATCATTATCTACATTAACTCGTTGCACTTCAGCTGGAGATAATGCATTTGATACTACTATCGCAGGATCTTCAGACCAGTTAACAATATCAATTTTTTCTCCCTGCAGCTCATTAACTACTGCTTGGACTCTTGATCCTCTCATTCCAACACACGCACCTACAGGGTCTAATGATGTATCGATTGCTTTTACGCATATTTTTGCTCTACTTCCAGGGTCTCGTGCTGATGACTTTATTTCGATTAAACCATCGTAAATTTCGGGTACTTCTTGAATAAATAATTTTTCCATAAACTTTGGATGTGCTCTTGATAAAAAGATTTGTTGACCTCTAGTTTCTCTTCTAACATCATGACAGTAAGCTTTCACTCGATCACCAGCTTTAATATTTTCTCTTGGTATCATTTCATTTTTCTGAATTATCCCCTCTGCTTTTCCTAAATCAACTATTACATTTCCAAATTCTAAACGTTTTACTATTCCACTTAAAATTGTATCTTTTTTATCAATAAAGTCGCTAAACTGTCTCTGTCTTTCTGCCTCTCTCACATTAAAGTTAATAACTTGTTTAGCAGTCTGTGCAGCGATTCTACCAAAATCAAAAGAAGGTAAAACTTGAAGTACTTCATCACCTATTTTTTTATTTTTATTTTCTTCCCCTAATTTTATAGCATCTTCCAAATTAATTTCTGTGTTAATATTTTCAGGATTTTCGACTACTATCAACTTTCTAAAAATTCCAATATCTCCGCTATCTCTATTAATCAAAACTTTGATTTCGTTATCTTGTCCAAATTTTGACTTGGCAGCTTTTGCTATTCCAGTTTCCATCGATTCTATAATTAATTCTTTATCTATAGATTTTTCTAATGCAACTGCTTCAGCAATCCTTAATAGTTCTAATTTATCTGCTCTTTTATTTAACATATTTTTATCTATTCCAAAAAAAAATGGGCCTAAGCCCATTTTTGAAATTTCAACAATGTGAAATGAATATAAGTATTTTTGCTATATTTTCAACTTTAATTACTTCTTAAAAACATCTGCTTTGTCTGTTTTTTCCCAAGAAAATGCCCCATTAGACTCTGGGTCTCTTCCAAAATGTCCATATGCTGCTGTTTTTTCATATATAGCTTTGTTTAAACCTAACATTTCTCTTATGCCCCTTGGGCTTAAATCAAAATTGTCATTAATCAATTTTTCTACATGTCTATTTTTTTCTTCATCGTTATCAAAAAGATCTACATAAATTGATAAAGGTTTTGAAACTCCAATTGCATAAGCAAGTTGAATTAAACATTTGTCTGCAATTTTTGAGGCTACAACATTTTTTGCTAAATATCTTGACGCGTATGCTGCCGATCTATCGACTTTTGTAGGGTCTTTTCCAGAAAAAGCTCCACCACCATGTGGTGCTGCTCCCCCGTATGTATCTACTATTATTTTTCTACCTGTTAATCCACTGTCTCCGTCTGGTCCACCAATTACAAAATTACCTGTGGGATTTATATAAATCTCCTTTTCGTCAAGATTTCCTAATAAATTTTTTGGAATAGATCTCTCAATATATGGCATGCAAAGTTCTTTAACTTTTGCAAGGTCAACATCTTTGGAATGTTGTGTGGAGATCACAACTGATTTTACAGCGTTAGGTAAACCGTCTTTATATTCAATTGTAATTTGACTTTTTGAGTCTGGCTCTATTCCTTTTAATTTTCCAGATTTTCTATCTTCAGCCATCAATCTTAAAATTCTATGTGAGTAATGAATTGGTGCTGGCATTAGAACATCAGTTTCATTGCATGCATATCCAAACATAATTCCCTGATCTCCGGCACCTTCATCTTTATTCCCAGATGAGTCTACACCCATAGCTATATCTGCTGACTGAGCATGTAAATGAGTTTCAATTTTAGTAGTATCTTTCCAACTGAAACCGTCTTGATCATAACCAATGTCTTTAATGCATTCTCTAACTTTTTGAATTAAATCTTCTTTTTTTATTTCTGGTCCTCTTACTTCTCCAGCTAAAACTACCTTATTTGTTGTTGTTAAAGTTTCGCAAGCTACTCTTGATTGTGGTTCTGCACCTAAGTAACTATCTACCACCATGTCTGATATTCTATCGCAAACTTTATCTGGATGTCCCTCTGAAACTGACTCACTAGTAAATAAATAATTTTTTTTCATCTTAACTCCCTTTCTTTTTTAAAAAAAAAATTAAACTAATATAAAATAGTAAAAAATAAAAGAAAATCTTGTTACCATGTTGACTGAATATAGTTCTAGAGATTTTTTTAAAATTTTTTATTTCGAAAGTTCCCTTTTCAGTTGATTCTACTTTTTTTACTATTTGACCTATGGGATTTATGTGCGCAGAAATACCATTATTTGCAGAACGAACTAGATTTTTACCTTCTTCAATAGATCTAAATATTGAGTGTGAAAAGTGTTGATAAGGTCCTATTGAGTTTCCAAACCATCCATCTTCAGAGATATTTAATATAAAATCGAATTTTTCACCACTCTTATTTAGCTTTCCTGAGTAAATTATTTCATAACAAATAATTGGGAGGAATTTAATGTTATTAATTTCTATAATTTTTCTATCATCATCGCTACTAAATGATTGATAACCTTGAGTAATTTTTTTTAAGCCAAATTTAGAAAACATATTTTCAAGTGGTAAAAATTCACCAAACGGAACAAGATTATTTTTTTTATAATTTGCTAGAGTATTTAAATTATTATCCAAAACTACTAAAGAATTATAAATTTTTAGACCAGATTGAGAGTTTATACCAAAAATAATTTTATGATTTTCCGAAAAATTATTTTTAAAATTTTCTTTATAAATATTTAAATCCTCTAAATATATATTTGTTAAAATTCCCTCAGGAAAAATAAATAAAGTTTTCTTTGTTTTTTCAGGTTTGCTTAGTTCAATTAATTCATTAATAATTATATTGGGATCTTCTTTTTGAAAAAATCTATTCAACTTTATTTTAGGTGCAATAACTTTAATATTTGTATTTAAATCAATGAATTGTGCTTTATGATATTTGTTAATCATATTTTTACCAAAATAAATATTAGCACCAATAGAAATTATAGAAAAAACAAGTACTAATATTTTAGAAAATTGACTTCGATTAAAAAATATTATTGCAGGTAATAAGAAAAGAGTAATTGATAATAAGTTAAATGAATAGACTCCTATGATTGATAATATTTGTATAAAACTAGTATATTCTAACCAGCTATAAGCAATTAAATTCCAAGGGAAACCACCTAATATATTTCCCCTTACAAACTCGACAAGTGAAAAAATAAAAGCAAAAATTAATATTGATCTATAATTTTTTTCTAAATTAAAAAATGAAAATATAAACGTAAAAAGACCATAAAATAATCCAAGAAATAAAGGCAACAGAAAAAATGCAATTGGTATTAATGGTAAAAAAAACTCCTCAAATGTTAAAGAGTTTGTAATCCAATAAATGTTCGATATAAAATACCCAAAACCAAAAATCCAACCTATTAAAAAAAATCTCCACCTACCAACGTGTAAATTTGAAATAATAAAAAAAAATAAAAAAGGAAATGTAAAAAAATTTAATATAAAAAAATTATACGGAGGTAAACTAAATGAACTTATTATCCCAAGTATCAATGGTATAATAAAAAAAAACAATTGATTATTTATTTTTTTTGGCAATTTATCTATTAATATTTTTTAATATTATTTTTTCTTTATTACTCATTTTTTTATAGTCTTTATTTTTTTTATGATTATATCCTAGTAAATGTAAATAACCATGTATCCAGGTTTTATCAAATTCGTAATTAAAGTTTGATGACAAGGATTTTTTATTAATAAATTCAAAACTTATTGCTATATCCCCAATATAAGAATTATTTTTTAAGGGAAACGACAATACATCTGTTACTTTATTTTTTTTTCTAAATTTATTATTCAATTTTTTCATTTTTAAATTATTAGTAAGTAAAATTGAAAATTCTTGATTTTTATTTTTAAAATATGAAATTTTTTTTAAGGAGGTAAGTTTATTTTTAAGATATTTTTTTGGATCTTTAATTTTTTTTTTCCATTTAGCAAAATCGATTATTACGTTCGCCTTTATCATTCATCTCTATTTTGATCTGAGTATGCCTTAACTATTTTTGAAACTAACGGATGCCTTACTACATCAGTATGATCAAAATCAACTACGGAAATCTCTTTTAGATGCCCCAAAAGTTTTTTTGATCTGTTCAATCCAGACAACGACTTGTTTGGTAAATCTATTTGAGAAGGGTCTCCATTAATTACAATTTTTGAATTTTCCCCAATTCTAGTTAAAAACATCTTTATTTGTGTATCTGTTGCATTCTGGGCCTCGTCTAAAATAGCAAATGAATTTTTTAAAGTTCTACCTCTCATAAAAGCGAGAGGTGCAATTTCAATATCACCAATTTCAATTTTTTTTTGAATTTTTTCGAAATCTAATAAATCGTATAAAGAATCATAAAGAGGTCTTAGATATGGGTCTACCTTTTCTCTCATATCACCTGGTAAAAAACCTAGTCTTTCTCCTGCTTCAACTGCTGGTCTTGAAAGAATTATTTTTTCAATTTTTTTTTCCAACAACATTGTTAAACCTATAGCTACAGCTAAAAAAGTTTTTCCTGTTCCAGCAGGACCTGTAGAAATGATAACTTCACTTTCTCTTAATGCTCTAACGTATTTTTTTTGTTTTTCTGATCTTGGAATTACTGATTTTTTAGGAGTTTTGATTATATATTCTATATTTTTTTCAGCATTATTTATTTTTTCTTCAATCATAAATTTATTTACAGATGAAACTATATCTTTTTTTTCTATAGTACCATTTATTTTAAGCTGCTCAGATAAAAACTGAATAGCATTTTTAATTAATTCGTTCTTTTTTGAGTCACTTTTTACTATAATTGAATTTCCTCTTGAATAAATTTTAGTTTTAGTAATTTTTTCTAATTCTTTGATATTATTATTAAATTCACCAACAACTCCTGACAATATTTCATTGCTTTTAAATACTATACTTAAAGTATTATTTTCAGAATATACAAACCTTAGGTCAGAATTTAATTTTTTATATACGGTGTTACTCAATTTACGCTGCTCTCATATTTTTATGTTCTATTTCGCCAAATAAACTATTTTGGTTGCAGCCTTCTATTTTAACTTTAACGATTTTTCCAATATTTTTTTCATCACCTTTAAAAATTACTGAATTTAAATACTTATTTCTACCAAATAGTTTGTTTTGCCCTTGCATTTTATTTTCGACCAAAATATCAATCGATTTATTTTGAAATGATCTATTCATTTCTAATTGATAAGAAAACAAAATTTTTTGCACTTTGGTTAATCTTTCTTTTGATATTTCATCATCAATCAATTTTAAACCTGCAGCCTTTGTGCCTGGTCTGGGACTAAATATAAAAGAGTATGAGTTTAAAAATTTTATTTTTTTTATTAATTTAATTGTTTCATTAAAATTTTCTTCAGTCTCACCTGGATATGAAATTATGAAGTCACTTGAAAATTCTATTGAAGAATTAATTTTTTTTAACTTTTCATAAATAGACAAATATTCCTCCACAGTATGCTTTCTATTCATCAGTTTTAAAATTTTATTAGAACCACTTTGTATTGGTAAATGAATAAAAGGCATCAATTTTTTACTTGTTGAATAACAATCAATTAAGTCATCTGTCATATCTCTTGGGTGTGAAGTGGTGTATCTTATTCTTTCTAGTTCTGAAATCTTTTCCAATTCATTAATCAAATCGGAAATTTTGTAAACCTTAGAATTATCTTTATAAGAATAAGCATTCACGTTTTGACCTATTAATGTAATTTCTTTTACGCCATTTTTTATTAGTTCTTCTGCTTCTTTAATAATTTTGATAAAAGGTCTTGAATACTCCGGTCCTCTTGTAAAAGGTACAACACAAAAATGGCAAAATTTATCACAACCTTCTTGAATTGTTAAAAAAGATGAAATTTTATTACTTGTATTTTTTATGTTATCAAAATACTCAAACTTTTCGATTGTATTAAACTCAGTTTCTTCTTTCTTTTTCTTTTGAGTAAAACTTTTAAGTAATTGATTAATTTTGTGATAAGATTGTGGACCTATAACAATGTCAATGTAAGGCTCTCTCTTAAGCATTTCTTGATTTTCCGCTTGCGCAACACAACCAGCAACAATCATGATTGGTTTTTTTTTCTCCCTATACAATTTCTTTACTCTTCCAACTTCATGATAAACTTTTTCTTTAGCTTTATCTCTTATGTGACAAGTATTCAATATATAGCAGTACGCGTCATCCTGCTTATCCGTTTTAATGAACCCAATTTTTTTTAATGAGTCATAAATACGGTTTGAATCGTACTCATTCATTTGGCAGCCAAATGTTTTAATAAATATTTTCTTTACCATCTAGGATTTTTTTTTAATACCGTACAATTCTAGCTTATGATCAACTAATTGATAACCGTATTTTTCTGCAACTTTTTTTTGTAACTCTTCAATTTCATTGTCAACGAATTCTATAATTTCTCCAGACTTTATATCTATCAAATGATCGTGATGACCTTCATTTAACTCTTCATATCTTGCTTTTCCACCTTTAAAATCATGTTTTGCTAGAATTCCGCTCTCTTCAAATAATTTTACTGTTCTGTAGACAGTTGCGATGCTAATTTTTTCATCAATCTTAGACACTCTGTTATATAACTCGTCAACATTTGGATGGTCGTTAGACTCGGACATAACTTTTGCAATAATCCTTCTTTGATCTGTAAGTTTAACTCCCTTACTTTTACATTTTTTTTCAATATTAGATTGCATTTTTTATTTTAACTCAAATAAAGTGGTTTAATCAAATTTTTTTTAATTTTATATTTATTACACAATTCAGGGATTTTCTCATATTTTATATTGTGATATTGTGAAAGTAGTGTCGTATTTTTAAAAATTTGGTTTTTAATGGAACTTTTTAAATTGATAAAATCTAAAAAACTAAAACAATAATAGTCAATATTTTGAGAAATATGATAACCTTTAGCAATTGAAATGGAGCTTCTAATTCCAGCAAAGCTTCCTGGGCCCCTATTTACATAAATTCTATTTAGATCTTTTATTAATAATTTATTTTTATTTAATAAATCATCAATTAAAATTATCAATTTATCAAAATTATTTTTACTATTTTCGAACTTACTAGTATAAATATTTTTAGTATCTTTTATGATAGTTAAAAAAATTTTATTTGTAGTTGCATCAATAATTAAATCATTCATAGTTTTATTTTTGTTAATTCTAAATTCTAAATCAGAAGAAAATAATATCAAATATTATTCTAAAGACTTGGGAACTTTGTCTTTAATGTACCATAGATTTAATGAAAATAAATATCCATCAACCAATATCCAAATGGATATTTTTAAAAAACAGATAAATATTATTAAAAATAAAGACTATGAATTTGAAAGTCCAAAAAATTTTAATTTATCATTTAATAAACCAAAGTCTAAAAAGAAAATTTTAATAACGATTGATGATGCTTTCAGTTCTTTTTATGAAAATGCTTGGCCTTTTTTAAAAGAAAATAAAATTCCATTTATATTATTTGTATCAACACAACCAGTGGGAAAAAGGGGGTACATGACTTGGGAACAAATAAAAGAAGTCGATAAAGAAAATTTTGCTTTTATTGGAAATCATTCTCATTCACATGAATATTTATTAGATTTTAGTTTTACTGATTTTAAAAAAGATATTGATAGTTCGATTAAAATATTTAATGAAAAATTGGGTTATAACCCTATTTTTTTTTCCTATCCATTTGGAGAATACAGTTTGGAGCAGACAAATTACATAAAAGAAAAATTTAAATATGCATTTGGTCAACACTCGGGTGTAATCGATGTTAATAAAGATATTTATGAATTACCAAGATTTCCTATTAATGAAAAATATGGTGATTTAGAAAGATTTAACTTTGTAATTGACCTTCTGCCACTACAATATAAAAATATTTTACCAGAAGATAAATATATTAAAGATAACAATCCTCCAAAATTAATTATTAGTTTTTTTAAAAACCAAAAAAATTTAAAAAATATTAACTGTTTTTCAGATGAAGGAAATAAGTGGGATAAATCTGATATAGTGTTAAAAGAAAATAAATTAATTGTTAATTTTAGAGAAAAATTTATTTTTAGAAGAGGAAGGATAAATTGTTCTTTGAATGACTCGGATGGATGGAAATGGCTTGGCTTACAATTTTCTGTAAAATTAAATTAAACTTTTAAGTTTTTTACTGGATGGAAGCAATTTAACATCATCAAATTCTGTTAAATTATTTTGTTTTATAATCTTTTTTAATATCTTCACATATTCTTTTCCGGTCTCAGCATATTTATCGAGATAGTTTGCAAGAATTAAACCATCCACTTTCATTTTATTATCCCTTAATTCTGCTCTTGCCAATCTAAAATCTTTATAACTTGAATGAGTATTTAAATTTCTTTGATATGCTCTAACTGATGACTTTAAAATTTTAAATTTCATAACTTTGTGACTCGTATCATTGTCAGCACCAGCAGGCTTGATACCTTCTCCCGACCAGGTCCATTGACCAAATAAAGCATTTCCCTCTAGAGCAAATCTTGATGTTCCCCAACCTGTTTCTTTGGCGGCTTGTGCAATTGCCAGGGATACGGGTATTTCATCCATCCTAATTTTTAAAGTTGATAAATCTTTGTTAAGTACGCCATATTGTTTAAATTTTAAATTTAACCATTTTTTTTCTAAGTTTGTATTTTTATTTTTATTAAGAACGTTAAAAAGTTTTTTTCTATCAAGTTTAATTCTATTGTTTTCTTCCAAAATTAATGGCAAAATTATTTTTATAAATAAGTTTTTTTTTTTAGTCGAACTTTCTATCATTTTCATTTCTTCTGGTAACAAAGACAAAGCTATTGGTTTGACCAATTTTGTTTTTCTTACGTCCTCAAGATTATAATTTGTATCTTTAAATAACTGTTCTATTGTTGACGCATTTAATCTTACAGTATCGGTTGGTAGTTGATCAAATTTAAATACATCTTCAAATAAATTTTTTATATTCAACCCTTCATCAACTTCAGAACTATTATCCAATGGCTTGCCTCTTAAAACTTTTTCTAGATTGCTTTTAGATTTATTTTCAATTTCTACTGATGCTAAAATTGAATTTTTTTGAAAATCAACCAAACTTGGAAGAAAGAAAAAAAATGAGATAACTACTAGGCTTGCTATAAAAGTGAAGTAAAGACTTTTAATGTCATTATTAATGCTTGGTAAATTTATTTTTTTTTTCCTTGAAATTATGAAACCTTTTTTCTTTAGAATTTTTTTTATTTCATCTAAATCAAATTTTTTTTTTATCATTACTAAACCGCCTCTACCTCTTTAACTTCAGGAATATAATGTTTTAATAAATTTTGAACTCCTTGTTTTAGTGTCATAGTAGAACTAGGGCAACCAGAACAGCTTCCTTTTAGTTGTACTTTAACTATCCCATTTTTATATTCTTTTAATTGTATATCTCCTCCATCTCTAGCTACTGCTGGTCTAATTTTATCATCTAGTATTTTAATTATCTTTTTTTCTATTTCTTGAAATTCTTTTTCATTTTCGTCTGTTATATTCCCATCATAAATAAAATCTTTTCCCTCTAAATAAAATTCACCAATCAAAGATTGGGCAATATGCTTAATATCTTCCCAATCAATATTTTGATCTTTATTTATCGATAAAAAGTCTTTACTCAAAAAAACTCCAGTTACTCCATTAATTGAAAGTAGATTTTTAACTAAATCATTGTTAATTTCGTTTTTTTTTGTAATTTCAATTTGTCCACTCTTAGACACTATTTTTCCTGGAATAAATTTTAAAGAATTGGGATTAGGGGTTGTTTCAGTTTGTATAAACATATTTATAAATATAGTAATTTATTTTTAAAAACCTATAATTTTTTTCATTTCTTTTACTTTTGCAGAGGCATATTTATTAGCTTTTTGGGTACCTTCTAGCAAAATTTCGTCTAAATTTTTTTCATCATTTAATAATCTTTTTATTTCCTTTGAAATTGGCTCAATTTTTTCAACTAATAAATTGGAAAGTTTTTCTTTAAAATCTGAAAAGTTTTTACCACTAAATTCCTTTTTTGATTTTTCAACACTTTCATTCGACAAACTTGAATAAATTTCTAATAAGTTTAATACTTCAGGTCTATTTTTTAAGCTCTCTTCCTCACTTGGCATTGGCATTGTATCTGTTTTTGATTTTTTAATTTTGTTTATTATTTTATCTTTATCGTCTGTAAGATTTATTCTGCTTAGATCAGAAGGGTCTGACTTGCTCATTTTTTTTGTTCCATCTTTAAGACTCATAATTCTTGAAAATTGTTTTTGAATTAATGGCTCTGGTACTTTTAAAAAATTAGTTGCTTGAAAATCATTGTTAAATCTTTGGGCAATATCTCTACATAGTTCTAAATGTTGTTTTTGATCATCCCCAACTGGTACATGAGTTGTGTCGTAAAGTAATATGTCAGCTGCCATTAAAACTGGATATGCATAAAGCCCAACGCTTGCTTTTTCTTTGTCGTTACCTGCTTTTTCTTTAAACTGAGTCATTCTATTTAACCAGCCCATTCTTGCTACACAACTTAAAATCCATGCACCTTCAGAATGAGCAGGGACTGATGATTGATTAAAAATTATCGATTTTTTTTCATTTAATCCACTAGCAATGAAAGTTGCCAAAGTTTCTCTGATATTTTTTTTTAATTCTTTTGGATCTTGTTTTACAGTAATCGCATGTAAATCGACAATACAATAAACACATTCAGTATTTTTTTCGTTTTGAAGTTCAACAAAATTTTTAATAGCACCCAAATAATTACCTAGATGCAAATTACCCGAAGGCTGAACACCTGAAAAAATTTTTTTAGACATTAAACTAATACTTTAAATTAATATCACTGATTTTGAAAGCTTTGATCAAAAAAGCAATTAATAAATAAGAAATAAACCCAGCTACTACAATTCCTATAAGAAAAATTGATTTAAAACTTTGTTCATAAGCAAGATTCGTTTTAAAAAAAATTATTAAATAATAAATGAAGGCTCCCATAAATATTGAAGAAAACAATATTTTAAAAAATTTTGATATAAACTCTGAGTTAAAATTAAAAAAATTATCTTTTTTTAGAAAAATAAATAAAAAAATAGAATTAATCCATGAAGAAATAGTAGTGGCAATAGGAATAATTATAAATCCTACTTTTTTAAAAAAAATAATACTTATTAAGATATTTAATAATACGGAGAATAAAGAAATATAAAAAGGTAATTTAGTATTATTTCTTGCAAAATAAAAACTAGAAAAAACTTTGATTAATGAAAAAGCGGGAAGTCCAAGAGCAAAATAGAATAATGCTTTAGAAGAATTTTCAACTGATACTTCATCGAATGATCCATAACCAAATAAAGCTGAAACAATTGGTTCAGATGCAAGTAACAAAGCTATAGCAGCTGGTAAACTTAAAAATAAACTCAACTCTAAAGCCTTATTTTGTATTAATGATATTTTTTCTTTATCTTCATTGATAACATGCTTTGAAAGTTGAGGCAAAATAACTGTCCCTATTGCAATTCCAGCAATCGCAAGATTTATTTGATAAATTCTATCAGCATAATACAAATATGAAACTGCACTAGCTTGAAACGAAGCAATTATTGTTCCTACTAAAATATTTATCTGAGTTACACCAGATGAAAAAATGCTTGGTAACAATTTTAGGAAAAAATTTTTAATTTTTGAGTCTATTGAAAAATTTAAAATGAATTTTGGAAAATAAAATTTTTTTACATAAAAAAATAAGTAAATAAACTGAGCTATACCAGCTAAAGTTACTGCATAGGATAAATAATAAACAAGTTCATCTCCTAATAGGTTTCCATAAAATAGTACTGATATTAAAAAAAAATTTAAAATAACTGGAGCGGCAGCTGCTACTGCAAATCTATTATGAGAGTTTAATATTGCAGAAAAAAAAGACGATAGACTTATAAAAAATAAAAAAGGAAAAGTAATTCTGGTTAGATTTATTGCTAAACTCATTTTTTCCTCATTTCCACTAAATCCAGGTGCAATAAGGAAAACAAAATATGGCATAAAAATTTCAATGATTAAAACTAAAAAAAATAAAACTAAGATTAGTAAACTAAATACATTTGTTGCAAATTTTTCAGATTTTTCTCTTCCATTTGATAGTTCAGAAGCATAACTTGGAACAAATGCAGCATTAAATGTACCTTCAGAAAATAATCTTCTAAAAGTATTTGGTATTCTAAAAGCAACAAAAAATGCATCTGCTAAGGGACCGGCACCTAGAAATATTGCTATTAATATATCTCTTAAATAACCAAGTATTCTACTAATTATCGTAAAAAAACTGAATGTCCCTGTTGACTTAATAAGGTTCATAAATCATATTAGTCTTAAAATTGCTCTATTTGTATATCTAATTATCATAAATGAAAAAAACAAAAATTAATCATTACACAGATAAAGAGGCCTTAGATTTTCATTTTACCAATAAATCAGGCAAGATTGAGATTATATCTTCTAAACCTATGACAACAAAAAGAGACTTAGCTTTAGCTTATTCTCCAGGTGTTGCGGCTCCAGTTAGGGAGATATCTAAAAATCCCAATGCTGCTTATGATTATACAACTAAAGGAAATTTAGTAGCTGTAATAAGTAACGGTTCTGCAGTTTTAGGCATGGGAAATTTAGGCTCTTTAGCCTCAAAACCCGTAATGGAAGGAAAGGCTGTTTTGTTTAAAAGATTCGCAGATATCAACTCGATTGATATTGAAATTGATTCATCTGATCCAAATGAAATTATTAGAAGTATAAAAAGTATAGCAGGAAGTTTTGGTGGTATAAATTTAGAAGATATAGCTGCTCCAGATTGTTTTGTAATAGAGGAAAAACTTAAAAAAATTTTAGATATACCTGTCTTTCATGATGACCAACATGGAACTGCAATAATAACTACTGCAGCTTTAATTAACGCATTGGACATTTCAAAAAAATCTTTAAAAAAAATTAAAGTGGTTGTAAACGGAGCAGGTGCATCAGCAATCGCCTGTACCAATTTGCTAAAAAAAACAGGAGTACCTCAAAAAAATATAATAATGCTTGATAGCAAGGGTGTTTTATATAAAGGGAGAGATAATTTAAATCAATGGAAATCCACTCACACAGTTGAAACAAAAAATAGAACATTAGATGATGCAATAAAAGATGCTGATGTTTTTTTAGGATTATCTTCAAAAAGTATTTTGTCAAAAAAAATGGTAAAAAAAATGTCGAAAAATCCAATTATTTTTGCATGTGCAAATCCTGATCCAGAAATTACACCTGAAGAAGTCGAAGAAGTCCGTGATGATGCGATTGTAGCTACTGGAAGGTCTGATTATCCAAATCAAGTAAATAATCTTATTGGATTTCCATATATATTTAGAGGAGCTTTGGATGTAAGGGCTAAAACAATAAATGAGGAAATGAAAATAGCAGCAGCAAATGCGATAGCAGCACTTGCAAGAGAAGATGTACCTGACGAAGTGGTTGCAGCTATGGGAGGTGAAAGACCAAAGTATGGAAAAGAATATATTATTCCATCAACTTTTGACCCAAGGTTAATTGTTGATATACCAGTGGCGGTGGCAAAAGCAGCAATAAAAACAGGCGTTGCAAGAAAAAATATAAAAGATTTTGAAATTTATAAAGAACAACTTAAACAAAGGCTTGATCCTTCAGTAACTATTATGCAAGGTATAAATAACCAAATTAAAAAAAACCCAAAAAAAATTGTTTTTGCAGATGGCGAAGATGAAAATACTTTAAAAGCTGCAATTGCATTTAAAAACAGTAAATTAGGAATTCCTATACTAGTTGGTAAAAAAGAAAAAATAAAAGAGCAACTTAAAAATATTGGATATAGTGAAAATCTTGATATTGAAATAGTCAATTCAACTAATAAAGATAAAAGAGAAAAGTATGCAAATTATTTATTTAAAAGATTACAAAGAAAAGAGGGTTTATTAGAAAGAGACTGTGATCGAATGATAAGAAATGACAGGGTTATCTGGACATCTTGCATGGTCTCCTGCGGTGATGCCGATGGTGCTGTAACTGGTAATACCAGAAAATATGCCGCCTCGCTAGAAAAGATAAATAAGGTGATAGACGCTAGGCCAGATGAAATAATGTTTGGATTAAATATGATAGTAAATAAAGGCAAAACCGTATTCATAGGGGACACAAGTGTACACGAAAATCCAACAGCCAAACAACTTGCTGAAATAGCAATTTCTTCAGCTAGAGTTGTAAGACTGTTTGGATTTGATCCAAAAGTAGCATTTGTTTCTCATTCAACATTTGGGCAACCAGCAACAAGTCAAACAAAACATATTAGAGATGCTGTAGAAATTTTGCAGGATAAAAAAGTAGATTTTCAGTTTGATGGTGATATGCAACCTGATGTAGCACTAAATGAAGAATATAAAGAACTATATTCTTTTTCAGGAATTGTTGGAAACGCAAATGTATTAATTATGCCCGGGCAACATAGTGCAGCAATATCATATAAAATGATGAAGGAGCTCGGAGGCGCAAAAGTAATAGGACCATTTTTGATTGGATTAGGTCAACCAATTGAAATTGCTCCATTAAGATCTTCTACTTCAGATATATTAAACCTTGCTTCAATAGCTGCATATTCTGCTGGTGTTATTAATTATGGAAAAAAAAATTAGTCTTTTTGAATTCTCAAATCTTTAACTAAAGAAATACTTGCAATAACTTTTTTCACATCAAGTATACCCTTTGCTTCATCTATTACTTCTTTTCTCTCCTCTTCAGTAAGAGCAATACCGTAAATGAAAATTTTCTTTTTATATGTATCAATATTATAATTTGTGGCTTTAATATTTTTATTTAAAATCATAGCTGTTCGTAATTGTGAAGTTATTAACAAATCTTTAGCTGATTGTTTAAAATTAAATTCTTCTTTAACTTTAATATCATTTCTAACCGATCTGACTCCTTCTGTTTCCCACGCAATTTTAGTAATTTTGAGTTTTTCTTCAGGATTATCAACCTTTCCTGTTAAAAATATTCTGCCATCTAAAACTTTTGTTTTAACAGATAAAATATATTTGTTATCCAACAAAAGTAACCTAGCGCCTAAATTTTTTTGCATTATTGAGTCGTCAATTTGAGTACCCAAAGATCTTGGGTCTAAAGCTATACTTACTCCAGTACCAAAAACCCCCTTTGAACCAGTGCCTACGCATGAATTTAAAAAAAGAAGAATTAGAAATACTACAATAAAGTTATTTTTCATTTTTTAGTTTTAAACAGTAGTTGTAAATTTCTTTTTTTGAAATATTTCTATTGGCACTTATAAAATTTGTAATATCTTTTATACTCAAATTTTTAATCATTTTTTTTATATATTTTTTATCTGATTCGTTTAACTTTTTCGAAATATTTTTATTATTATTTTTTTCAGAAACTACAATTGTTAGCTCTCCTTTTAAATTCTTTTCAAATGGTTTAAGCTGATCAACTCTCATCCTTATAAATTCTTCATATATCTTTGAAATTTCTCTACAAATTAAAATCTCTCTATCTGGAAAAAAAAAAATTAGTGTTTTGATTACTTTGTTTATTTTTTTTGCGGATATAAAAAATACGATGGAACAATTTATATTAGACAAAATATCAAATTGTTCATTTATCTCTTTTTCTTTTTCAGGCAAAAAACCCAAAAAATAATATTTATCAGAAAAACTACTTATTGACATTGCAGATGTAACAGCTGATGCCCCAGGGATTGGATATACTCCAATCTTATTTTTTATACATTCTTTAATCAAAATTCTGCCTGGATCTGAAATAGTGGGAGTTCCAGCATCAGAAATTAGTGAAACTATTTTTTTTGAATTTAAAATATCAATTATTTTTTCTAAGTTTTTTGTTTCATTAAATTTGTGATGAGAAATTAACTTAGATCTAATTTCATATTTATCTAATAATTTTTTTGATACTCTTGTGTCTTCACATAAAATATATTCTGAATTTTTTAATACTTCTATTGCTCTTAGAGTAATATCTGCTAAATTTCCTATTGGCGTAGATACAATATATAAACCATGTTTTAGTTGTCTAAATTTTATGTCGTTTTGTGGAGTCATTAAAATATAAATAATATAATAATAGCATTAAAATGAGAAAATTAGTCAAAATTATAATACTGATAATTTTTTTTAGTTCATCAAGCCCAACTAACGTATTTGCCCAAAGTAAAATTAAGTTGGGATTATTGGTTCCAATCAGTGGAGAATTTAGTGAAATAGGAAAATCAATTATAAGATCAACCTTACTTGCAATAAATAAAATTGACAATTCATTAATAGAAATAATTCCTAAAGACACCAAAGCAAATCCAGAGACAACATTTGAAAAAGCCAAAGAGTTAAGAGAAGCAGGTGTTAAAATAGTTATAGGACCAGTTTTTAATAAAAATCTGGTTAAGTTAGAAGAGCTAAATGATATGATTTTTTTATCCTTAACAAATAAAATTATTGATAATCCAAAAAATATTATAAGTACTGGAATAAATGCAGGCTCTCAACTTAATACTATCGCAAAATTTCAAAAAAATAACGAAATAAAAAAAACTATATTTTTAATTCCAAATAAAAGTTTTAAAAATGAAATAAAAAAAGCAATCAAAAAATCAAAAATTAAAACTTTTAAAGTTCACTATTACGACTCTGATCCAACTAAACTTACAAAACAAATAGAAAAAATTACTAAATATCCTCAGAGAAAACAAAACGTAAAAGATGAAATTAAAAGACTTGAGGATTCTGAAGACCCTAATAAAGATAAAAAAATCAAAATATTAGAAAAAAAAGACACTATAGGTAAAATAGGATTTGACTCATTAGTAATTGCTGATTTTGATGAAAGCTTAAAAAGTATAACTACCTCATTACTCTATACAGATGTATCGCCCAAAAAAACTTATTTTATTACTTTAAACCAATGGTTTGATGTATCTTTACTCAAGGAAACCAGCTATCAACCAATATATTATCCTTCAGTTAATAAAGAAAATTATGATGAGTTTGCAAATTTATATTTTAAAAAATTTAAACAATATCCAAATCAATTATCATTTTTAAGTTATGATATAGTTGGATTAGTTTACTATCTGATTTTTCAAAATAATTGGGTTATAGAGGAAAAAATATTTTCCAAGAAAGATAAGTTTAAAGGTAAAGTGGGAATTTTTGAGATAAAAGATAAAAAAATTAACCATATTCTTAATTTTTATAAAATAGAAAATAGTAATATTAAAAAAATCTTTTAATTTTTTTAAAAGCTTTGAATCTATGATCAATTTTGTATTTTTTGCTTGGTGACATTTGTCCGAACGTTAGTTTGTTTTTTAAAGGAATAAAAATTGGATCATATCCAAATCCATTTTTTCCTTTTTTTTTTTGTGATACAAGGCCTTCAATTTTACCTTCAGATTTAACTATTTTTCCATTTGGCCAATAAATTGTTAAAGCACATATGAATCTGGCTTTAACTTTTTTTAATTTCCAATTTTTATCTTTTTTGTAAAGCTCCCTAAAAACTTTAGAAATGGCTTTATCAAAATTATTTTTAGCGCCTCCCCATCTAGCTGAAAATATTCCAGGTTTTCCATTTAAGATATCAATTTCAAGACCCGAGTCATCCGCTAAACATATTAAATTAGTTTTTTTGGAAAAAAATTTCGCTTTAATTAATGAATTTTTCAAAAATGATTTTCCAGTTTCTTTGGGGCTCTTTAATTTAAAATCTTTAGTTGAAAAAATTTTGGTTGATTTTGGTAATAAATCCTTAATTTCTTTAAGTTTTCCAGCGTTATTGGTACCAATTAATATTTTTTTAATTTTTTTGTTTAGCATCTAGCAATTATTAAATTTCTTACCATATAAGTCATGATGGAAAAAGATCAAAATATAAATTTAGATGAAAATAACATAAACCAAGAAAATTCTGAAAATAAGGAATTAAAAGAAGATGAAAATGAAAAAAAAGAAAAAGTTTTAACAGTAGAAGAAAAAAATGCAGAACTAGAAGACAAATTAACTAGAACTTTTGCTGAAATGGAAAATCAGAGAAGAAGATTTGAAAAAGAAAAAGACGAAGCTTTTGAGTATGGTGGTTTTTCATTTGCTAAAGAAACTTTGAACCTTTCAGATAATCTTGAGAGAGCAAAAGAATCCTTAAAAAACGATGAAAGTTTAAAAAATTCTGAAAGTTTAAAAAAAACTTTAGAGCATTTAGAAATTATCCATAAAGATATTTTATCAATTTTTAAAAAAAACAATATTGAACCTATAAATTCAATTAACAAAAAACTAGACCCAAATTATCATCAAGCAATGATGGAAATTGAGGATGATGAAAAAGAACCAGGAACAATAGTTCAAGAAATTCAAAAAGGGTTTTTAATGAAGAGTAGATTATTAAGACCAGCCTTAGTTGGTGTATCAAAAAAAGCTTCAAAAAAAGAAACTGTCAATAAAGATGAGAAAAAAAACGAGGAAAATAAGGAAAAAAAACAAACAAAATAAGTATTAAATAAACTTGTAGATTGGAAATTAGCACTTATATGAGTTCAAGGATTATAAAATTATGAGCAAAGTAATTGGTATAGATTTAGGAACAACAAATTCTTGCGTTGCAATAATGGAAGGAACACAAGCTAAAGTATTAGAGAATGCCGAAGGTGCAAGAACTACACCTTCAGTTGTTGCTTTCACAGAAGAAAATGAAAAATTGATTGGTCAACCTGCAAAAAGACAGGCTGTAACTAATCCTGAAAATACAATCTTTGCTGTAAAAAGATTAATTGGAAGAAATTTTAATGACGCTACAGTAAAAAAAGATATTGAATCTGCACCTTTTAAAATCGTAAATTCAGATAAGGGTGATGCTTGGATAGAAGCAAAAGGGCAAAAATATTCACCATCTCAAATTTCGGCTTTTATTTTACAAAAAATGAAAGAGACTGCTGAAAAGTATTTAGGTCAAGAAGTAACTAAAGCAGTTATTACTGTACCAGCATATTTTAATGATGCGCAAAGACAAGCAACTAAAGATGCAGGTAAAATCGCAGGCCTAGAGGTATTAAGAATTATAAATGAACCTACAGCTGCTTCATTGGCGTATGGTTTAGATAAAAAGACAAATAAAAAAATAGCAGTTTATGATTTAGGTGGAGGAACCTTCGATGTTTCTATTCTTGAATTGGGCGATGGTGTATTTGAAGTTAAATCTACTAATGGAGATACCTTTTTAGGTGGTGAGGACTTCGATAATACTATTGTTGATTACTTAGTTGCAGAGTTTAAAAAAGATAATGGCATTGATTTAAAATCGGATAAACTCGCCCTTCAAAGATTAAAAGAGGCTGCAGAAAAAGCTAAGATAGAATTATCTTCAGCGGAACAAACTGATGTTAACCTACCTTTTATTACTGCAGACAAAACAGGACCAAAACATATTAATTTAAAAATGACTAGAGCAAAATTAGAAGCTCTTGTCGAAGACCTGATTGCCAAAACACTTCCACCTTGTAAAACAGCACTAAAAGATGCTGGTCTTACTGCAAACGACATTAGTGAAGTTGTTATGGTCGGGGGTATGACAAGGATGCCAAAAGTCATAGAAGCTGTAAAAAATTTCTTTGGAAAAGATCCAAATAAAAGTGTGAATCCAGATGAAGTTGTTGCTATGGGAGCAGCTATCCAAGCAGGAGTACTACAAGGAGATGTAAAAGATGTTCTGTTACTTGATGTTACTCCACTCTCTCTAGGAATTGAAACACTAGGTGGGGTATCAACAAAATTAATTGATAAAAACACAACAATACCAACCAAAAAAAGTCAGGTCTTTTCAACTGCTGAAGACAGCCAGCCAGCTGTATCAATCAGAGTTTTACAGGGTGAAAGAGAAATGGCAGCGGATAACAAAATTTTGGGTAATTTTGAATTAGTTGGTATAGCGCCGGCTCCAAGGGGAGTTCCACAAATTGAAGTAACTTTCGATATTGATGCAAACGGCATTGTAAATGTTTCAGCAAAAGATAAAGGAACTGGCAAAGAACAAAAAATTCAAATTCAAGCTTCAGGTGGTTTAAGTGAAGAAGAAATAAATAAAATGGTAAAAGAAGCTGAGTCTAATAAAGAAGCAGATAAGAAAAAAAGAGAGTCGGTTGATTCAAGAAATCAAGCTGATACTTTATTACACTCAACAGAAAAAAACTTAAAAGAACATGGATCAAAAGTTTCAGATGCCGACAAAAAAGCTATAGAAACAGCTTCTGCTAACTTAAGAAACTCCTTAAAAGGAACTGATGTTGAGGATATAAAAAAGAAAACACAAGAATTAGTTCAATCATCAATGAAATTAGGCGAAGCAATTTATAAATCTCAACAAAGTGCTAAGCCTGGTGATGCGCCAAAAGACACAAAAAAAGAAGAAGGAAAAAAAGACGACAATGTTGTTGATGCCGACTTTGAAGAAGTAAAAGACGAAAATAAAGAAAAAAGCGCCTAAGCCAACAACTACTTGTCTATAATTAGTTATGGCAAAAAGAGATTATTATGACGTCTTAGGCGTAAGCAAGAGTTCCTCAGCAGATCAAATTAAGTCTGCTTATAGAAAATTAGCAGTTAAGTATCATCCCGATAAAAATGAAGGTGATAAAGCTGCTGAAGAAAAATTTAAAGAAGCCTCCGAAGCTTATCACGTATTATCTAACTCTGAGCGTAAACAAAACTATGATAACTTTGGTCACGCAGCATTTGAAAATGGTGGTGGCGGAAGAGGGGGTTTTGGTAACTTTGATTTCTCTAGTCATTTTTCAGATATTTTCGAGGATTTTTTTGGAGAAGGGTTTGGTGGAAGTGGTAGAAGAAATAGGAGAACAAATAATAGAGGGTCAGATCTAAGATATGATTTATCGATAACTCTGGAGGAAGCATATACTGGAAAAAAACAGGATATTAAGTTTTCAACATCAGAAAAATGTGACACCTGCAAAGGAAGTGGTTCTAAACCTGGACATGAAGCGGGATCGTGCTCAATGTGTGGAGGTCATGGACAAGTTAGATCAAGTCAGGGTTTTTTTACTGTTCAACAAACATGCCCCCAATGTTCAGGATCAGGAGAGGAAATTACCAATCCATGCAATAGCTGTAGCGGACAAGGAAAGAAACAAGCTTCAAAAAGATTATCTGTAACAATACCAAGAGGTGTTGATGATGGAACTAGAATAAGACTCGCTGGAAAAGGTGAAGCAGGTTCAAGAGGTGCAGGAAATGGTGATCTTTATTTATTTATTAATGTCTATTCTCATGAATTGTTTAAAAGATCTGATGAACATTTATTTTTTGAGTGTCCAATTTCAATTGCTGATGCAGCATTAGGTACTTCTATAGAAATACCTACGATAGATGGTGGAAAAGCAAAAATAAAAATACCAGCTGGTACACAAAGTGGGAAGCAACTAAGATTAAAGAGTAAAGGAATGCCTTATATGAGGGGAAATGGCACTGGTGATCTTTATGTACAAGTTAATACTGAAGTTCCAATTTCTTTAAATAAAGAACAAAAAGAATTGCTTGAGAAATTTAGAGTTATTGAAAATGAAAAATCAAATCCAAGTATAAAAAAATTCTTTCAAAAAGCTAAAAGTTTTTGGAAAAATTAAAAAATGGGGCTTGAAGAAGTAGTTCCTGCAATATCATTAATTGCAATTTTAATATTAATTCTACCAGCATTTATAAGATCAAATTCAAAATTAAAAAGATTTTTAACGAATTTATTTATTTGGGCTATAATTGTTTTGTTTGTTATGATAGCTTCATATCTTATCTTTAAATGAAAAAAATTAACTTAGCTATTACAGGTTGTTTAGGTAGAATGGGTCAACAGATCATTAAATCTGCAAGATCTGATAAAAACTTTAAATTATTATCCCTAACTGAAAACAAATTAATAAATAGAAAAATCAATGGAATTAAACCTAGTCTAAATACTAGGGAGGCTTTTAAAAAAGTAGATTTAATAATAGATTTTACAGTTCCTAAATGTACTTTTGAAATTCTTAGAATTGCATCAAAACTTAGAAAAAGAGTGGTTATTGGAACTACAGGGTTTTCTAAAAAAGAGGAAAATTTGATAAAAAAATATGCAAAAAAAATACCAATACTTAAAGCTGGAAATATGAGTTTGGGAATAAACTTATTGATGTATCTTACTGAAATTACATCAAAATCGCTGGGAAATAATTTTTTAAGCAAAATTTTTGAAATACATCATAAACACAAAAAAGATCATCCCTCTGGAACAGCCTTAATGCTTGGCAAAGGTATAGCCGTAGGAAAAAATAAAGAATTTTATAAATTAATAGGAAAAAAATACTTAAATAGAAAATCTTTTCCTTATGGGAAAAAAATTAATTTTAATTCATTAAGAAAAGGTGAGGTAATTGGTGAACATGAGGTAACTTTTTCAAGTGGTAAAGAAATAATCAAGTTAAATCATGAAGCTTTTGATAGAGCTCTATATTCAGAAGGGGCATTTACGGCGGCTAAATGGTTAATGAATAAAAAACCTGGCCTTTATTCGATGAGAGATGTTTTGAATTTCAAATAATGAATGAAATTAAAAGATCTAAAGTAATTTTAAAAATTCTTAATAAAATTTACCCTAAAACGCCAATTCCTTTAAAACACAGAAATAAATTTACTTTATTAGTTTCGGTTTTGTTATCTGCTCAAACCACAGATGTTAATGTAAATAATGTAACTAAAAAAATATACCCGAAATATAATAAGCCAGAACATTTTGTTAAATTAGGAAGAAAAAAAATTCAAAATTTAATTAAAAGCATTGGTATTTTTAGAGTGAAAGCGAAAAGTGTTTATTTGCTTTCCAAACAATTAATTGAAAAGCACGGCGGAAAAGTTCCAGAAACCTTTGACGAACTCGAAAAACTTCCAGGTGTAGGTCATAAAACTGCAAGTGTAGTTATGTCTCAAGGATTTGGTCATCCAGCATTCCCAGTTGATACTCATATTCATAGACTGGCTCAAAGATGGGGTTTAACTAATGGTAAAAATGTTGTTCAAACTGAAAAAGACCTGAAGAGATTATTTCCAAAAAAGTTTTGGAATAAGCTTCACCTTCAAATAATTTATTACGGAAGAGAGTATTGTAAAGCAAGAGAATGCTATGGTTTAGCTTGTAAAATTTGTACTACTTGTTATCCTAATAGAAAATCACCAATAAAAACAAGGAAAGCTTAATTATGAAGATTTTAGGAATAGGAAATGCGATTGTGGATGTTATCTGTAAAGTTGATGATAATTTTATTACCAAAAATAGTTTGACCAAAGGTACAATGAAATTAATTTTTGAGGAGAGCGAGTTCAAAAATTTATTGACCAACCTAAAAATAGAAAAAACTGTTTCTGGTGGGTCTGTCGCAAATTCAATAGTAGGTATATCTCAACTAGGCAATAAAGTTGGATTTATAGGAAAAGTATCGGACGACGATCTAGGAAGCAAATATGAAGAAGGACTAAAAAACGAAAATGTAGAATATTTTTACTCCAAAAAAAAAGAGGAATTGCCTACAGGAACATGTTTAATTTTGGTTACACCAGACTCTGAAAGAACGATGTGTACATTTTTAGGAACTGCAGGAAAAATTAATGAAAATGATGTTAATACTGACGCTATAAAAAAAAGTGAAATAATATTTCTAGAAGGCTATCTTTGGGATGAAGGAGAACCAAAAAAAGCATTTGATAAAGCGATTAGTTGTGCGAATAAAGTAGCAATGTCGTTATCAGATCAGTTTTGTGTTGATAGACACAAGACTCATTTTTTGGATCTTGTTAAAAACAAACTTGATATTACTTTTGCTAATGAACAAGAAATAATATCATTGATCGATGCAAAAAAATTTGATGAAGTTATTAACTTTTCAAAAAAACTTAAAAAGCTTTTAGTAATTACAAGAGGAGAAAAAGGAGCTATTGCAATAAATGGCGATGAAGTTGTTGAATGTGGGGTTAAAAAAAATCTTAAAATAGTAGATCTTACAGGAGCTGGTGACTTATTTGCTGCTGGATTTTTACACGGACACGTAAATAATCTTTCATTAAATCAAAGTTTAGAAAAAGGTACTGAAATGTCATCAAGGGTCATACAGCAGATTGGGGCCAGATTAAAAGTAAATGAGCGATAAATTTATACATAAACTGTTTGCTACACCCGTTTTTCAATTTAAAGTTAAAGACTATGAAAAGTTAAACGCTGAATTATCTAAATATATTTATGATTTGTATGAAAACGATAAAGATGGAACTCAAAGATCTAATGTTGGTGGGTGGCACTCTAAAAACTTTAAAGTTGAAAAAGGTAATGTTCCACACAATTTTATCAACGCAGTTCATGGATATGTTAAAGAGGTTATGGTTGATGGATATGGCTGGAAATTTAACCCTGAAAAAGTTGGAGTTACAGAAATATGGGGAATAATTAATAAAAAAAATAGTTTTAACCAAATTCATAATCATCCAAATACTTATTTAAGTGCAGCTTATTATGTTAAAGCACCAGATAATTGTGGTAACATTCAGTTCCATGAGCCGAATGAGGTTAAAAAATTTCGTCACCCTGTAATTGAAAAACATAATGAATTAAATTCATCAGGTTTTAGTATTAAAGCTGAGGAAGGAAATTTGTTAATTTTTCCATCTTATCTATACCACTCGGTTGGTAAAAATTTGTCTTCAGAAGATAGAGTTATAGTAAGCTTTAATGTTGATATAATCACTTATAAAGACGCAAAATATTAAAAAATTATTTTTTTTTTCTTTTAAAACTACCTT
>CACDZF010000009.1 GCA_902557385.1 uncultured Pelagibacteraceae bacterium
CGCAACTACTGTTGATAAAAGGCCTATTATTGCTAAGAAATACATTGACTGCTGGAGCACAGCTTTAAAAAATGTAAAATTTTGCAAAAAAACCTGCCATGGGTGGAATTCCAGCCAGTGAAAACAATGTGACTAATAATGAAAGTGCAATCAGTGGATGATTTTTTCGATAAACCTGACAAATCATCAATATTTTCGTAATATTTGTTTTCTCTTTTTAGCATAAATAAGCAACTAAAAAATCCAAAATTCATTACAAGATATATAGTTATATACAATACTGAACTTTGAATTCCTAAGTTGGTTCCGGCACATAAGCCTGCTAATGCATAACCCATATGTCCAATAGAGCTATATGCAATTAGTCTTTTAAGATTTTTTTGACCTATTGCAGCTACTGCTCCAAAAATCATCGAAGCAACAGATAGAAAAACTATTATTAATTGCCATTGATCAATTACATTAAAGAAAGGAACATATAAAAACCTAATAAAAACAGTTATTGCTGCTATTTTTGGTGCTACTGCAAAAAATAATGTAACGGACGTTGGTGAACCTTCATAAACATCTGGAGCCCACATGTGAAAAGGAACTGCAGAGATTTTAAAAGCTAAACCGACAAGTATAAATACTATTCCAAATGTAAGTCCATATTGATTATCATCCATTATAATAGAAATCTCTTCAAAATTCGTTGTTCCTGAGAAACCATATATTAATGAACATCCATATAATAAGAGTCCTGAAGATAAAGCGCTTAAAACGAAATATTTAAGCCCAGCCTCAGATGAACTAACTTGATCTCTATTAAAGGATGCCAGGACATACAAAGCTAATGATTGCAACTCAAGGCCAATATAAAAAACAATTAAATCGTTTGAACTTATCATCACAAATATTCCCAATATAGAAGATAAAATTAGTATTTGATATTCTATTTGAAATATTTTAAAAATTTTTAAAAATTTAGATGATGTTATTAAAACAAAAATTCCTGACAACACTGTTAAAATTTTCATATACGATGAGATAAAATCAATTTTATAACTTCCATTAAAAATCTCTATATTGGTATTTGCTGGATAGTTAAAAATTAAAACTAAAGTTACAATAAGGGTCAATATTGATAGAATATTTATTAAATTGGAACTATTTTTTTTTAAATACACCTAAGATTAATAAAAACATTATTGAAAGTGAAATAAATATTTCAGGGTAAATAAAGTTAAGATTATCCATTGCTATTGCCTGAAATTATTAAGTTATTATTATACATTTGTATTAAATTACTTACAGATACTTCAACAGTGTTTAATAAAGGTTCAGGATAAAATCCAAAAAATAAAACAGGTAAAGTCAAACAAATAAGTATAAATAATTCAGATTTATTTAATTCGTCGATAGTTAAGAGTTGTTTGTTTTTCAATTCTCCGAATATAACTCTTTTATAAAGCCACAACATATAGGCTGCTCCTAAAATAACACCTAAACTGGCAACTGCCGCTACAATAAAATTATCTTGAAATGCTCCTATCAAAATTAAAAATTCTCCTACAAATCCACTTGTTCCAGGCAATCCAACAGCGGCTAACGTGAATATCATTAGTAAAATTGAATATTTTGGTATTAAAGAAACAAGACCTCCATAAGTTTCAATTAATCTTGAATGAGTTCTATCGTACAAAACACCCACAGAAAAAAATAACGCTGCTGCAACTAAACCGTGGCTAATCATTTGAATTATACTTCCTTCTAAGCCTTGTTGTGTAAATGTAAAAATTCCAAGTGTTACGAAGCCCATATGAGCAACTGAAGAGTAAGCTATTAATTTTTTCATGTCTTCTTGCATAAGAGCAACTAAAGAAGTGTAAATTATTGCAATAAGACTGAGACCATAAATTAATGGAACAAAAAATTCTGACGCTATTGGAAATAAGCCAACTGAAAACCTTAAAAAACCATAACCAGCCATTTTTAGCAGTATTGCAGCTAAAAGTACTGAACCAGCTGTTGGTGCCTCGACATGAGCGTCGGGTAACCAAGTGTGTACTGGCCACATGGGAGTTTTAACTGCAAATGAACTGAAAAATGCTAGCCATAACAAGTTTTGATAATCAGTATTAATTCCTAAATCGTATAATTTTACAACGTCAGTAGTTCCAGAAGTTAAGTAAATTACAATAATAGCAATTAACATTAAAACTGAACCTAAAAGTGTATATAAGAAAAACTTAAAAGCAGAATAGACCCTTCTTTCGCCACCCCATATACCAATAATTAAAAACATTGGGATTAATCCACCTTCGAAAAATAAATAAAAAACGACTAAATCTAATGAACAAAATACACCGATCATCAAACTTTCTAAAATCAAAATTGCTATTAGAAAATCTTTTAATCTGGATTTAATGCTATTATTTACAGAAATTATACACAAAGGAGTTATAAAGGTAGTTAAGATAATAAATAAAATTGATATTCCATCAACACCGACCTTGTAATTGACAAAACCATCTAACCATATTTTTTCTTCAACGAATTGAAATTGATAAATAGATTTGTCAAATAGATACCAGAGATAAATTGATATAAAAAAATTAACAAAAGTTACAAACAATGCAACATATTTAATAGTTTGTTGACTTTTTATAGTTGACACTTTTGTAAATAATAAAAATAAAGCACCTACAGTAGGTAATAATATGAGTGAAGATAAAATTGGAAAATCCATTAATTTAAAATTAGAAATGTTAAAATTGCTGAAAATCCTAGAAGCATAATAAATGCATATTGGTAAATATATCCACTTTGAAAAGTTTTAGCTTTTAATGAGAAAAATTTGACTAATTTAGAAATTCCATCTGGTCCAAACTTATCAATAATTTTTACATCTATCGATTGCCAAAAAAATAAACCGATTTTCTTTGCAGGTTCAACTAAAATGAATTTATACAATTCATCAAAATACCATTTGTTAAGAAAGAAATTATATAAAAATTTATTTGCCTCAACAATTGAATTAGTAATTTTTTTATTTTTAATAAAAAGATAATATGAGATAGGAATTGATAAAATAACTAAAATTGGAGTTATTATTATTATAGAGAGAGGTGGATGCTCATTACTTAATGGATTTAAAAATTTTATTGAGTCATTCCAGAAGTTGAAATTATCTGATAAACCTATAAATAGATCTTTGAATAAAAAACCAGCAAATATAGATCCAACTGAAAGAATTATTAAAGGTAAAATCATAACAATTGGAGATTCGTGTATTTTTTCTTTTTTAATTTCTTCATTGTTAAATTTGCCATGAAAAGTTTTAAAAATTAATCTCCAAGAGTATAACGATGTAAGAAAGGCTGTAAAAATTCCTATATATGAAGCTATAATTCCCGTTGTATTTCCTTTTAAATAAGCAAATTCTATTATTGCATCTTTAGAGTAAAAACCTGATAAAAATGGAAAACCAGTTAATGCTAAAGTTCCAATGATCATCATTATCCAGGTATATGGAATTTTTTTCCAGACATTGCCCATTTTGTTAATATTTTGTTCATTGTTAAAAGCGTGAATTACTGATCCTGAGCCTAAAAAAAGTAATGCCTTGAAAAAGGCATGGGTAAACAAATGAAACATTGCAACATTGTAAGCTCCTACACCAGCAGCAAAAAACATGTAACCTAATTGACTACATGTAGAATAGGCAATGATCTTTTTTATATCTGTTTGAACCAATGCTACAGTCGCAGCAAATAAAGCAGTGGACATTCCAATAATTGTAACTACGTTTAAAGCCAAAATAGAATATTCAAAAATTGGTGAACATCTTACAACTAAAAAAACTCCTGCTGTTACCATAGTTGCAGCATGAATTAATGCAGAAACTGGCGTTGGTCCTTCCATTGCATCTGGCAACCATGTATGTAAAAAAAGTTGTGCAGATTTTCCCATAGCACCTACAAACAAAAATAAGCAAATTATATCTATAGATCTAACTTCGGTCCCTAAAAATGCAAAAGGAGAAGAATTATTCAATAATGAAATTTCTTTGTTTACAAGCTCGGGTATTTTAAGAAAAACTTCATCATAATTAACGGTTCCAAATAAATAAAAAATTAAAAAAATTCCAAGTGCTAGTCCAAAATCACCAACCCTATTAACTAAAAAAGCTTTAATTGCAGCAGCATTAGCTGTGTCTTTTTTAAACCAAAAACCTATTAAGAAGTATGAACAGAGTCCTACTCCTTCCCATCCAAAGAATAACTGTAAGAAGTTATCTGCAGTGACCAAGGTTAACATGGCAAAAGTAAATAAAGATAAGTAAGCCATGAATCTCGGCTTGTGAGGGTCATGAGTCATGTAGCCAATTGAATATATATGTACAAGTGCGGAAATCACCGTTACCACAACTAACATTACGGACGATAGTGGATCTATTTTTATTGACCAATTTACATTTAATGTTCCTGAGCTTATCCAGGATGCAATAACAATATTATTTTCATATCCGTTTGTTATTACATTATAAAATATTGATATTGATAATAACGCTGAAACTATGACAAATAAACTTGTGATAATCTCAGAATTCCTATCTCCAATATATTTTCCAAAAAAACCTGAAATGATTGAAGCTATAAGTGGTAGAAATAAAAGTGAAATTTCCATTTTAACCTTTTAGGCTTTGTATTTTTTCAACATCAATATCTGAAGTATTACGATAATAAACAACTATTATAGCTAATCCTATTGCGGCTTCGGCGGCTGCTACAGTCAGAATAAATAATGTAAAAATTTGACCAGTTAAATCGTTTAAAAATATTGAAAAAGAAACAAGATTAATATTTACAGATAACAAAATTAGCTCAATGCTCATAAGTATAACAATTATATTCTTTCTATTTAAAAAAATTCCAGCTACACCAATTGAAAAAATTATAGCACCTAAAGTTAAATAATGACCTAAGCCTATATCAATCATCTATATTAACTCCTTTGTTACTTTCAACTTCAATTAACTTAACGCTGTCGCTTCTTTCTCTTGAAATTTGAGAAAAATAACTTTGTCTTTTTAAACCTGATCTTTTTCTAAAAGTAAGCACGATAGCTCCGATCATTGCAACTAACAAAACCATTCCACTTAATTGAAAAAGATGAATATAGTCAGTATACAAAACATTTCCTATTGAATGTGTATTTGAGATATCTGTATCATTAAAAGAAAGTGAAATTGATGAGACTACATCTGGCTTAAACTTCCACCCACCAACCACAATAATTAATTCAAAAAAAATAATTACGCTTATTAGAAAGCCTAGTGGAATATGTTTTGAGCTTTCTGTAGAGCTAAACCACTGTTTTTTTTGTTGAGCTACGTTAAGCATCATTACAACAAAGAGAAATAGAACTGCAACAGCTCCTACATAGACTATTAACATAATCATTCCTAAAAACTCTGCCCCAATCATGATAAATAGACACGATACACTTATAAAATCTAATATTAAAAAAAATACTGAGTGAACTGTATTTTTGGATGCCGTTACCATTATCGCTGAAAAGATTGCAATAAATGCAAATATATAAAAAAATAATGAATGTGCTAACATAACTGTTATCTATACGGTTTGTCTGCTCTAATATTAGCTGCTAAAATAGTCTCCCAACGATCGCCATTATCAAGTAATTTTTCTTTATTGTAGTAAAGTTCCTCTCTAGTTTCTGTACTAAATTCAAAATTTGGACCTTGAACAATAGCATCAACAGGACATGACTCCTCACAAAGACCACAATAAATACATTTCATCATGTCAATGTCGTATCTTGTAGTTTTACGGCTACCATCGCTTCTCTCTGCTGATTCAATTGTAATTGCTTGTGCTGGACAGACAGCTTCACATAATTTACATGCTATACATCTTTCCTCACCATTAGGATATCTTCTTAAAGCATGTTCTCCTCTAAAGCGTGGGCTAATCTTTCCTTTTTCAAAAGGGTAATTAATTGTTTTTTTATTTTTAAAAATCTCTTTAAGAGCAATTAGCAGACCGCTTAAAATATCTAATAATAATATCGTTTTAAAAAATCTTGAAATTTTCATAATTAGTTGCTCGGTAATAAATCAAAATAAAATAAGTATGAAGCTGTAATAACAACCCATATAAGTGACATTGGTAAAAATATTTTCCAACCTAATTTCATTAATTGATCGTATCTATATCTGGGTACAATAGCTTTTACTAATGAAAACAAAATAAAAAGAAACAATATTTTCAATATAAGCCACATAAAATCTGGGATAAAATTAAAAGGGAATGCTTCAATAGCTGGAAGCCAACCTCCTAAAAACAAAATTGAACCTAAGGAACACATTAACAATATATTTGCATATTCCCCAAGCCAAAACATTGCATACATCATTCCAGAATATTCTGTTTGGTATCCAGCAACTAATTCTGCCTCTGCCTCAGGTAGATCAAATGGCGGTCTATTTGTTTCTGCTAAAGCTGAGATAAAAAAAATAACAAACATTGGAAATAATGGAATTACAAACCAAAGATTTTCTTGTGCTAAAACAATATCTGTTAAATTAAGAGAGCCCACGCATAATAAAACATTTATAATTATTACACCTATTGAGACTTCATAAGAAACCATTTGTGCAGCAGATCTAATTGAGCCTAAAAATGGATACTTTGAGTTTGATGCCCATCCACCCATAATAATTCCATAAACACCTAACGAGGAAACAGCAAACAAGTATAGTATACCAACATTGATATCAGCTATCACTAAACTTTCATTAAAAGGAATAACTGCCCACGCAACTAATGCAAGTGTCATTGTAACTATTGGAGCTAATATAAAAATAATTTTATTTGAGCTTGCTGGTATTATTATTTCTTTGAATAGATATTTAAGCGCATCGGCCAATGATTGAAATAATCCAAATGGACCAACGACATTTGGACCTCGTCTTTTCTGTACGAAAGCCCATACTCTTCTATCAAGCCAGACCATCAATGCTACAGCTGTTAAAACTGGTAATAACAAGAATAAAACTTTATAAGTTTCTAAAAAAATTATATTTAAATATTCAAACATTTTAACCTTCTGTACCTGTTGATTTTAACTTATTTTTTTCGCTCCTACACTCAAACATAGTTTTAGAAGCTCTTGCAATAGAGTTTGAGTAATAATAATCCAAATTTTTAATTTCGATTTTCTCATTTGAAAAAGTCAAATCTTTTGTATCATTGCTTTCATTTGGTAAATCTTTATTATTTGATAAATTTAAATAATTTAATAAACTACTTTCTAATTCATCTTTATTTTTAAATAATTTTTTATTACTAACAAACTCTGCTAAATTATTTATAATTTGCCAATCCTCTTTGGCGTCACCAGGTGGATAAGAGGCCTTATAAGCCTTTTGAAGTTTTCCCTCTAAATTAGTAAAATAACCATCTTGCTCAGTGTAAGCGGCCCCAGGTAAAATTATATCCGCAATTTCAGCTCCTTTATCTCCATGGCTTCCTTGATAAATTACAAATTCATTTTTTTTTTTAAAACTTAAACTGTCTTGGCCTATTAAAAAGACTAAATCATATTTATGGTTCTGCAAATTTGATAAAGTAGTATTATAGCCACTGTTTTGTTTAAAAATTCCTAAATCTAAGCTTCCTACTGTAGAGGCATTTTCTGAAATAATATTAAAAGAATTCCATTCATCATTTATTTTATTATTTTTTTTTAAAAAATGTTTCATTGAATCAAAAATAAATTTTCCTGATTTAGATAACAAAACTGACTGACCTAGAATAATTATTGGTTTTTTTGATTGTTTAATAAAATTTGAAACTTCGTGATTATCTTCAACAATATTCTTTATAGTCTCTGACATTCCATTTAAATGCTCGTAAGGATAAGTTAAATTTCCAACATTGTTTAATGAGATAATCTTTGTTTTGTTTTTTAAATAAGCTTTTCTTATACGGGCATTTAATAATGTCGCTTCATATCTAGGATTTGATCCAACGAGAAAGATAAAATCACTCTCTTCAATTCCGTTAATTGTGGAATTAAATAAGTAATTTTCCCTTTTTTCCGGATTTAAATAAATATTCTCACTTCTGGATTCTAGGTTATTTGATTTTAAAATTTTATAAAAAAATTCTTTAAAAATATATAAAGTTTCCATATTATTTAGATCCCCAGTAAAGCCACAAATTTTCTCATTGTCTGTTTCGTTAATTTTAGCTTTAATAATATTAAAAACCTCTTTCCATGAAGCTTTATCAAATTTATTGTTGTATTTTACAAATGGTGTATCAAGCCTTTGATTTAGTAATCCATCACATGCATATCTTGTTTTATCAGATATCCATTCCTCATTAATATCTTCATTAATCCTTGGTAAAATTCTTTTTACCTCCCAACCATATGTGTCTACTCTTATATTGGATCCAACTGCATCCATTACATCTACCGTCTCAGTCTTTTTAAGCTCCCAAGGTCTAGCTTCAAATATATACGGCTTTGAAGTTAATGCTCCAACTGGACATAAATCTACTACATTGGCTGATAATTCAGATTCCATTGACTTCTCTAAATAAGTTGTGATTTCCATATTTTCACCTCTGCCAATTGCTCCAAGTTCTGAAACTCCTGCTATCTCAGTTGCAAATCTTATACATCGAGTACAATGTATACATCTTGTCATCTGAGTTTTTATTAGAGGTCCCATATATTTTTCTGGGACAAATCTTTTATTTTCCTTGTATCTTGATTTGTCTACACCATAGAACATTGATTGGTCTTGTAAATCACACTCACCACCTTGATCACAAACGGGACAATCAAGTGGATGATTTGCTAACAAAAATTCCATAACGCCTTTTCTTGCTTTTTCAACAAACTTAGTGTTAGTTTTGATATTCATTCCTTCTGCAGCTGGCATTGCGCATGAAGCAACTGGTTTAGGAGATTTTTCAACTTCAACTAAACACATTCTACAATTACCTGCTATTGATAGCTTTTCATGATAACAAAATCTTGGGATTTCAACTCCAGCTTTTTCACAGGCTTGCAATACAGTTAAGCCCTCTTCTATTTCTATATCTTTGTTGTTTACTTTTATTTTAAGCATTTTTTTTATCTAATAAGTGTTGGTCAACTAAATAAGGAATATTTTTATTTCTATTTACTAATGGATTAAAATTGTTTCTTTTCTCTATTTCTTTTTTAAAATGTCTCAACAAACCTTGAACTGGCCACGCTGATCCTTCTCCAAATGCACATATAGTGTGACCCTCGATTTGTTTTGTAACATCCATCAGCATATCTACTTCATCTTTTGATGCTTCACCTTTTGCCATTCTTTCTAACATTCTCCACATCCATCCAGAACCTTCTCTACATGGAGTGCATTGACCACAACTTTCATGTTTATAAAATCTAGCTATTCTAGCCATGCATTTAATAATATCTTGGTCATTATTAATAACAACAATGCCAGCTGTACCCATTCCACTTTTTTCAGCAATTAAAGAGTCAAAATCCATTTTTATCGTATCGCAGATTTTTTTTGGTAAAAGTGGCATTGATGAGCCTCCAGGAATTACAGCTTTTAAATTTTCCCATCCACCTATAACCCCTCCCGCATGAGTTTCGATTAAATCTTTTAACGGAATACTCATTTCCTCTTCAACGTTACAAGGATTATTTACATTTCCTGATATACAAAAAATTTTAGTTCCTGTATTTTTAGGTTTACCTAAAGAAGAAAACCATTTCGCACCTTTTCTTAAAATTGTTGGGACTACTGAAATCGTTTCAACATTATTGACTATTGTTGGGCAGCCATACAATCCAACTAAAGCGGGAAAAGGTGGTTTTAATCTTGGCTGACCCTTTTTTCCCTCTAAACTCTCAAGTAGAGCAGTTTCTTCTCCGCATATGTAAGCACCAGCACCATAATGAATATAAATATCTAAATCCCAACCTGTTCCAGAAGCATTTTTTCCTATTAAATTATTTTTATAAGATTCATCTATTGCGTTTTGTAATAGTTGGCCCTCATTAAAATATTCACCTCTTATATAAATATAACATTTGTTTGAATTGACAGCATATGATGCAATTAAACAACCCTCTATGAGTTTGTGAGGTTCAAATCTTAAAATATCCCTATCTTTGCAAGTCCCTGGCTCTGACTCATCGGCATTAATTACTAAATAATGGGGTCTTGATCCTTTTTCCTTTGGTGCGAAAGACCATTTTAAACCAGTGGGAAATCCAGCCCCACCTCTTCCTCTTAGTTCTGATGATTTAATTTCATTAATAATCCAATCTCTTCCTTTTTCAAAAATTTCTTTAGTATTGCTCCAATCTCCTCTTTTTTGGGAAGAGATTAAATCTTTTCCGAGGTCATTATATAAATTTTTAAATATTCTATCTTCGTCTTTAAGCATTTTTTACATCCAACAAAGTTTTTCTATTATTTTCTGGTTCACTATTTACTCTTCCCCTGTAAGAACCAGGTTTAGGAGACTCACCTTTTAAAATCTGATCTAAAATCTTTAATGTTTTTTCTTTATCTAAATCCTCGTAATAATCTTTATTAATTTGCATCATTGGAGCATTGACACAAGCACCTAGACATTCAACCTCTACCCAAGAACATTGTTTATCCTTAGATAATTCATTTTCATTTTTTGATATTTTTTCTTTACAGGCCTCTACTATTTTATAAGCACCTCTAATCATGCAAGGAGTTGTTGTACATACTTGTATAAAATTTTTTCCAACGGGAGATAAATTATACATTGAATAAAATGTAGCTACCTCGTAAACTTTTATATAGGGCATATTCAAAAACTTAGCTATATATTTCATTGCAGCTAAAGGTATCCAATTTTCATTTTGCTCTTGGACCAAGTAAAGTAGTGGCATTACTGCACTTTGTTGTTTTCCTTCTGGATAATTTGTTAAAATTTTTTTTGCAATTTCATTATTTGTTGCATTAAATTCAAATTTTTCAGGCTGCTCTTTAGAAATTTTTTTTACACTCATCTATCAATTTCTCCAAAAACAATATCTAATGATCCTAGAACTGCTGGTACATCTGCCAACATATGTCCCTTAATTAAATAATCCATTGCTTGTAAATGTGAAAAACCCGGTGCTCTAATTTTACATTTATAAGGCTTATTAGATCCGTCAGAAATTAAATATACACCAAATTCACCCTTTGGTGCTTCGACTGCAGTATAAATTTCATCTTCATCAACTCTGTAACCTTCTGTAAATAATTTAAAATGGTGAATTAAAGACTCCATTGACTCTTTAATTTCTTTTTTCGATGGAGGTGTAATTTTTCCGTCTGGTGATTTGACTGGTCCCTTTGGCATTCTTGCTAAGCATTGATTAATAATTTTTACACTTTCACGCATTTCTTCAATTCTACAAATATACCTATCGTAACAATCACCGTTTTTTCCTACTGGGATTTTAAATTCTAATTGATCGTAACATTCATAAGGCTGTGACTTTCTTAGATCCCAAGCTACACCAGAACCTCTTAACATTACTCCTGAAAAAGAATAGTCCAGAGCATCCTCCTTGCTGACTATTCCAATATCAACATTTCTTTGTTTAAAAATTCTATTATCAGTAAGTAATGTTTCAAGATCGTCTATAACTTTTGGAAAATGATTGCAAAATTTACCTATATCTTGATCTAAATTTCCTGGTAAATCTTGATGAACTCCTCCTGCTCTAAAATAATTAGCATGCAATCTAGATCCTGACGCACGTTCATAGAAAGTCATCAAAGTTTCTCTTTCTTCAAAACCCCATAAAGATGGTGTCAGTGCACCAACATCTAAAGCTTGCGTTGTTATATTTAAAATATGACTTAAAATTCTTCCGATCTCACAAAAAATTACTCTTATATATTGAGCACGAATTGGTACCTCAATATTTAATATTTTTTCAATTGCAAGAGCAAATGCGTGTTCTTGATTCATCGGCGCTACATAATCAAGCCTGTCAAAATATGGAACTGCTTGCATATAAGTTTTATTTTCGATTAATTTTTCAGTACCCCTGTGAAGTAAGCCTATGTGGGGATCAACTTTTTCTACAACTTCACCATCAAGTTCCAAAATTAATCTTAAAACTCCATGTGCAGCAGGGTGTTGAGGGCCAAAATTTAGATTTAAAGTTTTAGTTTTTTTTGTCATTATCTTTTTTTGTTTGTTCCTTAATATATTTTGTTCCTTCCCAAGGGCTCTCGTAATCGAAATTTCTATAATTTTGTTCAAGCTTTACTGGCTCATAAACAACTTTTTTTTTGTCTTCATTATATCTAACCTCGGTATGACCAGTTAAAGGAAAATCTTTTCTTAAAGGAAATCCTTCAAAATTATAATCAGTTAATATTCTTCTAAGATCAGGGTGATTTTTAAATTTAATACCATACATGTCGAAAACTTCTCTTTCCATCCAGTTTGCTGCAGGAAAAATTTTAGTTAATGAAGTAACATGCTCGTTCTCATTTAAAAAAAAACTTAAGATAATTCTTTGATTAAATTTATGACTTAAAAATAAATAGACCATTTTAAACCTTTGTGTTTTTTCTGGATAATCAACAGCGGTAATATCAATTAATTGTCTAAATTTTGTTTCACTATTAGTTTTGAGAAAAGTTACTACATCTAATAAGTCTTCATGATCAATTTTTAAATATATTTGATTATGAGATATTTTTGTCTCGTTAATTTTTGTTGTAAGCTCAGAATTAATTTTTTTTTCTAAGTCTGCTAAATCTTCCATTTGTTATTATCTTTCTAAAGAACCTTGATTTCTAATTTTTTTTTGTAACTGTAAAACTCCATATAATAAAGCTTCAGCTGAAGGTGGACATCCTGGAACATACACGTCAACTGGAACGATCCTATCACAACCCCTTACAACAGAATAAGAGTAATGGTAGTACCCACCGCCATTGGCGCAACTTCCCATAGAGATCACGTACCTCGGCTCTGGCATTTGATCGTATACCTTTCTTAAAGCTGGAGCCATCTTATTAGTTAAAGTCCCAGCTACAATCATTACATCAGATTGTCTTGGTGATGCTCTTGGGGCAGCTCCAAATCTTTCTAAATCATATCTAGGCATTGATGTATGCATCATTTCTACGGCGCAACAAGCAAGACCAAAAGTCATCCAGTGTAGAGATCCAGATCTTGACCAGTTGATCAGATTATCTAAAGAAGTAGTGATGAAGCCTTTGTCGCTAAAATCTTTTGCTAACTTTTTAAATTCTTCTGGAATTTGTTTCAATTTTTCTTCTGAATTCATAATCAATTTTATATTTTTATTCCCAGTCTAATGCACCTTTTTTCCACTCGTAAATAAAACCAATGGTAAGAATAAATAAAAATATCATCATCGAACAAAAACCTAACAAACCAATATTTCCTAAAGAAATAGCCCATGGAAATAAAAAAGCTATTTCTAAATCAAATATGATAAATAAAATCGCAACTAAATAAAACCTTACATCAAATTCCATTCTTGAATCATCAAATGGTTCAAATCCACATTCATATGCAGAAAGTTTTTCAGGATCGGGGTTCTTTGGTGAGAAAATAAAATTTAACACTATAAAGCTTATGCTCAAACCGAGAGCAATAAACAAAAAAATTATTATAGATAAATAATCTTTTAAAAATTCTGAAAGCATTAATATCTATATAGCACCTTTTTTTATTAAAATAAGTGCGTTAAGGTTGCATTTTTTAAACAATAAAACATTGATAAATGAGTGATGGCGGGAGTGAAGGGACTCGAACCCTCGACCTATCGCGTGACAGGCGATCGCTCTAACCAACTGAGCTACACCCCCGTGTTATGGTGGGCAGTAAAGGACTCGAACCTTTGACCCCCTCGGTGTAAACGAGATGCTCTACCAACTGAGCTAACCGCCCTAATAACAAAATCATTGTGGTTTATATCTGTTAGTACAATAAGGTCAAGATCTATTAAGCTTTATTATTTATAATGATTGGAAATATCTTTTCTAATAAAAACATAATTAGATAAATGATAAATGTTATTTTCAGGTCTTGAAGGATCTACTTGAATTAATTTTTTACCATAAGGTAGTATTTTAAAAACATCTGAAAAATAAATTAATTTTGAAATATTGTATAATGACTGATTTTTTATTAGATGATGCCAACCAAATTCAATTTGAATAAATTTAGGCTTATGCTGATCTAGGATTTTTGTAGCACCTTTTAAAACTTCATATTCAAAACCCTCGGTATCAATCTTTATAAGGTCGATTTTTTGCTTACTAAAGTAACTTTCAAAGTCATCTAATTTTTTTACATCAATCAGCGTTTTATTTTTATTTTTATCACCAATTAAAGAAATTTCTTCTAAATTTGAAACAAGCGATGCTTTTTCAGATTTTTCATGTTCATAAAAAATATTTTGTTTTTTAGTTTCAGCACCTAAAGCAATATTGTGTATCTCAGATCTATCTTTGAATTGTAAGTGAATTTTTTTTAATTCTTCAAAAGCACCTTTCAAAGGTTCAAAAGATATAACTTTAGACTCTGTTTCTAAAAGTAATAATTTTGTATAATCACCTATATTAGCACCAATATCTATACTTAAATCTATTTCATTTTTAATAAGTTTTATAAATGATTTTTCTCCGGAATTAAAAAAATGTGCATAATGCTTATAACCTTTTGCGTCTAGCGATAATGAAAAAATTATATCATTTATAAATTGCATTTGTTTCCGGCCAAATAAAAAAACATATAATTTAGAAAATTTAAGATAAACATAAGTTAGTAATTTTTTATTAAACATAATTCAAATCGATGATGCTTATGGAATTAATATTAAAAATTAGCAATTATTGAATACTTGCTTGTGATTTATCTTCTTTTTTTGTTTTCGAAAGGTTATCAACCTCTGTCCATTCAACTCTCTTTAATTCATTTTTTAACGCAATTTTAAGAACCTCATCAACAGTTTCTACTGGTGTTATTTTAATATCTTCTCTAACTTTTGTTGGTATATCAACTAAGTCCTTTTCATTATCCTTAGGAATTATCACATGCTTAATTCCTGCTCTATGAGCTGCTAGTAATTTTTCTTTAAGTCCACCTATCTGCAAAACTTGTCCAGTAATTGTAACTTCTCCTGTCATTGCAATTTTTCTATTTACTGGATTTTTTGTTATTGATGATACAATTGAGGTAACCATACCAACGCCTGCTGATGGTCCATCTTTAGGAGTTGCCCCTTCTGGAACATGTATATGAAAATCCTTTTTTTCAAAAATAGGAGGTATAATTCCATATTCTAAACTTTTTGATCTAACAAAAGATTTTGCTGCCTTGACTGATTCCTGCATTACATCACCTAATTTTCCTGTAATTTGCATTCGTCCTTTGCCTGGCATATGAACCGTCTCAATTTTAAGTATTTCTCCACCAAATTCTGTCCATGCTAATCCTGTTACTATTCCAACTCTATCTTCGCTTTCTAATTCTCCGTATTTAAATTTCTTCACACCTAAAAAATCAGATAGATTTTTATCATTAATTAAAACCTTTTTTTCTTCATTATTAACAACTTTTTTAACTGCTTTTCTTATAACTTTTGAAATTTCTCTCTCCAAATTTCTAACGCCAGATTCCCTTGTGTAGTTTCTAATTATTTCTTTAATTGTGCCATCTGTGATTTCTAATTCTCCATCCTTAACACCATTATTTTTGATTTGTTTTTCTAATAAAAACTTTTCAGCAATATTGATTTTTTCATCCTCTGTATAACCAGGTATTCTAATAACTTCCATTCGATCTAAAAGTGGTGGTAAAATATTTAAAGTATTAGCGGTTGTTACAAACATTACATCAGATAAATCATAATCTACTTCTAAGTAGTGATCATTAAATGTTGTATTTTGTTCTGGGTCTAATGCCTCTAATAATGCTGACGAAGGATCTCCTCTGTAATCATTGCCGACTTTATCTATTTCATCAAGTAAAATTAATGGATTTTTAGTTCCAGCTTTTTTCATCATATGAATTATTTTTCCAGGCAATGATCCTATATAAGTTCTTCTGTGCCCTCTTATTTCCGCTTCATCTCTTACTCCTCCTAATGACATTCTGACAAACTGTCTATTTACAGCTTTAGCGATAGATTTACCAAGAGAAGTTTTTCCAACACCTGGGGGGCCAACTAGGCATAAAATTGGACCTTTTATTTTTTCCATTCTTTTTTGAACTGCAAGAAATTCTATAATTCTTTCTTTGACTTTATCTAAACCAAAATGATCTTCATCAAGAGTTTTAGCAGCTTTATTTAAATCAATATCGACTTTATCTTTTTTATACCAAGGTATATCTATCATCCAATCTAGATAGTTTCTTACAACAGTTGCTTCTGCAGACATTGGACTCATATTTTTCAATTTTTTAAGTTCGCTCATACATTTTTTTTGAACATCTTTAGGCATTTTGGCTTTCAATATAGCTTTATTGAGATTTGATGTTTCGTCTTTTCCATCTTCAATCTCTCCTAATTCTTTTTGGATTGCTTTTAATTGTTCATTTAAGTAATATTCTCTTTGAGTCTTTTCCATTTGTGTTTTAACACGTCCTCTAATTCTTTTTTCAACACCAATTATACTTGTTTCGTTTTCCATTATTTTAATAACAGCATTAAGTCTTTTTTTTACATCAAATGTTTCAAATATTTGTTGTTTCTCTGATATGGTGGAGTTTAAATGTGAGCCTATGTTATCTGCAATTTTAGATGGGTCTTTTAATTGCTTAATATTTTGGATTGTTTCATTTGAGATTTTTTTGTTTACTGTTGTTAATTTTTCAAGTCTTCTTACAGCTGTTAATGCTAGTGGCATTAAATCTTCATTTTTATCTATTTCATCATTTTGATATGAAAAATCACAAGACAAAAATTTTTCATCATCTTTAAAATCAAGTATTTTAACTCTTTTGTGTCCCTCGACTAACACTTTCACAGTTCCATCTGGTAATTTAAGAAGTTGTAAAATGTTTCCTTCACAACCATACATAAAAACATCAGTATTCTTCGGGTCGTCTACTTCAGAGTTTTTTTGAGTTACGAGTATAATTTTTTTATCCTTCTTCATAACTTCATTTAGTGCTGAAATAGATTTATCTCTTCCAACAAATAATGGAAGCACCATACTAGGGAATACAACAATGTCTCTCAAGGGTAACAGAGGTAATGTGATTTTTACATTCATTGCATTAATATGGAGATTAAAATTAATAATGCAATAGATATTTGTGTCTTATTAACTTTGCTTATGCAGCTGAAGTTTTGTCTGATTTAGACTTATTGCCTGATTTTGAATATACTGTTATTGGCTGAGTTTGACCTCTTACTGCACTAACATCAACTATTACCTCTTCAACATTATTTTGGCTAGGTAGTTCATACATAGTTTTTAATAGTATGCTTTCTAAAATAGATCTTAAACCTCTGGCTCCTGTCTTTTTAGTTATTGCTTTTATTGCAATCTCTTTTAGTGCATTTTCTTTAAATGAAAGTTTAGCACCTTCTAATTTAAAAAGTTCTTGGTATTGTTTGATTAATGAGTTTTTTGGTTCCATTAAAATTTTAATCAATGATTTTTCATCAAGATCTTCAAGTGTAGCTATTATCGGTAGTCTTCCGATAAACTCTGGTATTAGGCCATATCTTAATAAATCTTCTGGTTCTAAATTTTTAATCCATTCGCCTGTTTTTTTATCTTCTGTAGATTTCACATTTGCTCCAAAACCTATGGCTGTACCTTTGTCTCTTTGTAAAATAATCTTGTCCAAACCAGCGAATGCTCCACCACAGATAAACAAAATATTTGTTGTATCAACTTGTAAAAATTCTTGCTGAGGATGTTTTCTTCCACCTTGTGGAGGTACACTTGCAACTGTACCTTCCATGATTTTTAACAAAGCTTGCTGTACACCTTCTCCGGATACATCCCTTGTAATCGAAGGATTCTCAGATTTTCTGCTAATTTTATCAACTTCATCAATATAAACAATTCCTCTTTGAGCCTTTTCAACATTATAATCTGCCGCTTGTAATAATTTTAAAATTATATTTTCAACATCTTCGCCCACATAACCAGCTTCAGTCAGGGTTGTGGCATCAGCCATGGTAAAAGGCACATCTAAAATTCTTGCTAAAGTTTGTGCTAGCAAAGTTTTTCCACAGCCAGTTGGTCCAACTAATAAAATATTCGATTTAGCTAGTTCAACTGTTTTACTTGTTTTGTTTTCGTAGTTAAGTCTTTTGTAGTGATTGTGAACTGCAACTGATAATACTTTTTTAGCGTGTTGCTGGCCTATAACATAGTCATCTAAGACTGCACAAATTTCTTTTGGAGATGGTAATCCATCTTGATGTTTAACAAAAGTGTCTTTACTCTCTTCTTTAATAATGTCCATACAAAGCTCAACACATTCATCGCAAATAAATACTGTTGGGCCAGCAATTAACTTCCTAACTTCGTGCTGGCTTTTTCCACAAAAAGAGCAGTAAAGAATATTTTTATTATTTGTTGTCATAATTTTTTAACGAATCAATTCTAAGACTTTATTACAGAAGGCAATCAATAATCAAGCTTGGGTTGAAGTCAGAACAATATATTGTGGATTAAATCCTTTTTTCTACTACTTGGTCAATTAAACCAAATTCTTTTGCATTTTCAGGAGTCATAAAATTATCTCTTTCTAATGCCTTTTTAATATCCTCAGTTGATTGACCTGTATGTTTTGAATAAATTTCATTTAATCTTTTTTTTAATGCCAGAACTTCATTGGCGTGAATTTCAATATCTGTAGCTTGTCCTTGAAAACCTGCTGATGGTTGATGAACCATTATTCTTGAATTGGGCAGAGAAAACCTTTTTCCTTTTTCTCCAGCAGCAAGCAAGAAAGAACCCATTGATGCTGCTTGACCTATGCACAAGGTTGATACAGGTGGCTTAATATATTGCATTGTATCATAAACTCCTAAACCAGCTGTAACTAAACCGCCTGGGCTATTAATATACAAATATATTTCTTTTTTTGGATTCTCAGATTCCAAAAACAACATTTGAGCTGTCGCAAGCGAAGCTACATTGTCATTAATGGGTCCAGTTAAAAAAATTATTCTTTCTTTTAAAAGTCTAGAATAGATGTCGTAAGCTCTTTCCCCTTTACTTGATTGTTCAACAACCATGGGAATTAAAGTATTCATGTGTTCTGATATCTTTGTTGTCATAAATTGATTCGCGATCTACTTATACAACTTGTGATTACTTTTTGCTAACTTTTTTTTTTTTGGTAGGCTTTTTGCTAGTTGTTATGCCTTTTTTTGCTGGAGCAGTTTTTTTTATAGATTTAGTTTTTTTCTCTGAGCTATCTTTATTAGAATGATCATCTGAATGTTTATGTTCATGATCATGTGCAGATTTAAGTAACTTTTCTGCTTCTGCTTTACTTATGTTTTTTAAATTTGATTTTGCTTTTTCTTTAATTAGCTTGAGTATTTTATCTTCATAAATTGTTCCCCTCAAGCTGGCAGTAGCACTTGGATTTTTTTGATAATACTCCATAACCATTTTTTCTTGACCAGGCATCATCTTAAGTTGTTTTTGAATTTCTTCTTTTATTTCATATTCTTCAACTTTAATTTTATTTTGCTCGCCAAATTCATTCAAAATTAATCCTAATTTAATTCTTTTTTTTGCAGTTTCTTCAAATTTATTTTTATTTTTTTTTGACTCTTCCTCATTCATTCCTTGAGATAAAATTTTGATTTCTTGTTCAATCAAATTCTCAGGTATTTGATCAACCTTAAATTTTTCTAATTGTTTTAATATTTCATTTTTTGTTAAATTTTCTAAAGAATTTTTATATTCATCGTTAATTTGTTTTGTAACAAGTTCTTTTAAATTATTTAAATCTTTTGCACCTAAATTTTTTGCAAATTCATCATTAACTTCAACTTCGGAGGGCTTTTTTACAGTTGTAATTTTACAATTAAATTTTGCTTTTTTATTAGCAAGATCTTTTTGGGGATAGTTTTCAGGTAAAGTTACATCAATATCTTTTGCATCATTTTTTTTAACTCCAAGCAAATTATTGTCAAAACCTTTAATAAATAAATCTTTACCTAATTCCAATTGAGTGTTTTTTCCTTCACTTCCTTGAAAATCTTTCCCATCTACCGTTGCTTTGTAGTCAAAAATAACTAAATCACCATTTGATGCTTTATAATCTTCTGATGTCTCTTTAAAATTTTTTTGATTTTTTGCAATTTCTTTAATTCTTTTATCTGTTTCGCTTGGGTCGATATTCACTTTATATTCATCAAACTTAATGTTTTCTATAGATTGAATATTGACTTTAGGTAGTTCTGTTACTGAAATAATATATTCAAGATCTTTGCCTTCTCCAAATGTTTTAAGATCTATTTTTGGCTGTCCGGCTGGTTTAATTTTATTTTCATCTAAAGCCTTCATAGTCGTATCCTTTAAGACTTTATCTAAAACTTCTCCATAAACAGCTTTTCCAAATTGTCTTTTTAAAACCTCTTTTGGAACCTTTCCTGGTCTGAAACCTTTTAAGACAACATTTCTTTTAATCTCATCGTATTTTTCCTCGAGGTAAGTATTGATAGTTTTTTTGTCTATCAAAACTTTTAAATCCTTGTTTAGTCCTTTTTTATTTTCTACTGTTACCTTCATAATTGTCCTAATTTAATGGTAGGCGAGAAAGGACTCGAACCTTCACAGTTTGCACTATTGGTTCCTAAGACCAACGCGTCTACCAATTCCGCCACTCGCCCAAATTACTGAAGCTTTATATATTATTGAACTAATTTGTCCAATTAGAATAATAGTGTAAATATATAAGAAAAAAAATAAATAAAATGACTATCTCGCCTTGTATAAGTATTTGTAAGACTGATCCTAAAACAGGTTTTTGTTATGGTTGTGGAAGAACTAGTGATGAAAAAAAAATATGGAAAGATGAAAAAACTTCAGATGAATGGAAGAAAAATAACCTTACAGAAATACAAAAAAGACTAAATGGCTGGCAGCTAGAAAGTTTTAAAGAATCGTATCAACATAAAGTTAATAATGGTGTCTCTTTGTATAAAAAGGCTAATTTAAAATAAGTAAGATTTTAAAATTATTATGTCAAATAATTTAAGTATTATAATCACTTTGTTTAAAACTCCTCTTAATAGATTGAAAATATTGAATCAGTACAAAAACTACCCAATTTTAATATTTGACCAAGAAACAAAAAATAATTCAGAGCAAATATCAAAAATCATTGATGTAAATTTTGAGTATTTTCACTCAAATAATAATTTAGGTTTATGTAAATCTACAAACTTTTTGATTTCAAAGGTAAAAACAAAATATTTTTTATTCACTCAAGCAGATATCAAAATTGATGAAAATTCAATAGAAAATTTAATAAAAGGAATGAATACAAAAGAAAATATAATTTTTGCAGGACCAGTTTTTAATCAATTGAAAAGTGCTAACGAAATAAAACAGTTAGAGCAAAACTATAAATTAAAATCTGAATTAGATGCATCAGTTATGCTATGCGATTTAGAGAAAGTTAAACAAATAGGCTTTTTTGATGAAGATTTCTTCTTGTACTGGGAAGATAAAGATTTAATGGAAAGAGTAAATAAATCTAACTTTAAAATGATTCAAATTTTAAATTCTTACGTTAATCATGATGCTGGCAAGTCAACACCTGATAATACAAGAGTTAGATTTATTAGAAGAACAAATTTTAAATATGGTGAACTTTTATTTGATTTTAAACATAAGAAAATTCGTGTAATAAAAATTTTAAGACAAATTTTTCAAAATATTTTTTTTATTCCTTTTAACTTAATTGTTTTAAATAAAGCCAATATAATAGAAAATATTTCTCAATTATTAGGTATTTTTAAATTTATTAAGTTTATTTTTTTAAAAAAAAAAAGTAAAAATGTTAAAATTTATGAAAAAAATGAACACTACTAACATTATAACAATAATTTATTTTTTAGGTTTAATTTTTGGAGCCTTTTTTCTTGGACTTTGGGATGCTGAAACAAGTATACAAAAAGGTTTAATGGCTCTTGCTTGGACTGCAATTTTTTTAATTTGCCTTTTTTATACTGATAGAAACAAAGAATAGAAACAAATTGGAAAAATTAAATAGATCTATTATTAAGTGTCAAAAATGTTCTAGGTTAGTTAAATTTAGAAAAAAAATATCACAAAACAAAAGAAAACAATTCATTAACGAAAAATATTGGGGCAAGCCCATTACAGGTTTTGGTGATGCAAAAGGAAAAATTCTTTTCGTAGGGTTAGCGCCAGCAGCACATGGTGGAACGAGAACAGGTAGAGTATTTACTGGAGATAGATCTTCTGACTTTTTGTACAAATGCCTTTACAAAGTAAAAATTTCTAATAAACCAACATCGAATAATATTAACGATGGTTTAAAACTAAACAATGCATTTATAACTACAGCTTTAAAATGCGTGCCCCCTGGAGACAAGCCCCTTTTATCTGAACTAAACAACTGCTCTCTTTTTTTTAACAAAGAAATAAATAATTTAAAAAATTTAAGTGTTATAGTGGCACTAGGAAAAATAGCCTTTGATACTTGTGTTTATTTTTATAAAAAAAACTATAATTTAAATGAAAAAATTAATTTTGGACATGGCCAAATTTATTCATTACCAAATAACATTAAACTTGTAGGATGTTATCACCCAAGTCCAAGAAATGTGAATACTGGTCGTATTAACGAAAGGATGATGACAAATCTTTTTAAAAAGATTAAAAAATTAAATTAGTTTTCTAATTTTTTCTTAAGTTCATCAGGTATTCTCGATGGTTTTCCATTTTTATCAACTGATACCAAATGAACGACCGCATCAGAAATAATTTCGTTGTCTCTCAAAATACTTTGCTTCATTAAAAAAGATGTTTTGGTAAATGATTGAACTACAGAGATGACTTCAAGTTTATCCTCAAATTTGGCAGGTTTTTTGTATTCAATGTTGCATGATTTAACAATTAGTAAAACTCCAAACTTTTCTAATAAAGACGAGTTAGTGTAATCTAATGAGTAAATAGCCTCAGATCTAGCACGTTCTAAAAATTTTAAGTAATTTGCATAATAAACAACACCACCAGCATCTGTATCCTCATAATATACCTTCACTGTGAAGTTAAATTTTTTTGCCATAAATAATATTATTAATTATATTGAAATTAATTTTTTTATGAAAGTTTTTATTATTTGGCTAATTGGTGTGATTTTATGGAATTTTGGTTATCCATCTGCTTCACCAATAGAAGATGTGGTTGTTGCAGTAATATTGTCTTTTGTAAGCATGTATCTAAAAAAGTTTATTAAAAACTAGCTATTCAGCCGAAAAGTAAATATTTTGATAATACGCCACTGAGCTTAATTTTGAGTTGTCAGTATCAGCCATAATTGCAACCCCATTAATCTCGTCTAAATCAAGATCATGAAACTTCTTAAAATGATCTTTTACATTAACTTTTACAGTAACCCACTCATTTAAATGTTCTTTAGTTGTTGCTAAAACATAGTCTATTGATTTTTTTGTATATGGACTTGGGTGAAAAACATCTACATCTTCATTGCTTGAAAAAACATAGTTCATTGCTCTGTTTGATAAAGGTGTGGCACCAGTTTTTTTTACAACAAATACCCTCGCTGCATAATCGTGCCCTTTTTTGGTTCTTTCATTGATGCCACTAATATCCTTCTCAACTTTCCAGGTTATATTGAGAATGGGTGTATTGTTAAGATCTATTTTAATCTTTTTTCCTAATCCCGAAGCAGCATTATTTGCTGCTGCTTTTAGAAAATTTCCATTATCATTTTTTCCAACAGAATACTCAGTTTTAGCATCAGCGCCTCTTACTTTTCTGATCTCTAAGCTATCAAGTTCTTCCTGGCTGAACTCAAAAACTTTTATTTCCTCAGCTAAGGTCGGAAAGCTTAGAATAATGAATAAAAAGGTAAGTTGAATTAAAACTTTCATTTGAGGCTCATATACACATATAAATTAATTTTCAACAAATTATTTAAAATCAAACTTTAGACATGATTTAAACACTCAAAATTCATTATTTAATTATAATTATTCAATATGAAACAATTAATCTTAATCACTACTTTAATCTTTTTAACAAACTGTTCATCAAATTCAGTTGTGAAATTAGGCAAAAAATGCACGAAAATTGGAGCTGATAACACTTATGAAAAATCTTTTGTTTGGATAGTTGATAAAAAAAATATCGAAGCCTTTAGCGCTAAAATAAATAGAGAAAATTGCAAAATAAATGGGGAAAAATCTTGAAAACTTTTTCTTTTTTTGCGTTAATGGTCTACTGGTCAGTAATTATTCTTGCTCCAGTTTTATCAAAAGAATTCAAAATTGATAAAGAGCTACTAGTTATAAAACCATTAAAAAAACCTAGTAGGTAGATCTACCCCATTAATCATATTTAGTTTGTTTAGATACTAATAAATAGTAGGTAATTGATGACATCAGCGCTCCTATTAGCCATGAGTATGATTGAAGAAAATTCATATTAATATTCCAAATTGTAGAAGCTGAAAAAATAAAACCTATAATTAAGGCATAAATTCCTTTGATATGCCAACCGTTTGAAAAAAAATAACTTCCTTCATTGTCTGAAGAATATAAATCCTTATTGTTAACTTTAGCTTTATTTATAAAATAATAATCCGTTATTATAATTCCAAATATAGGACCAAAAAAAGAACCTATTGTATCCACAATAGATAAAATTCCTATTTGACTTAAAATAGGAGTCCATGATGCTCCAATAATCAAACCAATAAAAGCAATAACAATTGCAGTTTTTTTTAAATTTAAGCTTTTAGGAAAAAAATTAAGTAATGAATTTTGAGTTGGGACATAATTTGCAATCAAGTTTGTTGAGGCAGACGCAAACAATATAAAAAATATTACAATTATTGTTAAAAAGGTATTATTAAATTTACCAATTATATCTGTTGGATTTGTTAAAATTCTATCAATTTCTATAAGGTTATTTTTTAAAACAATATCTGATCCCATTACTATTAACACTGAGAAAAAAGAAAAAATAACTAAATTAAACAACAAACTTAAATTTCCAATATTAAGCTCTCTTTCATTTTTTACATACCTAGAAAAGTCACCAAAATTAACAATAACAATTGAAAAGTATGCAAAAATAGTTCCTGCAATAGAAATTATAGGAAAAAAATAATTTTTTGAAAAAATATTTTCAAAAACTAAAAGAGATTTAAAAGAATTGCTTATACTTACAGCATATTCGGACAAAACAATTATTAAAAAAATAACCAAACCTAAATAAACAAATAAAGCAGAAAAGTTTATAAATGATTTATTAAAATTATGTCCTTTGCTGAATAAAAAAACCTGTATAATTAAAGCTAAAAAAAATGCGGACCAGTCAATAATATTCATCGCGAAAAAGAATGTTAAAAATATCTCTTTATCAAGCATTGATTGGTCATATGAATGTAAAGCGATACGAATTAAGTATCCTAATGATTTAGATATAAAAAATGTTTGCACTCCGAACATGAAAATACCAACCAGGCCTCTTAACAATGAAACATATTTTGCTCCCTTAATTCCAAATGATGTTCTTAACAAAACTGGAAAAGGAATACCATGACGTTGGGATGGTTTTCCAATTAAATTACACAAAAAATAAACAAATAGTGATCCGATTAAACTTCCGGTTAAAACAACCAAAAAATTCAATTCATAAACTAAATAAAGTGATGCTATCAATGAAAAACCAATTATACTTTGAACACTATTTCCCCAAAAACAAAAAAGAGTTTTCCAGCTCCATTGTTTATCTGATGGGTTTACAGAAACTATTTCCCAGTTTGTAAGATGAATATTAGATTTTTGTTGAGTCACATTAGTTATAATAAACTAAAAAATTTTACTGTCCATACAGTAGAGTTGGCAGCTATAGTACTATTATTAGTCCTATTATCTCAATACAAATGCACCTACTATTATGATTGCTGAAAAGGGTGCAGATATGATATTGAATGATTAATGCTATCTGAACAAGTCATTATTTTTTTTCAAATTGTTTTTATAGATTTAGTTTTAGCAGGAGATAATGCAATCATAATTGGTATGGTTGCTTCCCAATTCCCACTCGAAAAAAGGAAAAAAATAATTTTTTTTGGTATAGGTGCAGCTGTTATTTTAAGAATAATACTAACTTTGCTCACTGCTTATTTACTTCAAATTAAAGGTTTAAGATTAATAGGAGGATTAGCTCTTCTTTATATAGTCTATAAATTATATTTAGATGTAATAAGAAATGAAAATAATGAAGATAGTAAAATTAAAGTTGATGATTCAAGTTTTTTAAAAGCTATATGGACAATATTAATTGCTGATTTTACCATGAGTCTTGATAATGTTTTAGGTGTTGCTGGTGCAGCAAAAGACCATTATTTTTTATTAGTATTTGGTTTGGTTTTATCAATTGTGTTGATGGCTACGGCTGCAACTTTAATTTCAAACTGGATTAAAAAATACAAGTGGATCGGATGGGTTGGTTTAGTAGCAATACTAATAGTAGCAATTGAGTTGATTTATACTGATTTAAAGTTATTCATATAAAATGTTTCTTAAAAAATATAATTTAAAAAATAAAATTGCTTTAGTATCAGGTGCTGGAAAAGGATTAGGGAGAGCTTGTGCAATTGCCTTGGCTGAAACTGGAACAAATTTAATAATAATAAGTCGAACTAAAAAAGACTTAGATGAAGTATCAAAAAAAATTAAAAAATATAAAGTAAAATGTAAATCTTATATTTGTGACGTTACAAACTACAACCAAATTAAAAATATTATAAATCAACAAACAAGAATTGATATTTTAGTTAACAACGCTGGAAACAATATTCCAGAACATTTTACAAAAGTGAAAACTAAAGATATGGAATACTTGGTTAAAATCAATACTATTGCGGCTTTTAATTTAGCTCAGTTATGTGCAAATAAGATGATAGAGCTTAAAAGTAGAAAAAAAGTAGGAGGTTCAATTATTAACATGTCTTCACAAATGGGCCATGTTGGTGGACCAATTAGAAGTGTTTACAATATGAACAAATGGGGTTTGGAGGGTTTGACGAGAGGTATGGCAGTTGATTTAGCCAAATATAATATAAGAGTAAATACAGTAGCACCAACTTTTGTTGTAACTCCAATGACTAAGAAGTTTTTAAAAAATAAAAAATTCAAAAAAGAAATTTTGAATAATATACCCCTTGGTAGATTTGCTGAAATGTCAGAAATAGCTTCTGCTGTTGTTTTTTTAGCCTCTGATGCTGCATCAATGGTGCATGGAACTTCTTTATTAGTTGATGGCGGATGGACTGCAAAATAATAAAATATACTCTATTAATTTTTTTAATTAATTTCAAAGTATTCTCAGCTGAATTTCAAGGACAATTTATTCAAGGGCATTATATAATAGGAAAAACATCGCCCGGAACTAAAATACTTATTGATAAAAGAGAAGTAAAAGTCAGCGAAGAAGGTTATTTTGCATTTGGTATAGATAAAGATAGAAAATTTGATGTAGTTATAACTGAAGGAAGTAAAAAAATAATAAAAAAAGTCCAAAAAAGAAAATATAAAATTCAAAGAATAGATGGATTGCCAGAAAAAAAAGTAACGCCACCTGAAGAATTTTACGAAAGAATTAAGAAAGAAAATAAATTAATTGCAAAAGCAAGAGCAGTTGAAAGTGATTTATCTTTTTTTAAAGACAAATTTATAGTGCCTGTTGATAATGCAATTATTACCGGCGTATATGGGAGTCAAAGAATCTTAAATGGAATACCAAAATGGCCTCATTATGGTTTAGATTTTGCTCAAAAAAAAGGTTCGCCAATAAAAGCAATGAATAATGGAATAGTAACTTTGGCTGAGCAGGATTTATTTTACACAGGAGCAACATTAATATTTGACCATGGCCACGGCATTTCTACTTTATACATGCATTTAGATAAAATTTTTGTAAACGTTGGTGATCATGTTAAAAAAGGAGAAGTCATAGGAACGGTTGGATCTTCGGGACGTGCTACAGGGCCTCACTTAGATATCAGGCTTAATTGGTATGATACAAGACTAGATCCTAATTCAGTTTTAAATATTAAATGAGATTTAAATTTAATAAAAAAATAGAATTTTTTTTAAAGAAAAATTTCTTACCCCAAAGCTACTTATTTGAGAAAAGAATTAAAAGATCAATAAAAAATAATGATGAAAAAGAGTTACAGCTTTTAAAAAAAATTATAATTCCTGAAACTGATACTATAGATATTGGGGTCTATAGAGGGGTGTATAGTTATGAAATGGCAAAATATTCAAAAATGGTGCACGCGTTTGAGCCAAATCCAATTATATTTAAAGATATCGAATTGAACCTAAGTAAAATAATTAAAAATATTAATTTATATAATTTTGCGTTATCTGATAAAGAAAATAAAGTTTTGCTCAAAGTCCCCATTAGAAACAAAAATTATGATAAAAGTAATTATGAAGAATATTTTCAGATGGGTAGAGCAACAATTCATGAACAAAATGTAATGGGAGATATAGAAACTTTTGAGATTAAATCTAAAAAATTGGATAATTTCACTTTTTCTAATAGAATATCATTTATAAAAATTGATGTAGAGGGACATGAAATGTCAGTAATTAAAGGGGCTGAAAATACTATTAAACAATATAAACCAACACTGTTAGTTGAGATTGAGGAAAAACACTCAAAACAAAAAGTATTAGATTCAATAAATTACATTAATTCACTGGGATATGAATCTTTTTTTTATGACAATGAATTAAAAAACACTAATAATCTAAATAATTTGAATATGTACAACAATTTTATTTTTAAACCTTGCTAAATTTATGAAAATTGAAAATTTATCAAAAAAATTAGTTAATGCTTTTTTAAAAAATAAACTAATTAATCCGCTTCCTAAAAATATTACTAAAAATATAAAAAAATCCAACGAATTTAGAAAACTATGTGAAAGTAAAATTAAAAAAGAAATAATAGGATTTAAAGCGGGAGGAACGGGAATTCCCGTTTTAAAGAAACTTAAAGAAAAAGAACCTTTTTATGCGTCAGTTTATAAGCAAAATTTTTTAAAAAGTGGAAAAAATGTTAAAATAAATAAATATACTTTAGGTGTAGAGCTTGAAGTTTGTTATTTAATTAAAAAAAAGTTTTTTTTATCAGGTCAAAAGATTTCCAAAAATAATATTACTAAATATATAAGTCACATGGCTCCCTGTATTGAAGTTGTTGGATACAGACAAAGAAAAAAAGGTATAAAATATTTAGGTGATTTATGTAGCGATTTTGGCGCAAATATAAAATTTTTGATTGGACAAAAGAAAAAATATAAAAAAATAAATATTGGCAACTTAAAAACAAATATTACTAATAAAAAGAATAATCTATTTGTTAATGGAAACACAAATACTGTGTATATAAATCCGTTAAATTCACTAAGATTTGTTTTAAATAAAATAAAAAAAGACAGAATAAATTTAAAGAAAAATTTTTATGTATTTACAGGTTCAACAGTTGGAATTGTTCCTTTAAAAAATAAAGGTATTTATATTGGCAAGATAGAAAAATTGGGTTCTGTAAAAACTCTAATTAAGTAATTATTCATTATTTCAAATAACTATATAATTTTTTTCCAATATACCTATGTCCATTTTTATTAATATGATCATCAATTACAAACAAATGTTCTTTTTGCACTTTGAAATTCATAAATTCAAAATTTTCATATTTTTTATTTTCTTCGTATATTATCTCTTGATGTGGAGGATTAATTAAAAAAACAAATACTCTTTTACCCTCGCCCTTTAAATTCTGATTTATTACTTTCTCTAAATTATCTAAATGTTCAGTTAAATTATGTTTTTCTTTTCTATCATTTTCAAAAAATAAATCATTTAAATGGGTAAATAATAATCGTAATGATTTTTTATAATGTTTTAATAAAAAAATAATTATATTAATGTTATTTTCCTTGGATTTAAAAAATTTGTCATACTCCATTTGTGTGTAGGTTTTGTTTATATTAAGATTTTTATTTTCAGCAATATCATTTAAATGATATTGAATTATTACAGTATCAACTTGATCATAAAATTTATTTAATTTTAATCTTTTTATTTCCCTCACTGTTCCATAACTTGAAACCGCAAGATTTATAACTTTTTTATTTGTTAATTTTTGTAGGTTGTATGAAAAAGTTTCATTATCATTCACTCCCCAACCCATCGCAACTGAGTCACCTAAAACTGCAATAATTTTTTCATCTTCTTGAATATTGTCATCAACCATGTTCAATCTTCTATTTTCGTCGAAGTTCAACTTTGTTTTAAATTCTGGGTTCGAAAAAATACATTCTCCAACAACAGGTGCATAAAGAAAATTTTTGTCAAATTTTGAACACCCTTTATTTGTCTGCCAAATCTTTACTAAACCATTAACATATAATTTTTTTTGAATATATTTGACCCAAAGTAAATCGTAAGTTTTATTGTTGATCAAAGATACATAACTAAAGGTAAAGACCAAAAAACTTAATAAAAGATAATTTATAATTATGATAAAAAAATAACCAAAAATTTTTTTCATTAATTAATTAATATTTTTTATTAATTTTATTTAATATTTTCCTTACCTTGTAATATAAGGCCCATCCCCAGTGGCTCATGTCTTGTGGTGCCATAGTGTAATTTAAAATTTTTTCTGAATTATTAGTTCTTCCGTTCCTAAAATTTTGTATTTTATTAATGATTCTATCTGGAAATTTATTGCAGAATTTTTCATCTTTAATTGTGACTGATACATAATCACACCAAATTTCTCTGCCCCTGTGGTCTAAAGTAAAGTGTTCTAAAACCTTTGGATTAAAATTATTTTTCCTTCCCCATTTTTCTAAAGCTATAATGCTGTCCGGATAAAATCTCCAATTATCAGTTGATTGTCTATGGTAAATACCATTAGATGGCACGTTTAAAAAAAATAGTCCATCAGGTTTTAAAATTCTAAGTATTTCTAAATAAGTTAACCAAAAAAACTCAGTGTGTTCAAAAGTTGATACTGAAACCACCATATCAACAGAGCTATCAGGTAAAGGGATTTTATAAGGATCCTTTAAAACAAGATCAACGTTAGGACCGTCCTCAATATCAAGTCCAGTAAATTTGATATTAGGATCTACCAATATTCTCAAAGCATCTGATGTAAATTTGTTTTTCTTATTTTTTATCAAAGAACCGATTTCGACAATATGAGGATTTTCAATAAATTTTAAATAAGTATTTGTAAAATTTTTGAAACTATCTAAAGCTGATTTGTGCATGTTTTAATTTTAACGTCCTAAATATTAATTTCTAGATAAATAATCAAAAATTTGTTTACCTACGAACTTATGACCTTTTTTATTCAAATGATCATCTATAATAAATAAATGCTCTTTTTTAATGTCTATTATAAAAAATTCAAAATCACTGAAAACTCTTTTTTCATCATAAATTAATTTTTGGTGTGGTTCATTAATTAAAAAAACAATTACTCTTTTACCCTCGCCCTTTAAATTCTGATTTATTACTTTCTCTAAATTATCTAAATGTTCAGTTAAATTATGTTTTTCTTTTCTATCACTTTCAAAAAACAAATCGTTTAAATGCGAAAATAGTAATCTTAAAGATTTTTTATAATTTTTTAGTAAATAAATAATAATATTTAAATTATTTTTTTTATTTGAAAAATATTCCTTATACTCATCCATAGAATATGATTTGCTAATATCTAAACTTTTATTTTCATAAATATCATTCAAATGATATTGAATTATTACGGTATCTATTTGGTCATAAAATTTATTTAATTTTAATCTTTTTATTTCTCTTACTGTTCCATAGCTAGCAACACCAAGGTTTAAAATCTTTTTTTTAACTAATTTTTGTAGGTTAAATGAGTAAGTTTCATCACCATTTACTCCCCAGCCCATGGTTAAAGAATCGCCTAGGGCTGCAATAACTTTTTCACTTTTGCTTATATTATCATTAGTTAAGTTTAATCTTCTATTTTCATCAAAATTTAATTTTGTTTTAAATTCTGGATTAGAAAAAATACACTCCCCAACAACTGGAGCGTAAAGTAAATTTTTATCAAATTTTGAGCATTTTGGATCGATATTCCAAAGATTTCTTAAACCGCTAAAATATAGTTTTTTTTGAATATATTTAACCCAAAGTAAATCATAAGTTTTATT
>CACDZF010000010.1 GCA_902557385.1 uncultured Pelagibacteraceae bacterium
AATTGCAAATAAGTTAAAATTAAAAAAAAAATATTTGTTTAAAACAATTAATAGATTTAAAGGTTTAAATTTTAGACAACAGATTATTTATAACACCAAAAATATTTCTGTGATAAACGACTCTAAGGCAACTAGTTTTTCTTCAAGTATAAACATTCTTAAATCTTTAGGGAAAGTATATTGGTTGGTAGGGGGTATTCCTAAATCTGGCGATAATTTTTTTATGACCAAAAAGGAATGCTTAAATTTCAAAGCTTATATTTATGGTAAAAATAAAAATTATTTTATAAAAAAATTAAAAAATAAATTACAATATGAACACTTTAAAAATTTGCAAAGTGCTTTAAAAAAAATTATTTTTGAAATTAAGTCTAAAAAAATTAAATTTCACAGCACTATTCTTTTTAGCCCCTCTGCAGCATCTTTCGACACTTATAAAAATTTTGAAGAAAGAGGGAAGAAATTTAATAAACTTTTAAAAAACTATAATTTAAAAAATTAGTTTATGTATCAATTTAGTTTAATTAATAAACTTTATTATGAATGGTGGAAAAATATAGATAAATCTATTTTTTTTTTAATAATAATTCTATTTTCATTAGGTTTATTTTTTTCACTAGTTTCCACATCGCTGATCGCTTCAGATAAATTAAATACTAATAGTTATTATTTTTTCTTAAGACACTTGCTTTATACTTTTATAGGAATTTTTTTTATAATTTTTTTTTCCACATTAAATCAAAAAAATTTATACAGAATATCAACAGTATTATTTTTGATATGCTTTATTTTTTTAGCTTTAGTGCCAATTATTGGCGTAGAAGTTAAAGGATCTAAACGATGGGTTGATTTTATATTTTTGCCAAGATTTCAACCAATTGAAGTTTTAAAACCATTTATAATTATAATGATAGCTTCGATTTTAAGTTCTGAGAAAAGTAGCAATGTTTATTATAAATATTTATTGAGCTTTATTTTAATTGTCCCAATTATATTTCTTTTAATTACTCAACCTGACATAGGGCAAACTTTTTTAGTAATTTTAACTTGGTTAAGTTTAATTTTCATATCTGGAATTAATTTAATTATTTTTTTTCTTTTTTTTGGATTGATGCTTTTATTATTGCTTTATTTAATTTTTTTTGTTCCTAAATTTTCTTATATTTTAGTTAGACTTAAATCTTTCTTTGATCCATCTTCAGGAAACAACTATCAGTCTGAAAAAGCGTCTGAAGCAATAATAAATGGGGGTTTTTTTGGAAAGGGAATCGGAGAAGGTGTTTTAAAAAATAGAGTTCCAGAAGCGCATACAGATTATATTGTATCGGTTATCTCAGAAGAATTTGGAGTAATAGTAATAATTTTGTTAATGATTATTTTCTTATTTTTTATATATCAAGTTTTTAAAAGACTTTATTTTGAAAAAAATAATAAAGTAAAATTAATCCTTGTTGGCTCGGCATCAATAATACTATTTCAAGTATTAATTCATTTAGGCGTTAATATTAGAATGTTTCCAACGACTGGAATGACGTTACCTTTTTTAAGCTACGGGGGCTCATCAATTGTTGGAACTGCAATTTTATCAGGAATAATTTTAAATCTCACAAAAAGAAGAGTTACTTATTAATGAAAAAAAAAATTTTGATTAGTACTGGAGGAACTGGCGGCCATGTTGTTCCTGCTAAAATATTTTTTGAACATTTAATCAATGATTTTGAAGTATTTATATCCTCTGACGAAAGAGGGGTTAAATTTTTAAATTTAGAAAAAGAAAAGGTGAAAATTATAAATACACCTAAAATAAAAAATAATCTTTTTCTTTTGCCTTATAATTTTTTTTTAATTATTTTTCTAACTTTAAAATCCTTCTTTTTCATAAGAAAAAATAATATTGATATTTTAATATCTACCGGTGGCTACATGTCACTTCCCATATGTATTGCTGCTAAAATTTTAAATTTAAAGATTTATTTATACGAACCAAATATGGTAATTGGTAGAGCAAATATTTTTTTTATGAGTCTATGTAAAAAAATATTTTGTTACTCGGATAAGATACGAAATTTCCCTAAAAGATATTTAGACAAAATAATCGTAATAAGCCCATTACTTAGAAAAAGTTTTTATTCAATAAAATTTAATGATAAAAAAATTTTTGATGAAGTAAAATTATTAATTATAGGTGGAAGTCAAGGAGCTAAATTTTTTGATCAGGAAATTAATGAAGTCATCTTAAATTTGTCAAAAAAATATAAATTAAAAATTTATCAACAAAGTAGTCGAGAAAATTATAAAAATTTAGAAAACTTTTATAATTCGAACAATATTGTTTATAAATTATTTGATTATAGTGAGAGTATTTCAGAATTTATGTCAGACTCTAATTTATGTATTACGCGAGCGGGAGCTTCAACTCTTTCAGAATTAACTTTTTTAAATGTTCCATATTTAGCCATACCTTACCCGTTTGCAAAAGATAATCACCAATATGAAAATGCGCTTTTTTATAAAAATAAAAACTGTTGCTGGATACTTGATCAAAAAAATATAACAAGCGATATACTTTCGAATAAATTAACACAAATTATTGAAAATAAAGGTGATTATTTAGAAAAACAAAAAAATATGAAAAATTTTAGTTACCAAAATAACTGGAATAGGATAAACGAAAAAATTATACAGACAATAAATGAAAATTGAATTAGCAAAAAATGAAAATATACATTTCGTAGGTATTGGGGGCATAGGCATGAGTGGCCTCGCGCTTATTATGAAAGGCATGGGATTTAAAATTCAGGGAAGCGATATATCTAACAATAAAAATATAGAAAGATTAAAAAAAAATCGAATAAAAATTTTAATTGGTCATAGCAAAAAAAATATAACTAATGCTACAATTTTAGTTATTTCATCTGCAATAAAAAAAAATAACTCTGAAGTTCAGCAAGCTAAAATTAAAAATCTACCCATTTATAAAAGAGGTGATATGTTAGCTCACATTACTTCGCTAACTCAAAATATTGTTATTGCCGGTTCTCATGGCAAAACAACTACCACATCTCTTATTTCTGGAATATTTTCAAAAGCAAAACTAGATCCAACAATAATCAATGGCGGAGTTATAAACTCTTTACAGAGCTCTGCAAGACTAGGGAAAAGTAAATGGTGCGTATTAGAGTCTGATGAGTCTGATGGTAGTTTTATAAAAGTTCCACCCACATATTCAATCGTTACAAACGTAGATAGAGAACACATGGACTACTATAAATCTATGGATAAATTAAAAAATCATTTTTTAGAATTTATTAATAAAGTTCCATCTTTTGGTAAATCTTTTATTTGTATTGATGATAAAGTTAACAATGAATTAATTAGAAAAATTAAAACTAAAAATTTTTATACTTATGGAATTAATAAAAACTCTAATTTTAGAATAAAAAATATTCGACAACACAAGGAATTATCAATATTCGATATAGAAATATTATTACCAGCTAAACAAAAAACAATCATAAAAGATTTAAATATTCCTTTACTTGGCTTACACAATATTAGAAATGCTACAGCTGCTGTAGCTGTTGGATTTACAATAGGAATATCTAAAAAAATCATAAAAGAATCTCTTAGAAAATTTGAAGGAGTACAAAGACGATTCAATAAAATATTTTCATATAGAGGAGTCAATTTCTTTGATGATTATGCACATCATCCAACAGAAATTAAAGAACTGATTGAAGGTGTTGATAAAGTATACAAAAAGGAGAAAATATTTTGTGTATTTCAACCTCATAGAATATCAAGGCTGAAAGATTTAAGAAATGAATTTAGCCTATCTTTCAAAAAAGCAGAAGGAGTTATTTTATGCCCAATATACAAGGCTGGTGAAAGGATAAAATTAGGATTTAATTATTTAAATTTTGCAAAAGAAATTTCTAAAAAATCAGATGTAAAAGTTTATTTAGTCAAAGATCAATATCAATTGAGCAAATTTGTTAAACAACATATTTATGGCAATAAAGTTGTTATTGGAATGGGAGCTGGTTCTATTTCTAGCTGGATGAAAGAGTTACCAAAGTTATTATGAGCGAAGTAAGTGAATTAAAAAATTTTTCAAAAGATATTAAAGGAAAACTTATTTTCGATTATGATATCAAAAAAATGAACTGGTTTAATATTGGTGGTGTTGCTAAAGCGTATTTTAAACCTGAAAGCTTAAATGAACTAATTTTATTTTTAAAAAAGTTTGGATCAAAAGAGAAAATATTTCTGTTAGGTGCTGGATCTAATGTCCTTATTAACGATAGTCTGTTTGAAGGAATTATTATTAAATTAGGTAAGAATTTCTCAAACATATCACTACTGTCCGAAACAACATTGGTAGCAGGAAGCGCTACTAGTGATAAAAAGCTATCAGAATTTGCATGTGAAAATAACATCGGAGGGTTTGAATTTTTGTCGTGTATACCTGGAACAATTGGAGGTGGATTAAAAATGAATTCAGGATGTTTTGAAAGAGAATTTCAAAATATTTTGTTATCAATACAAGCGGTAGATAGAAATGGTAAAATTCTAACAATTCCATCGTCTAAAATTAAATTTAAGTATAGAGGCAATGATTTAGATAGAGATTTAATTTTTTTAAGCGCTTCTTTTAGAGGTGAAGTTCAAGAAAAACAGATAGTGCAAAATAATATAAATTCTTTGAAGAACAAAAAGGATCACTCACAACCAACTAAAATAAAAACTGGAGGTAGTACTTTTAAAAATCCTATAAATCAAACTAAAGAAAAAGTTTGGGAATTAATTAAAAAATCAGTACCTTTAGATACTAAATTTGGTGATGCTGAGATTTCTCAAAAACACTGCAATTTTTTTGTAAATAGGAATAATGCAACATTTAGAGATATGAAAAATTTAATAGATTTTGTGAAGCAAAAAGTTAAGTCTAAAACCGGAATTGATATAGAAACAGAGATTGAGATAATAAAATGAAAAAAAAGGTTATTATTCTAGGTGGTGGCATTTCTAAAGAAAGACTTATAAGCCTAGAAACTGCTAGAAGCGTTTATAAGGAACTTAAAAAAAATAAAAATTATAAATCAATTATTGCAGAACCAGATAGTAATTTTCTAAAAAAAATAAAGTCTTTTAAACCAGATATAATATTTAATGCTCTTCATGGTCAATTTGGCGAAGACGGCTATATACAGACCATTATTGAGTCACAGAAAATTAATTACACTCACTCTGGTGTACTTGCATCAGCAATAGCTATGGATAAAGAAATATCTAAAAAGATTTTTTTGAGCAATAAAATTCTTACACCAAAATTCATTAAGTATAATTTTAATAAAAAGAATAAAAATATAATTTCATTAATTCAAAAAAAATTAAAATTTCCAGTTGTGATTAAGCCAATCAATGAAGGTTCAAGTGTAAATGTTTATATTTGTACAAAAAAAAATTTAATAAAAAATCTCAAAAAAATATCAAATTATAATGAAATTTTAATAGAAGAGTTTATTCCTGGTAGAGAAATTCAGGTGGCAATAATGGGTAATATAAAATTAGGTGCTATCGAATTAAAGCCAAAAAGAAAATTTTATGATTATAAAGCAAAATATAGCGTCAAAGCAAAAACGAAACACATAATTCCAGTTGATCTAAAAAGAAAAAAAATGCAAGAAATAATGAACATAGCATTAAAGGCTCATAAATTAATTGGTTGCAAAGGAGTTACAAGATCAGATTTCAAATTTTTTAGAAATAAATTTTACTTATTGGAACTAAATACTCAACCTGGCATGACTAAACTTTCATTAGTTCCTGAAATTGCAAATTTTAGAGGAATTAATTTTGCTAGTTTAATTCAGTGGATTTTAAAAGATGCTTCAAAAAATAGATAAAAAAAATAAGGTTTATATTTACTTATTTATTTTTTTTTTATTAAGTACACTTAATAATATACATTTTACTAATTCACATTTTTTTAAATTTAATGTTGATAATATTAAAGTTTCAGGACTTTCAGAAAAAAATAATTTGCAAATCACAAAAGAGATTAACAAAATATTATTTGAAAATATTTTTTTAATTAAAAAAGAAGTTTTATTAAAAACCTTGGAAAAAAATAATTTAATAAGTTCTTTTGAAATAAAAAAAATTTATCCTAATACGATACAAGTTAAAATTAAAAAAACAGAATTTTTAGGTATTACAAATATTGACGGAAATTCTTTTTTTATTGGGTCTAACGGTAAATTTATTGATTATGAAAATACAAAAAAAAATCTACCATATGTATTTGGTAAAGTTGACCCATATAGTTTTATTGAATTTGTAAAGATCATTAAAAAATCAAAATTTGATTTAAATACAGTTAAAGAATTTTATTTTTTCCCCTCTGGAAGATGGGATATAAAAACTAAAGATAATAAATTATTTAAATTACCAAGCGAAAATTTGGAACTTAAGTTAAATTCGATTTATGAAGTATTAAAAAAAGAAGAATTTAAGGATAAAAACATAATTGATTTGAGGTTTAGTAACAAAATAATTTTTGCACATGAATGAAAATGATGTTTATTTTGGCCTAAATGGAAAAAAGTTAATTATTGGTGTTTTTAAACAATCAGATAATAGTTTATCTTTTTTTAATGAAGAGAATATTAATATTAATTCTATTTCAGAAAACACTGATTTTCAAAAATTAGAAAAACAATTAGAAAAAAATATTAAACAAGTGGAAAAAAAGATAAATTCATTTGTTAACAATATTTCTTTAATAGTAGATACGGCTAGTACTTTGCCTATTTATATATCTTTAACAAAAAAACTTGATAATAAAAAAATTCAGCAAAAAGATGTTAAACATCTTATTCAAGACGCAAAACAACAAATTGCTAGAGCATATCCTGAAAAGCAAATTGTCCATATAATTATAAAAAAATATATTGTTAATGATATAGATTATACTTTTGTTCCTGTGGATATCGATTGTAATAAAATTTCTATAGAAATTAAATTTATTTGCTTTCCTAAAAATTTGATTAAAAAAATAGAGCTTCTATTTAGTAATTTTCAAATTACCATTGATAAAATCATTTGTTCTAAATATGCCAAATCATTTATTGATGATAGTGATGCAAAAAATCTTTGCCAGATTAGTTATAAATTAAAGAATGGCTTCAATAAACAGGAAGTTGTAATAGTTCCAAAAAAATTAGAAAAAAAAGGTTTTTTTGAGAAACTTTTTCATCTTTTTAGATAAAAATCTGTATTTTCTTGTAACATTTGTTGTTTTTTATTTCTTTCCTTTAACTTTTATAAGTTCTCGATGTCAGTTTTAAATCAAAAAACAATAAAAAAAACCATTACTTTTGAGGGTGTTGCACTTCATTCTGGAAAGTTGGTTAATATGCAGATTAAACCATCCCAAGCAAATACTGGAATTATTTTCAAAAGAACTGATTTAAAAAATAATAATATAGTAATTCCAGGAATTTTTAATGTTAGTAGCGCACTTTTTTGTACAACAATCTCAAATGATTATGGTGTAAAAATTTCAACTATCGAACATTTAATGGGTGCATTTTACGGGACAGGAATTGATAATGCTTTAGTCGAAGTAGACGGAGATGAACTTCCAATTCTAGATGGATCAGCTCAACACTATGTAGATGCAATAGATAAATCAGGATTAGAAATTAGTAACTTACCTATAAAAGTTATTAAGATTGAAAAAGAAATTAATTTTAAAGATGGAAATAAATTTATTTCATTAGAGCCAAGCAAACTAAGTTTGGATATAGATTTTGAAATTAAATATAATAATTCTTTAATTGGCAAACAAAGAAATTTAGTTAAAGTTTACGAAGATGATCTTTCTAGTATATTTAATTCGAGAACTTTTTGTTTATATGAGGATATAGATAAATTAAAAAAAATGAATTTAGCAAAAGGTGGGTCGTTAGAAAATGCTATTGTAGTTCAGAATGAAAAAATTTTGAATAAAGGTGGCTTAAGAAATAAATTAGAGTTCGTAAATCATAAAATTCTTGACTGTATGGGAGACTTGTATTTGTCAGGTTATAAAATTATCGGAAAACTAACTTGTTCTCAAGGTGGACATAAACTTACAAATCAATTGTTAAGGAAAGTTTTTGCAAACAATTCAAACTTTTCAATTATTGAAGTAAGAGAAAATAAAGTTCCCCACTCATTTATCAATAAAAGATATCTAAAATCAATAGCTTAAAAGTTTAGATTTTTTAAAAAAATCTGTTAAAACTTTTTAATGACCAATATTAAGAATTTTTTTATTATATTTATATTATTATTGAACTCATGCTCTGGAAATCCTGAAAAAGTTGATTCAATAATACAAGAGGATAATTTGGATCGGCAAATGATGTCTGCATACAAACAAGGATTGGACGCATTAAAAAAAGGGGACGTTTATTTTGCAGCAAAAAAATTTAATGAAGCTGAACTTTTATATCCACAATCTGAATGGGCTGCGAAGGCAATTTTAATGGCATCTTATGGTTATTTTTCTCAAGCATATTATAGCAGCGCGTCAGATGAACTAAAAAGATTTATAAAAAAATATCCTAAAGATCCCAATTTAGATTATGCATATTATCTTTTAGCAATGTGTCATTACGAAAGTATTGTTGACGAAAAAAAAGATTTAAAACCACTTCTTGATGCAAAAGAAAGTTTTAATTTAGTAATCCAAAAATTTCCATTGACTGATTTTGCTATTGACTCGAAATATAAACTTGGTTTGATAAATGATTTATTGGCTGCAAAAGAAATGTATATTGCAAGACATTATATAAAAAAAGAAAGATGGGTAGCAGCAATAAACAGGTTAAAAGTTATAGTTAACCAGTATGATACTACCATTTACATTGAAGAGGCTCTTCATAGATTGGTAGAAGTTCATTATAAAATTGGTTTAGAATCTGAGGCAAAAAAATATGCTAATACATTAGGCTATAACTATTTATCAAGCGAGTGGTATAAAGAGTCATATAGAGTGTTTAATAAAAATTATACAATTGATAGGAAAACTTCCAAAAAGGAAAAAAAGAAACTTAGAGATAGACTTAAATCTTTTTTTTAATAAATGAAAATTTCAAAAATTGAAAAAGAATATTTAAAAAAAATTAAACTTTTTCAGGAATATAACAAATATTATTACGAAAAAAATAATCCAAAAATAACTGATAGTGAATTTGACCTTTTAAAAAAAGAAATAATTGAATTAGAAAAAAAACATAAATTTTTAAAGTCCAAAATCTCTCCATCAAATACTGTAGGTTTTACACCTTCAAAAAACTTTAAAAAGGTAAAGCATAAAATTCAAATGTTATCACTATCCAACGCTTTTAATGAGGAAGATTTAGAAAATTTTGAAAAAAAAATACGTAATTTTTTAAGCTTAAAAGAAGATGCTGAAATAGAATATAGCGCAGAACCAAAAATAGACGGAATATCAGCCTCGTTAACTTATAAAGATGGAAAGTTTGTGCAAGGTCTATCAAGAGGAGATGGCAAAGAAGGTGAAGATATAACGGAAAACTTAAAGACTATTAAAGATATACCAAAAGTTATTAATGAAAAAAATTTTCCCTCCGAAATAGACATAAGAGGAGAAGTTTTTATTCAAAACGATGATTTTAAAAAGATAGATGATAAATTTGCTAACCCAAGAAATGCAGCATCAGGAAGCTTAAGACAAAAAGATCCGACCGTAACAAGCAAAATTCCATTAAAATTTATTGCTTATACATTTGGATTTGCAAAAAAAATGCATTTTCAATCTCAATCCATTTTTTTAAATAATTTGAAAAAATGGGGTTTTAAAACTAATGAATATAATAAAAAAATAAAAGGAATTAAAAATTTAATTTTAAATCACGAATATTTAGAAAAAAAAAGAAAAGATATAAATTTCGATATAGATGGCATTGTTTATAAAATAAATGATTTTGAATTACAGAAAAGACTTGGGTACGTAACTAATGCACCAAGATGGGCTATTGCACATAAATTTTCAGCAAACAGTTCTGTTTCAAAAATACTTGATATAGAAATTCAAGTAGGAAGAACCGGAGCTTTAACTCCAGTTGCTAAAATTAAACCAGTAAATATCGGAGGTGTTATTGTATCAAATGCAACCCTTCACAATGAAGATGAAATTGTTAGAAAGGATATACGAGTTGGTGATACTGTAACAGTTGAAAGAGCGGGCGATGTAATACCGCATGTAGTTTCAGTAGATTTAAAAAAAAGAAAAAAAGATTCTAAAAAATTTATTTTTCCAACAAAATGTCCTTGTGGTTTTGAAACAACTAAAGACTTTAACGAAGTCACTAAAAAATTTGACGCGGTAAGAAGATGTCCTGATAGAGGTTTTGATTGTGATATAATGGCAATAGAAAAACTTAAACATTTTGTTTCAAAAGAAGCTTTTAATATTGATGGATTTGGAAAAAAAATAGTCGAAAATTTTTGGAAGCTTAAATTAATAAAATTTCCACAGGACATTTTTAAATTAGATTATAAAAAAATAAAAAACTTGGATGGATGGGGAAATTTATCAGCTTCAAATTTAAAATACGCAATTGAAAGTAAAAAAAACATCCCTTTAGATAAGTTTATTTACTCTTTAGGTATAAGACATATAGGACAAGAAAATGCGAAGCTTTTAGCAAGACATTTAAAAACGGCAAATAATTTTTTTAATCTATCTTTAAAAAAAGATACTCATGAACTTAAAAATATTGATGGAATTGGAGATACTCAAATTAAATCTATCGTAAATTTTTTCTTAAATAAAACTAATCAGAATTTTTTACATGAACTAAAAAAAATCTTAGAAATAAAAGACGCCATTCTATTAAACCAATCTGGTTTATTGAAAAATAAAACATTTATGTTTACTGGTAAACTAGAGAATATGAGCAGAGCAGAGGCAAAATCAATTATTGAGGAAAATTCAGGAAAAATAATAAGTAATGTAAATAAAAAACTTGATTACTTAATAATTGGAGAAAAACCTACTACAAAAAAAATTAATTTAGCAAAAGAATTAAATATAAAAATAATAACTCAAAAAGAATGGATAAAAATGTTAAATTAAGTTTGCCAACCATTTTTTTTCTTCTTTATTTAAAAATTTTGATATTTTTGCATAAACGTTCAAATGGTATTTGAATAAATATTCTTTTTCTTTCTTATTTAATAAATCAAAGTTTATTAGGTCTTTTTCAATAGGAGCCAAAGTAAGATTTTCAAAATTTAAATTTTTATTACGTTTTTTTATAAAAACTAAATTTTCAATTCTAATCCCAAAATGTCCTTTTTTATAATAACCTGGTTCATTACTTATAACCATTCCCTCTTCAAGTTTAACAGAATTATACTTAGAAATAGACTGTGGACCTTCGTGAACATTTAAAAAAAAACCAACTCCATGACCAGTACCATGAGCATAATCTAAACCATCTTTTTTTAAAAACTGTCTAGCTCTTATATCTATTTGTTTACCTTTGTTAAATTTATTAATATTTGTAGTAACTACTGCAATGTGACCTTTTAAAACTTTAGTAAAAATATTTTTAATAGAATTCTTTTGCCGTGAAAAACATATTGTTCTAGTAACATCAGTTGTTCCAAAGTTATATTGACCACCTGAGTCACATAAAAAAATATCTTTTTTTTTTATAACTTTGTTAGAAGTTTTTGTAGCTCGGTAATGAACAATAGCACCATTAGATCCAGTTCCAGCAATTGTATTAAAGCTCGGAAATAAATAATTTTTATTCATTTTTCTGAATTTTTCTAATTTTTTTTCAGCATCAATTTCGGTTATTTTTTTTTTATTTTTATATTTAATCCAAAAAATAAATTTTGTTAGAGCTGCACCATCTTCAATATGTGCATTAATCATATTTTTTATTTCTGTTGAGTTTTTAACTGACTTAAATTTATAACAAGGATCATTTTTAAGAATTATCTTAAATTTCGATTTTATAATATTTTCGTTTTTTATTGAACAAGTTAATGAATCGATTATAAATTTTTTACCTTTAAGATTTTTTATAACTGTTTCAAAGTTATCTGGTTTAATTATTTTATAACTATTAAGTTTTTTTTCTTTTATAATTTTTGAAACCTTTTTTTTATCTACGAATAAAAAAATTCCATTTTTTCTTCCAATTATCATTCTACAATTTGGAATCGGACTATTGGGGTTATCATGGCCCCTGATATTAAGTAACCACGCAACATTTTCTGGAGCGCTAATAAAAATATAGTCTGCTTTATGTATTTCCATTTTTTTTACAATTTTTTTAATTTTTGAGATATGGCTTTCTCCAGTTATTTTTTTATTTAGAGAAAAGAAAGGTTTAGAAATTGTAATTTTTTTTTTGTAGATTTCATCAATTAAATTTTCTGATATTGGTTTTAAAGTTGATAGATTATTAAAATATACTTTTAATTGTTTTTCTGTAAATAATGTTGGATCAAAACCTATATTAAGATTTTTTATAATTTTATAAGGAAGAAACTTGTGAATTTCTATTATTTTAAAATTTTTACCCGACTGTTTTTTTGCTTGAATTGTGTACCTTCCATCTACAAATAAAAAATTTTTATCCTTTAAAATGATTGCCAATCCCGCGGACCCGTCAAAATTTGAGATAGTTTTTAATCTATCCTGATTTGAATATTCACCAAAAAATTCATCATTTTTTGGAATTATATATCCATCAATTTTATTGATAATAAACTTTTTTCTTAATAACTTAATTCTTTCACTAATCATTTTAATTTTTTTTGGTATCTTATCCAACCTGGACTTTTTATTGGCTCTTGTGACTCAAAATCTTGATTAAATTCAAATTCTTCAACGTTATTTAATTGATCTTCATCGTAATAATTATTCTTCTCTAAGTTTTTTTCCGGGAGCTCGTCTAAAAATCTAGATGCCAAACTATCGATCCAATCGCCTTGATAAAATCTGTTCATTGCAAACGAAATTATTGCTATTTTTTTTGCTCTTGTAATACCCACATAAGCTAGTCGTCTTTCTTCTTCCAGGCCATCTTGTCCTTTTTCATCAATAGATTTTTGATGAGGAAATAAACCTTCCTCCCATCCTGGTAAAAATACGACATCGAATTCTAATCCTTTCGATCCGTGCATTGTCATTAAATTTATTTTTTCCCCATCCCATTTTTGATCAATAGAAGTTGCCAAGGATACATGCTCAAGGAAACTTTCCAAATTATCAAATTCTTTCATAGCATTTAATAGTTCTTTTATATTTTCTAATCTGTTTTCATTTTCTAAATCTTTTTTATCTTTTAACATTGAGGAATAACCCGACTCATCAAGTATCGTTTGCATCAACTTAACATGATTTATTTTTTTTACTATTAAATCATCTCTCCATTTAGAAACTAAATTTAGGAAACTGCCAAGTCCAATTTTTGTTTTTGGTTTAATTAAATTTAATTCAATTTGCTTTCTAGCTGACGATTCTAAAGATAGTGAATTTTTTTTTCCATACTCATTAATTTGTTTAATTGTAGTATCGCCAATTGATCTTTTTGGTGTATTAACTATACGTTCAAAAGCTAAATCATCTTTATTTTGATAAACTAATCTAAGATAAGAAATACAATCTTTTATTTCAGCTCTTTCATAAAATTTGATACCTCCAATAATTCTATATGGCAAACCAATTTTAAGAAATCTTTCTTCAAATTCTCTTGTTTGATAAATAGCTCTAACTAAAATTGCAATACTATTTAAAGAAAATTTTTTTTTTAGCTTTTCAATTCTATCACTAACTCCGGTTGCTTCATCTTTTCCATTTCTAAAGCACTCCAGATAAACTAACTCTCCGTCGCTACTATTAGTATATAAATTTTTTCCAACTCTATTTTTATTATTTTCAATTAATTTTGAAGCAACTGTTAAAATATTTTGAGTTGAACGATAATTTTCTTCTAATCTTATAACTTTTGTATTTTTATAGGCTTTATCAAATTCTAAAAAATTTTTAATTTCTGCACCCCGCCAACTATAAATCGATTGATCGTCATCACCAACACAGCACAAGTTATCATGGTAACCTGTTAAGCAGTTGAGCCATCTACTTTGTATATGGTTAGTGTCTTGATACTCATCTACTAGAATATATTTAAAATTTTTGGAATATAATTCAGCTATATCTTTATTTTCTTCGAAAATTTTAACACAATGTAAAATCAAGTCACCAAAATCACATACATTTAAATCTAAAAGTTTAGATTGATAAATTTCATAAATTTTTAAGAAACCTTTTTCTAAAATATCTTTCTTTTTTAAAATTACATCTTTGGGATACCAGCCTTTATTTTTCCATTTATCTATAACCGCTAGTATAAAATTAGGTGAAATTTTTTTAATGTCTATATTTTCTGATTTACAAATATTTTTTACTAATCTTATTTGATCATCATAATCTATTATTGAAAAATTAGAGTTCAAACCAACAGCTCTCGCATGTTTTCTTAATAACTTTGCACTTATTGAATGAAATGTTCCAAGCCATGAAAGTCCAATTGCTTCCTTGCTTAAATTTGAACTAACTCTATTTCTCATTTCATTGGCAGCTTTATTTGTAAATGTTACAGCTAGTATTTGATTAGGAAATGCTTTTTTCGTTTTTATTATATGAGCAATTCTTGATGTTAATACCCTGGTTTTACCAGAACCAGCACCCGCAACAATCA
>CACDZF010000011.1 GCA_902557385.1 uncultured Pelagibacteraceae bacterium
TTTAAGATCAGAAACAGCGGCTATTTCAGCTCTATCAATTGTTAATTACGCTTATAATTTATAAATATTTTTTAATTATTTTTAAAGATTTTTTAATATCGTCTCGATGAGATATTCTGGCTACATATTTTCCATCTTTGAGCAATATAACAGGGGAACTATGGTCTATGTTATATTCTCCATTTTCTGTAAATACTTTTTGGCTCATGATTCCCCAAGACTTATAAAGTAAAAATATTTTTTCTTTTTCTCCAGTAATTCCTACAAAATTATTTTCATAAGAACTTAAATAATCTTTTATAACCTCGGGCGTATCTCTTTCTGGATCAACACTAACAAAAAATAATTTTATTTGTTCTTTATCTTTTTTCAACTTATCTAAAACAATATCCATTTTGTTTAATGTCATTGGGCAAACATCCGGACAATTTGTGAATCCAAAAAAAATTGCCGTTAAAGGTCCATTGAATGATTTTTCATTGATAACATTGTTATTCATATCTTTAAGAGAAAATTCTGAACCTTTAAAAGATGCGACATAATCATCTTTTTTAGACTGAGTTGACAAGAAGATAGGAAGCATAACAAATATAAAGATTACCAAGCAACCGCAGATTACAATTATAGATGTTTTTACTTTCATTATTGATTAAATTATATTTGTGATTATATAAAATTTATGAGCAACTTAATAAAGAAACTTTTTGGCACATTATTACAAAAACCTTGGGATAAAGACCAGATGGTCTTGGATACATCTCACACAGGTAAAACTTTTGATATTTCATCACAAAAATCTGCAGTGATAATTATATTTGGTATTGGAACAGTTTTATTTAGTTTAATTTTTACCGCTTACATTTATTCTATACCCCCAGGTCAAGACACAATGTATTTATTAAAACCAAATTTACTTTGGGCAAATACAATAATACTTTTTTTTGTAGCATATTTTTTTAGTAGAATTACTAAAGATTTAGAGAAAAAAGAAACTTCAAAAGTTAAAAAAAATTTAATAATTGTTGGAGGGCTAAGTTATCTATTTCTTTTCGGACAATTGATTTTTTGGACTCAATTAATGAAAAGTGGAAATTATGTAACTACTAATACCTATTTTTCATCTTTTTATATATTTACAGCAATTCACGGATTACATCTTTTAGGTGGATTATTTTTTTGGGGAAAAGTTTCTTCTAGAGTTCTTAAATTAGAACAAAATAAAATCTTAGACGAGGAAAAAAATATTTCAGCACTTTCTTGGTATTGGACCTTTTTACTAATTGTATGGTTAGGTTTTTTTCTTATGATTTATGTTTTTAACGATACATTTATAGATTGGTGTAAATCATTAGTTTCATAAGAGTTTAAAGAAATAAAACTAAAACAGCTCCAACTACAGCAATTATAACTAATAATATATTTACGGACTTTAAATATCTTTTTGTTTCAGGTTTTACTTTGTCTTTTGAAAATGCTCCTGCTCCAAAAGATATTACAAAGAAGAAAAGTAAAACTAAAACGAGTATTGTTATTAATATTCCAATTTTGCCAAGCATATTATTGTTGATTATATTAGTTTATTTCAATAATTTTCATGACATTTTGTCATAGGTAATTATATAATATTTATTCTATATAAACGTATATGCATCCAGGTATTATATTTTTTTTGGTCATTCTAGGGTCAGTATTATTTCATATTTTCACCCCTTGGTATTGGACTGACGTCGCTTCCAACTGGGGAGGAATGGACGATACTATAACCTTAACATTTTGGATTGGAGGAGGTGTTTTTATAGCTGTATGCCTTTTCATGGTTTACTGTGTTTTTAAGTTTTCTTATAAAGAAGAGAGAAGAGCGGAGTACAAACCAGAAGATAAAAAATTAGAAAAAATACTCACATGGGCGACTACAATAGGTGTTGTAGCTCTATTAGCTCCGGGGCTCGTCATCTGGAATAATTATGTTAACGTTCCTAAGAACGCAATTGAAGTTGATGTGATGGCTTGGCAGTGGGGATGGCAATATAGACTTCCAGGAAAAGATGGAAAATTAGGTACAACCCAAATAGTTAACATAAATGATGATAATCCTTTTGGAATTAACTCAGACGATCCTTATGGAAAAGATGATGTAATGATACAAAGCGATGTTTTAAATCTACAAAATGATAAACCAGTTAAAATATTACTAAGATCAGTTGATGTTCTTCACAATTGGTATGTTCCTCAATTTAGAGCAAAAATGGATGCGGTTCCAGGAATTGTAACTTATTACTGGTTCGAACCTAATAAAGTAGGAGAGTATGAAGTTTTGTGTGTTGAATATTGCGGGGTAGGACATTATGCAATGAGAGGTGGAGTTATCGTTCAAGATGAAAAAGATTATAAAAACTGGCTTGGACAGCAAGAAACTTATGCAGATTTAATAGCAAAGCAGGAAAATAAAGAAATTAACAAAAAACAATTAGCAAAAAAAACTGATTAAATGATAAACATATTAATATATATAAAGGAAAAAAATGTCAGAAGAATTTAACGATAATAAAACAATTCACGCTCAATCTTCAGAAACTATTTCTGGTGGAGGTTCTAGTGCTGCTCCAGATATAGATTATGTAAGACCTGCTGAAGTAGAAGAGCAAGATTTGTATCATGGACACAGTTTTATTACTAAATGGGTTTTCTGTCAGGACGCTAAGGTTATAGGTGTACAATATTTTCTTCTAGCAACATTTACTGGAATAGTAGGTCTTATTCTTTCATGGTTAATGCGTTTACAATTAGGGTTTCCAGGAGCAGCCGGTTTTATGACTGCAGAGCACTACTATCAGTTTGTTACCATGCATGGAATGATAATGGTGGTTTATTTTTTAACGGCACTTTTTCTTGGAGGCTTTGGAAATTACTTAATTCCATTAATGGTTGGAGCTAGAGATATGGTCTTTCCTTATCTTAACATGGTCAGTTTTTGGATGTTTTTTATTGCTGTTGGAGTTTTAATGGCAAGCTTTTTTGTTCCGGGTGGACCAACTGGAGCTGGATGGACACTTTATCCTCCACAAACTATTTTAGAAGGAACTCCAGGATCTGGAGCAGGTATATTATTAATGTGTGGATCTTTAATTTTGTTTGTAGCCGGATTTACTATGGGAGGACTAAACTACTTAATTACTATTTTGCAAGCACGTACTCGAGGCATGACATTAATGAGAATGCCTCTTACAGTTTGGGGTATTTTTACAGCAACTGTTTTAGCAATGTTAGCTTTCCCAGCTTTATTAGTAGGCGCTCTAATGATGAGCTTAGATAAAGTTTTAGGAACAAGTTTTTTTATGCCAACTATATTAAAAGCTGGCGAAGTATTAGAATATGGTGGAGGAAGTCCAATTCTTTTCCAACACTTATTTTGGTTTTTTGGACACCCAGAAGTTTATATTGTTGCACTGCCAGCATTTGGAATAGTTTCAGATTTAATATCAGTTCATTCTAGAAAAAATATATTTGGTTACAGAATGATGGTTTGGGCCATCGTTGGTATTGGAGCTTTAAGCTTTTTTGTTTGGGCTCACCATATGTATGTTAGTGGAATGAATCCTTGGTTTGGTTTCTTTTTTGCAACCACAACACTTATTATAGCGGTTCCCACCGCCATGAAGGTTTATAACTGGATTTTAACCCTTTGGAGAGGAAATATTAGAATGAATACCGTTATGCTTTGGTGCCTTGGTTTTATAGTAACATTTGTAAACGGAGGTATTACAGGTATTTTCTTAGGGAATGTTTCTGTTGATGTACCATTGTCAGATACATATTTTGTTATTGCACACTTTCATATGGTAATGGGTATAGCACCACTTATGGTAATTATGGGCGCAGTTTACCATTGGTTTCCTCTAGTAGCAGGGAGATTCTTAGATGAAAAATTAGGCAAGTGGCATTTTTGGACAACTTTTTTAGGAGCATATTCAATATATTTCCCAATGCATTATCTAGGATTTATTGGAGTACCAAGAAGATACTTTGAAATGTATGACAGTCCATATATGACATCGGCTGTTGGAATGAACGAATTTATAAGTCTTGCGGCTTTCCTAGTTGGAGCTGCACAATTTATATTAATTTATAACATTATAAAAACTTTGAAAACTGGAAAACGAGCAGGATCCAATCCTTGGAAAGCATGTTCTCTAGAGTGGCTTACACCGTCAGTTCCACCTGAACATGGAAATTGGGGCGATAGACTCCCAGTGGTTCATAGATGGTGTTACGACTATAGTGTTCCAGGAGCAAAAGAGGATTTTATAACTCAAACAACTCCTCCAAGTGAAGTTCAAAACACCGGAGTAGAAAAAACATAGATAATCAATAATATGTCAGACCCTAAAATAGAAGGACTGGAACTTAAACCTGGATTTAGAGGCATGGCTCAAGACACTGGTTCTGACCAAACCATGTTTAAAGGTGTACATTGGGGTAAAGCAATGATGTGGATCTTTTTATTAAGTGATACATTTATATTTAGTTGTTTTTTAATTTCATACATGAAAGGGAGAGGATCGACGCCAGTTGAGTGGCCTAACCCAAGCGAAGTATTTGCTCTTAATGCATTTGGAGTTCCGGTTCCACTTTTATTGATTGCGATAATGACATTTGTTTTGATTACGAGTAGCGGAACAATGGCCCTTGCAGTTAAATATGGATATGAAAAAAATAGAAAGATGTGTGGTTGGCTTGTATTAGCAACTGCACTAGGTGGATTAACTTTTGTTGGTATGCAGGCATTTGAATGGTCAAAACTAATTCATGAAGGGGTAAGGCCATGGGAAAATCCTTTTGGCGCACCTCAATTTGGTTCTTTTTTCTTTATGATAACAGGGTTTCATGGAACCCACGTTACGTTCGGAGTAATTTTCTTATTTATTTATGCATATAAAGTATTTGCAGGCCATTATGACGAAGGTAAAAGAGGCTGGTTTACTACAATGAAGGGCGATTATGTAGAAATCGAAATTCTTGGATTGTATTGGCACTTTGTTGATTTAGTATGGGTATTTATTTTCGCATTTTTTTATTTATGGTAATTTGATTTATGGATGAAACAAAAAAAAAAGAACAAGCCTCAACTCATAAGATAGGAATTTATCTTTGGATATGGGGTCTATTGTTTGTTTTAAGTTTTTTTTCATATATGGTCGATTGGTATCAGTTCCAGGGGATGCTAAGATGGTCTTTAATATTGTTTTTTATGTTTTTGAAAGCTGGGCTTATTATGGCTTTTTTTATGCACTTATTTTGGGAGAGGTATGCACTGGTAAATGTTCTTTTATGGCCAATGACAGCAATTGCGTGTTTTATATTTCTCATGGTTGCTGAGTTTGAATACACTCTCTTTACTAGAATATTTTATTTTGCAGTAGGAGGATAAAGATTAATGGATGGATATTCTATACTCGCTGGATTTTTATTATTTTTTCTTTTATTTATTTACATAACTTGGTTTGGTTTTTCTATAAAAGTTGAGAATGAAAAAGAACAAGGAAAAGAAATAAAAATAAATCCTTACGATAATTTGCCGATACATAGAAAACTTATCGATAAAAAAAATAGTAAAGTCGAAATATTTGATTTAGGTAATCATATACTTATTATTGGAATGATCTTATTAGTAGTATTTGTTTCAATAAATGTGGATTAACCTTGTCTAGCGATACTTTAAAAAATCAAACTTCTTCATTTAACTTAATAAGTTATTTTAAATCATTAATTTTGTTAATGAAACCAAGAGTAATGTCTCTTGTTATATTTACTTGCGCAGTTGGCTTATTAACATCTCCACAAACCATTCCTTTATTTGACGCCATGATAAGTATTTTCTTTGTTACCATTGGCGCAGGCGCAGCTGGTGCATTGAACATGTGGTATGAGGCAGATCTCGATAAACTAATGACAAGAACTTGTCTTAGACCAATTCCAACTGGAAAAATTAATAAAGAACATGCCTTAATTTATGGAATAGTTTTATCAATTATTTCTATTTATGGACTTTATTATTTTTCTAATTTCTTATCTGCATTTTTATTATTCATAACAATTTCTTTTTATCTTTTTGTTTATACAATTTGGCTAAAGAGAAAAACTCCACAAAATATTGTAATTGGAGGAGCCGCTGGCGCTTTGCCACCTGTTATTGGATGGACTATAGCGACAAATACTTTAACTCTTGAACCAATTACATTTTTTTTAATCATATTTTATTGGACGCCATCACATTTTTGGGCCTTGAGTCTTTACAAGGCTGAGGATTATGCAAAAGCCAAAATTCCAATGCTTCCTATCACGAATGGAATTGAAGAAACAAAGAAAAAGATTTTTGTTTATTCTTTGTTTATGCTCCCAATAGTTATTGTGCCATATATTATAGGTTTTACAGGTGAAGTTTTTCTTATTATTTCTTTGCTAATTACGTTTTATTATAATTATATTTGTTATGATTTATATAAATTCAAAAAAAATGAATTTGTTTTAAAAAAAGCTAAAAAAGTCTTTGGATATTCGATTATATATTTATTTTTAATTTTTGTATTGTTCTTAGTAGATAATTTAATTTAAAGATTGCGCCCCAAAAAAATTTTGCTACAGTGTTTTTGAATACCCTAAATGAAATATATAAGCACAAGAAGCAAAGAAAAAGAATACAGTTTTGGAGAAGTTTTTTTAAAAGGACTTGCTGACGATGGAGGTCTTTATGTGCCAAAATCATTAAAAACTTATAGTAAAGAAGAATTATTAAAGCTAAAAAATTTAAATTATAATGAATTATCTACTGAGATAATAAGTCAATTTTCAGCAGATTTTATATCAAGAGACGAACTTTCATCTTTAATTAAAAAATCATATTCAACATTTAGAGAAAAAGAAGTGGTTAAAATTTCAAATGTTGGAGATATGAAATTATTAGAATTATTTCACGGACCAACATTAGCATTTAAAGATATTGCAATGCAATTTATTGGGAATTTGTATGAATATTATTTGAAGAAAAATGACAAAAAAATAAACATAGTAGTTGCAACTTCTGGTGATACTGGAGCAGCAGCTATAGACGCAATTAAAGGAAAATCTAACTTAAATATATTTGTTTTACATCCAAACAACAAAATTTCTTCTGTTCAAAGAAAAATAATGACAACTGTTGAAGAAAATAATGTTTTTAATATTGCAATTTATGGAAACTTTGATGATTGTCAAAATATCGTAAAACAAATGTTTTCTGATCTAGAGTTTTCTAAATCTATAAATATGTCAGGTGTGAACTCAATTAATTGGGCAAGAATTATTGCCCAAGCAGTGTATTATTTTTACTCATATTTTAAATTAGGGAAAGAAACTATTTCATTTTCTGTTCCAACTGGAAACTTTGGTGATGTTTTTGCAGGTTATCTTGCAAAGAAAATGGGTTTGCCAATTGATAAATTAATTGTTGCGACAAACGAAAATGATATTTTGCATAGAGCTATTTCAAAAGGAGATTATGTTTCTAAAGAAGTTAAAGAAACATTGTCACCGAGTATGGATATTCAATTAGCAAGTAACTTTGAAAGGTTAATATACCATGTAAATAATTCCGACTCTGAAAAAACAGCAGAAATTATGAAAAAAGTTAAGCAAAATTCTTATCAAATTGAAAAGAACAATTTAGATGTAATTCAAAAGGATTTTTTATCTGAAAGTTGTAATGAACAAGAAACTTTAGATATTATTAAAAAAAATTATGAAGAAAATAATATAATATTAGATCCGCATACAGCTGTTGGAGTAGGGGTTGCAAAAAAACTATCTTTTAATGATTGTGTTGTTTTATCAACAGCACACCCATGTAAATTCCCAGATGCTACAAATAATGCAATAAATAAGTACGAAAAATTACCCAAGGAACTTCAGTACGTGCTAGATAAAGATGAAAATTTTCAAGTATTAAAAAACAATACAGAGGATGTAAAAAACTTTATTAAAAGCAAAATTTAGAAGCTTGTGTTTAAAAAAATTGTAATCATCTTTTTTATTGGAATTTTAAACATCAATAACAGTGCCTTTTCTGATGATAAAATTTTAAAATCCCTTAAAGAAGGTAAAAAATTAATTTTTATAAGACATGCTATCGCACCTGGAAATGGTGATCCAAATAATTTCGATATAAATGATTGCTCTACTCAAAGAAATTTGGATGAAAAAGGCATCGAGGAGTCTGAAAAAATTGGTCTATTTTTTAAAAATAATAAAATTAAAATTGATAAAGTACTTTCGAGCCAATGGTGCAGATGTAAAGATACAGCAAAATACGCATTTAACAATTTTGAAACATTTAATGCTTTAAACTCATTTTATGATGAGAAATTCGCCGCAAATGAAGCAAAACAAATTAAAGATTTAAAAAATTATATTAAAAACTGGAATAGCGATAAAAATTTAGTTTTAGTAACTCACTTTGTAGTTATTTCATCAATTTTAAATACAGGATCATCTTCTGGTGAAATTATAATTTCTGATAAAAAATTTAATATTATTGGTAGTATTGATATGATGTAAGAAAAATCCCTTGAATTTCCGATGTCAATTACGATTAATATGCCACTACTGTGCCAAGGATAAGTTAAGCAGAATAAAATTAAGAAAATATAAGATTATGTAGGGGCGTTCTGTTGCCAGGTGTGCTAAAATTAACACTATTAAATTTTTTAAACGAATTTAATTTAGAAGTATGAAAAAAATTATATTATTATTAATTTTAATACCAAGCATCTCTTTTGGTGGCTCGATGAATATGATAGGTGAAAAAGGAGATCCAGTTGAAGTTTCTAAAGTTATCATAGTTAAAATGTATGACAATTATTATGAGCCAAATAAATTTGAAATAAAAAAAAACCAAACCATAAAGTTTATTGTTTATAATTATGGAGAACTAGTTCATGAATTTAATATTGCTACTAAAGCTATGCACCTGAAACACCAAACAGAAATGATGAAAATGGTAGAAAATGAAATATTATTAGTTGATAAAATTGATAAAAAAAAAATGAAAGAATTATCAAAAAAAGATCATTCTATGAGCCATTCTCATTCTAATAGTGTGTTGTTAGAACCAAATCAGAGTGCTGAATTAATTTGGAAATTTAACACTAATGCCGATCTAGAGGCGGCGTGCAACGTTCCTGGCCACTACGAAGCGGGCATGATTGCAAAAATAAATAATTTATAGCCAAGGCTTATTTCAAACTATCATCATTATAAGTACGAATATAATCAAAACAATAAAGGGAGCAAAAAAATATTGCATATTCTTATTCTAAATATTTTATAAATTTGCAGCTTCTCTAGCAATCAAATCTACTTCATTATTTAATTCATCAGTTGAATGTGCTTTTACCCAATTCCAACTTATTTCAAATTCATTATTTAGAAGATCTAACTCTGTCCAAAGTTCTTTATTTTTAACTTCTTGTTTGTTTGCAGTTTTCCATCCATTTTTTTTCCAATTATGTATCCACTCCGTAATTCCTGACTTAACATATTTAGAGTCCGTAAAAATTTGAACTTTACTACCTTTAGGAATTTTCTTTAATGCCTCAATAGGAGCAAGCAACTCCATTTGATTATTTGTAGTATTTTTTTTATTTCCTTTAATCTGAGTTTTTTTTCCATCATCAATAATTATTGCTGCCCATCCACCATTTCCTGGATTTTCTAAACAAGAACCATCAGTATAAATTTTAATCATTAATTTAAATATTCTTTAAAGGATTTAATATTTCTATGAAAGTTTAACTTTTGAACATACTCCTTTGGATCTTTAATTTTAATTACTGCACTTTTTGGCGTATTTAAATAATCATACGATCTAGTCAAAAGATATCTCAAAGCAGATCCTCTACAAATTGTATTAAAATTTTGCTTTTCTTCACTTGTTAGTTTTCTTACTATTTCATAACCTTTAATCAATTTTGAAGATTTATTTTTATTCAATAAAAATTTATTGTTTTTTTTATCAAAACATAACGCATTAACAGAAGTTGCAAGCTCATATGTTAAAAAATCATTTGAGGCAAAATAAAAATCAATAAAACCATAAAATTTTCTCTTATAGAAAAAAATATTATCAACAAATAAATCACAATGTATCACTCCACTAGGAAGTCGTTTTGGCCAATTTTTTTTTATTATTTTTAGATCACTTTTCATAGTGTATTTAAGATTTTTTGAAACTTTATTAATTCTGTTATCTATTTTATTTAACATCTTAGGCCATGATTGAACTGAAAATGAATTTTTTCTAAATAACTTAATTTTAGCAGATACTTTATGAAGTTTTGCAATATTTTTACCAACCGTAAAACAATCATTAGCGTTTAGTTGTTTTTTATCTTGTCCCCGAAGAAATGTAACAATGCATGCATTTTTATTTTTCAATTTAAATATAAACTTTCCATTTTTATTTTTAATCGGTTCAGGACATTTAATTTTTAATTTTGAAAGTTTTGACATCAAATTCATAAAAAAAGGAAGATCTTTGCTTTTACATCCTCCATGAATTCTCTTTTCAAAAATTGTCAATATATATTTATTTTTTTTAGTTTGAAGAAGGTAATTTGTATTTTCAATACCTTTTTTAATACCTTTGAATATTTTTATTTTCTCCAAATTAAATTGATTTTCAATCTTAGAAATATCTTTAATATTTATTTTTGTAAAAACAGCCATTAACTTAATTTTGCGGGAATTTTAAAAGTAACTTCTTCTTTAATTATTTCTATTTCTTCCATTTTTAGTACGAATTTTTTTTTTAAGTTTTTAATAAATTCATCAACTAAAATCTCTGGAGCTGATGCCCCAGAAGATATACCTATTGTAGAACAATTTGCAATTTTTTCGTACGGTATAACACTTTCTGAATGGATTAATTCAGCTTTGGAACATCCAGAATTTTTTGCCACTTCTACCAGTCTAACTGAATTAGAAGAATTTCTACTGCCAATGATAAAAAACATTTCACATTCTTTGGCTATTTTTTTTACTGCCGCCTGCCTATTAGTTGTTGCGTAGCAAATATCTTCCTTTTTTGGTTCTTTTATATTTGGAAACTTTTTTTTTAATTTATCGATAATTTCTTTTGTATCATCAACAGAAAGAGTTGTTTGAGTTACAAAAGCTAAATCTTTGTTTTCTTTATTTTCATATTTATTAACATCTTCAACACTTTCAACTAAATCAATACCTCCTTTGGGGATTTGACCCATTGTTCCAACTACCTCAGGATGGTTTTTATGACCTATAAGAATTATATGAGAACCAGACTTGTGTAAATTTTCTGCTTCTCTATGAACTTTGGAAACTAGAGGACAAGTAGCATCAATATATTCTATATTAAAATTTTTTGCTTCTTTAGGAACAGTTTTAGGTACACCATGTGCAGAAAAAATCACTGGTCTAGTTTTATCTTCAATCTCACTTAACTCTTCTACAAAGATTGCGCCAATTTTTTTTAAGTTTTCAACTACATGCTTGTTATGAACTATCTCGTGTCTAACGTAAATTGGAGGACCATACTTTTCAATACTTTTTTTTACAATTTCAATAGCTCTATCCACTCCTGCACAAAAACCTCTAGGTGCTGCTAATAAAATTTTTA
>CACDZF010000012.1 GCA_902557385.1 uncultured Pelagibacteraceae bacterium
GCATAAGCAAAACCTACTGGAATTATATTCATTGCTTTAGATAAGCAAAATAAACAAAGGACAATCGATGTAACACAAAAAATTGTAGGAAAAATATTTGTAAAACCATTTGTGGTTTTTAAAAAACCATTAGAAGAAATTCCAAATATTATTGCCAAAAATAGAAAAATATAACCAGATGTAATATTCATCGTTTACTTTATTCTCCCATAAATATCTTGAAATCTTACTATATCAGTTTCTTTAAGGATAGGACCAGTTTGAACTTCAATAATTTTAACAGGTTTTTTAAAATAATTTTCAATTCTATGTATAGCTCCTGTTGGTATAAAAACAGACTCCTCAGGCTTTTTATAAAACTTTTGCTTATTAATAGTAATTTTAGGTTTACCATGCGTAATCATCCAGTGTTCAGATCTATGATGATGTTTTTGCAAACTAATAGATGATTTAGAATTTACCGTAAGTTCTTTAACAAGAAAGTTTTTTCCCTCAAATAAGTTAACGTACCTACCCCACGGCCTATAATAAACATTCTTTTTTTTAAAATATTTTGCTTTATCTCTTTTATAAATTTTAGATATTTCTCTCCAGCTTCCAAGATCAGACCAAGGTATATCTAATTTAATAGCATTAATTTTTTTTGTTTTTTCTAAAATTGCATAATCAAACGATTTTTCTACTGATTTAGAAAATGCTTTTTTATTTAAGTAGTAAGTATTGTTTCTATATTTGGCTTTATTAATTGCCTCTAAACAGCTTTTATAAGTTTTATTTTGATATTTTTTAAAATTATTAATTATAGAGTCTTTTCTTAAATAAAACATTCCAGAGTTCCAATAACCTTTATTTTTAATAACTTGTTTAGCTTTAGAGGTTTTTGGTTTTTCAATAAACTTTGTAACTTTATTAATATTTTTTTTTATTTTTTTAGTTAAAAAATAACCATATTCACTTGATGGGTTTGTAGGTTTAATACCAAATATGAATATATTTTGATCATCTAAATTAGACTTATTTTTATTAATGGATCTATTTAAAATATGAGATTTTTCAATTAAATGATCTGCAGCAAAGTACATTAAAGGTTGTTTTAAAGGTATGTCTTTGATTAAAGCTGAGGATAATATAGCTGGCGCAGTATTTTTCTTTGCTGGTTCTAGAACTATTTTATACTTTTTAACTTTATTTTTTTTTAAAGACTTTCTGACATCTTTTAAATATTTTAAATTAGTACTTATTATAGGGTAATCAAAAACAGGTTTTTTAATTCTTTCTAATGTTTTTTGAATTAAAGACCATCCTCCAAAATCAATAAATTGCTTTGCTTGATGTTTTTTTTGCTTTGGCCAAAGTCTTGTTCCAGCGCCCCCGCAAAGAATAACTGGTCTTATTTTCATTAAATATCAGCGTATACTTTTACTTCGTTTTTACCACCAGGATGTGTAGGTGCACCTAAATAAGCTGGCCCTACTGTTTGAGCATATTTCCAAAGTGTGCCATTACCAAAGTTTATTTTCTTTGGTTTCCATTTTTTTCTTCTTTTAGCTAATTCTTTCTTTGATAAACGAACATTAATAGTTCCTTTTTTTGCATCTAAATCAATTATATCTCCATTTCTAAGTAATGCTATTGGTCCTCCTACTGATGCTTCTGGTCCAACATGACCAATACAAAATCCTCTTGTGGCACCAGAAAATCTTCCATCAGTTATTAAAGCTACTTTCTCGCCTTTGCCTTGACCGTAAATCGCTCCTGTGGTTTGAAGCATTTCTCTCATACCAGGTCCACCTTTTGGTCCTTCGTATCTAATTATTATAATATCACCATCTTTGTATTTCCTATTTTTAACAGCTTTATATGCAGCCTCTTCTGTATCAAAACATCTTGCTCTTCCAGTAAACTGTAATTTTTTTAATCCAGCTACTTTTACAATTGCACCTTCAGGAGCTAAATTTCCTTTAAGACCTACTACTCCGCCATCTGGCGATAAAGGATTGTTATATTTACGCATCACTTTTTGTTTTGGATTAAATTTAACATTTTTTAAATTTTGTCTCATAGTTTTTCCAGTAACTGTCATACAATCTCCATGAATATAACCACCATCCATAAGTGTCTTAAGTAACATTGGAACTCCACCTGCTTGCCACATATCTTTTGCAACATATTTTCCACCTGGTTTTAAATCTGCAAGATAAGGTGTTTTTTTAAATATTTTTGCAACATCCATTAAATCAAATTTAATTCCAATCTCATTTGCTAATGCTGGTAAATGTAAAGCTGCATTAGTTGATCCACCTGTTGCAGCAACAATCGTAGCTGCATTTTCTAATGATTTTCGAGTTACAATTTGTCTTGGTCTGATATTTCTTTTTAATAAATTCATTACTGCCTTACCGCTTTGTAATGCATATTTGTCTCTCTGCTCGTATGGTGCAGGAGTACCAGCTGAATAAGGTAAAGCTAAACCAATTGCTTCAGAAACACATGCCATTGTATTAGCGGTAAATTGTCCACCACATGCTCCAGCGCTTGGGCATGCTATTAATTCTAATTTTCTTAATGCATGTTTAGTCATTTTTCCTGAAGAATATTTTCCAACACCTTCAAATACATCTACTACAGTTACATCTTTTCCATTAAATCTACCCGGAAGTATTGAACCACCATATATAAAAACACTTGGAACATTTAGCCGAACCATAGCCATCATTAATCCTGGTAAAGATTTATCACAACCTGCAACTCCAACTAGAGCATCGTAACAATGCCCTCTTACTGTTAATTCGGTTGAATCTGCAATTACATCCCTTGAGATAAGTGAAGATTTCATTCCTTCATGACCCATAGCAATACCGTCAGTAACAGTAATTGTGCAAAACTCCCTTGGTGTACCGCCTGAAAGGCTAACACCTTTTTTAACAGACTGTGCCTGTCTCATTAATGCTATATTACAAGGTGCCGCTTCATTCCAAGTTGAAACCACTCCAACAAATGGTTTAGCAACATCTTTTTCGGTTAAATTCATTGCATAATAAAAGGATCTTTGTGGCGCTTTATCCGGCCCTAATGATGTATGTCTACTTGGTAATTTTTTTTTGTTAAATTTCGCCATTATAAACTCTTTACTGTTAATGATATTTTTTTAATATCGTTTTTCAAATTATTATAGTTAGTTTTTTCCTGATCAACAATATGTTTTGGTGCTCTTGATATGAAATCTTTGTTATTAAGCCGAGAATTGATCTTATCTATTTCATTTTGGCATTTTTTTTGTTTATTTAATAAGTTTTCTTTTATTACGCCCAAATCTACATTTTCTTCAAAATAAACTTTAAATATATCTCCAGAAATCACTATTGTAGCTGAAGGTTTTTCTTTATCTTTATCAAAAAAATTATTAATTCTGCCCAATTTTTTGAGAACTGTATTGTTATGTTTAAAAAAGGCTTTATTGTTTGCACTAATCTTACTTAAAGAGATATCCACAAATGAACCTGGACTTACGTTTAGCTCATTTTTAAATGATCTTATTTGAGAAATTATATTAATAATTTTTTCAACTTCTTTAAAATCTTGGTCCTTTTTTGAGCTACCTGATGCCCAATTTGCCAGCATAAGATAGTTTTTTTTTGAATTGTCTAACTTATTTTTTAACCAAATCTCTTCTGTTACAAATGGTATAAAAGGATGCATTAATATAAGGATTTCCTTAAATATATAGCTAGATACCTCTCTTATTTCTTTAATAGACTTTTTATCATTGGAATAAAGAATGGTCTTGGTAAGCTCTAAATACCAATCGCAATAAGAATGCCATACAAATTGGTAAGAGTTTCTTGCTGCTTCATCAAAACGGTAATCTTTAATATTTTTTTCAACATTTTTTTTAGTTTCTAACAACTCTGCATATATCCACTTATTGATATTAATTGAAATTTTTGGTTTTTTTTGGATATTTTTAAACGAACACTTATTTTGAATTAAAAAGTTATTAGCATTCCACAGCTTATTTAAAAAGTTTCTATAACCTTTAACTCTATCCTCAGACAATTTAACATCTCTTCCTGGGGAAGCCATTGAAAGCAATGTAAACCTTAAAGCATCAGCACTGTATTTCTCTATAAGCTCTAAAGGATCAATAACATTACCTTTAGACTTAGACATTTTTTGTCCTTTTTCATCTCTAACTAAAGCATGGACATAAATATCTTTAAAAGGCTCTTTATTTAAAAATTCCATACCAAACATAATCATACGGGCAACCCAAAAGAATATAATGTCAAAGCCTGTGACTAAAACAGATGTAGGATAAAACTTTTTAACATAATCATTTTTTGCTGGCCAACCTAATGTAGCAAATGCCCATAAACCTGATGAAAACCAAGTGTCTAAAACATCAGGATCTCTAAATAATTTAACATCTTTTTTATAATACTTTTTAGCAATTTTTTTTGCTTCAATTTCAGTTTTGCCAACAAATATTTTCTTATCAGGTCCATACCACGCAGGGATTTGATGTCCCCACCAAAGTTGTCTTGAAATACACCAAGGCTCAATATTATTCATCCATTGAAAATAAGTTTTAGACCAGTTTCCAGGATAAAATTTTGTCTTATTTGATTTAACAATTTTTTTGGCTTTTACTGAAAGTTTTTTTGCATCAACAAACCACTGCTCAGTTAAATAAGGTTCTATAATTGAGTTTGACCTATCTCCATAAGGTACTTTATTTTTAATATTTTCTTCTTTAACCAATAATTGTTTTTCGGTTAAATTATTTAATATTTTTTTTCGAGCTTGGAATCTATCTAAACCAACAAATTCACTTGGAGCATTTTTGTTAATTTTACCATCATCAGTAAATATATTTAAAATTTCAAGTTTATTTCTAAAGCCTACTTCATAATCATTAAAATCATGAGCTGGTGTAATTTTAACAGCCCCTGTTCCCTGTTCAGGGTCAGCATAATTGTCTGTTATAATTTTAATTTTTCTTCCTACCAAAGGTAAAATAACATTTTTTCCAACAAATTTTTTGTACCTTTTATCTTTAGCATTTACTGCAACTGCTGTATCTCCAAGCATTGTTTCAGGTCTTGTTGTAGCAATAGTTATAAATTCATTTGTTTCTTCAATTGGATAATTTATATAATAAAGCTTAGAATTAACCTCTCTTTGATCTACTTCTAGATCAGATATTGCTGTTTTAAGCACAGTATCCCAGTTGACAAGTTTCTTTGATTTATAGATCAATTTTTTATTATAAAGATCAACAAACACTTTTATTACAGATTCAGATAAATTTTTATCCATCGTAAAAGCATTTCTTGACCAGTCGCATGAACAACCTAATTTTTTTAACTGGTTAATTATTATGTCACCATATTCACTTTTCCATTCCCAGACTTTTTTGATAAATTTACTTCTGCCTAAATCATTTTTATTAATATTTTCTCCTGCTAGTTTTTTTTCAACAAGAGCTTGAGTTGCTATTCCAGCATGGTCAGTTCCCGGTTGCCATAAAGTCTCATAATTATTCATTCTATGATAGCGTGTTAACAAATCTTGAATTGAGTTATTTAAAGCATGACCCATATGCAAACTTCCAGTCACATTAGGGGGTGGTATTACTATTGAAAATTTTTTCTTATTTTTTTTAGGTTTAAATAAATTGTTTTTTTCCCAATATGAATAAATTCTAGTTTCAACTTCAGAATGGTTGTATTTATCAGAACTCATAGCTCTTTAGTTTATAAATTAATCATTTGAATAAACAATAATGAAATTATAGTGAATATTTATAGACTAAATCAAAAAAACAATTATATAAACATTAATTAAATTGATTTAGTATCCTTTTATATGGCAACGTGGCGGAATGGTTACGCAGAGGATTGCAAATCCTTGTATCCCGGTTCGATTCCGGGCGTTGCCTCCAAAAAAACTGTTGTGTTAATTTCAAAAAAAAGTAAGTTCTGATTTTACATTCCTCGGTAGCTCAGTTGGTAGAGCAGTTGACTGTTAATCAATTGGTCGCAGGTTCGAGTCCTGCCCGAGGAGCCAAGTTTAAATAACCTTAGTTATCGGTATCTGTAAAGACTGAATATTTTTACTAAATTTTAGTTTTTGATCAGCATTAAGCTCTGAATAAAGCTTTACTAAAAAATTATAATTAACATTCATGTGTCCTTCTTTAGATTTTTCAATGTTGATTGCATAATCTGAAAAATCCTCAAAGAAATAGTTTATTGGCACCTTTAAATAATTAGAAAGCTGAAGAAGTCTAATTGAACTTACTCCATTTGTACCTTTCTCATATTTTTGTATTTGTTGAAATGTAACATTGATTGCTTTTGCAACTTTTGTTTGAGTTAAACCTAGCGCTAGTCTTCTAAGTTTTAGCTTGTTGCCCAAGTGTTTATTAAAATTATCCTCCATTAAGACCCCTCTTAAGTAATATATAATTATGATATTCAATATATATTTTTATAAGAGTGCAAGTCTAAAATGACTATAAAAAATTTTTTTTTTTCCTTATTTTATGGCTTGACAAAGGGTTTTTTACAGTAATTTGACTGTAAAAATTGATGTTTTTTAATGAGATTATAATTATAAAATTTGGCTTAAAAAAAGTTTAGTCCTATCGTTTTTAGGGTTAGCAAAAAATTCTTTTGTAATAGCTTTCTCTACTATCATTCCCTCATCCATAAAAATAACTTCATCGGCAACTTCTTTAGCAAAACCCATCTCATGTGTAACAACTATCATAGTCATTCCTTGTTTGGCTAAATTTACCATTGCATCCAATACTTCTTTAATCATTTCTGGATCTAAAGCAGATGTTGGTTCATCAAAAAGCATTATTTTAGGCTGCATGCAAAGAGCTCTTGCTATTGCACATCTTTGTTGTTGTCCACCTGATAATTGACCTGGAAATTTATTTGATTGATCGTCTATTTGTACTTGCTTTAATTGATTCATTGCTAATTCTTCAGCATCTTTTTTTGGCATTTTTTTTACCCAGATTGGAGCCAAAGTACAATTGTCTAAAATAGAAAGATGGGGAAATAAATTAAATTGTTGGAATACCATTCCAACTTCAGCTCTTACTTGTTCAATATTTTTTGTGTTTTCATTTAATTCAGTTCCATCAACTATAATTGAACCCTTTTGATGTTCTTCTAATCTGTTAACACATCGTATTAATGTAGATTTTCCTGAACCAGATGGTCCACATACAACAATTTTTTTATTTTTTTCAACAGATAAATTAATATCTTTTAAAACTTGAAAATCACCAAACCATTTATTCATATTTTCTATTTTGATTATTGGATCAGACATTATTTATCTTTCAGTTTTGTACTTAAGTTCTAAATTGTAACTATATTTACTCATAGCATAACAAATTATCCAGAAAATTATAGCAGCAAAAACATAACCTTCCATTGCAAAACCTAGCCATTTTGGATTTGTTTTTGCTAATCCTAACATTCCAGCAATTTCCATCAAACCTACAACAAAAATTAGTGGAGTATCTTTAACTAATGCTAAGAAAGTATTTGCTATACCAGGAATTACCAGTTTTAATGCTTGTGGCAAAATCACAAAAATATGCATTTTCCAATATCCCATCCCGAGAGATTTTGCAGCATCGTATTGGCCTCGTGGTAGTGCCTGTAATCCACCTCTTATTACTTCTGCTACATAAGCTGCTTCAAACAAAGATATTGCAATAATGACTCTAACTAACTTATCCATGAAAAAATCTTCTGGTAAAAACATTGGGAACATTACAGACGACATGAATAAAACTGTTATTAAAGGAACCCCTCTCCAAAACTCTATAAACCCAACTGAAAAATATTTAATTGTAGGAAGATTTGATCTTCTACCTAAAGCTAATAACATTCCAATTGGAAAACAAAAAATTAAACAAAAAAATGAAACAATAAATGTTAATGATAAACCACCCCATGCGCCGGTTTCAACCCATTCTAATCCAAATGATCCACCTGATATTAAATAGTAGATTAATATATATGCAATTATTGGATAAATAATTACATAATATAAAGTTAAAAACTTTTTTAATTTTTCACCAGAAAAGTATCCAACAAAAGCAAGTGCAATTAATAAAATAAAAGATACATTTATTCTCCACTGTAATTCATTTGGATACATTCCATACATAAATCTTCTAAGCCATACTTTAATATACGTCCAACATGCACCGCTGCCAGTGCAAGCCTCTTTGGTATCACCTGCAATATTGGCATCAAATATGAACCAACTTAAAGATGGTGGTGTAGCCATAATTATTGCAAATATTATTAAAAGAGTTAAAGCACCATTAAAGTTACTTGTGTTTATATTCTTGTTTAATAAATCTAGATATTTAATACCTGAAAATTCAATTCTAATTAGGTGTAGACCAAACAATCCAACTATAAGTGGTAACAAAAGACTAACTGGACCTGGCAAATAAGAGGTTACATTAATTTTAAAAAAAGAACTTAAAAAAACATCAAAAATACTTATAAAAAGTAAAGCTGATCCAGTGTATACATACACATATAGATTATTTTTATCTGGTTTTAAAAAATTCAGTTTATTCATTATTTTTCTTTAATTGCTATTTTTTTGTTATACCAGTTCATTAATGCTGATATTGCTAAGCTAATTGACAAATATGTAAGCATAGTTATTGAAACAATTTCTATTGCTCTACCTGTTTGCATTAACGCTGTTCCAGCAAAAACTAGAACTAAATCTGGGTATGCTATTGCAGCCGCTAGTGAAGAGTTTTTAGTTAAGTTTAAATATTGATTTGTCGTTGGAGGAATTATTATCCTTAATGCTTGAGGCATTATCACTAACTTTAAAACTTGTTTTGGTGTTAAACCAATAGATGCTGCAGCTTCTTTTTGACCTTTGCTAACACCCTGAATACCCGCTCTTACACACTCTGCAATGAAAGTTGCTGTATATAAAGATAATGCTAAAACTAAAGCTATTAATTCAGGAGGCAAACTTAAAGCAGGTTCAAAAATAAATCCTGTAGCGGATAATTGTTTTAAAACAGGGGTTTTAATTTCAAGATTAACACCACCAATGACAAATGATAGTAAAGGCAATAATATCAATAAACCTAGTGATATATAAAATACTGGTAACTGTTTACCCTCGTTTTCTTGAATTTTTTTTGCATAACTTCTAATGATAACTATTGAAATAATTGCAGCTAAAATTGAATATAAAAATATATCTAAATTATTCCAAACAAATAAAGGTACATAGTAACCTTTAATTGTCATATATGTGGATCCAAACCATGCCTCTGCATCTTGAGGTAAGGGTAAAGCTCTCAAGGCCGCAAAATACCAAAAAAATATTTGTAGAAGTAATGGAATATTTCTAAAAAATTCTACATAAAAAGCTGCTGTATTTTTAATTAAAAAGTTTGGTGATAATCTTGCAATACCAACAATAACACCAATTATTGTACTTAAAATTATACCTATAAATGAAACTAATAAAGTGTTTAATAAACCTACAAGGTAGGCCCTAGCGTAAGAATGTGAACCATCATATTCTATTAAAGAAAACTGCACATCAAATGATGACTCTTGCTTTAAAAAACCATAACCAAACTCAATGCCTCTATTATCCATATTGATCTGGGCATTGTATGTAAAAAAGCCAAATACAAGTATAATAGCAAGAAGTGTTATTAACTGAGGAACGAATTTTTTGACTTTGTTATTCATAAAAATTGATACTAAAAAAAAGGGCTAGATAAATCTAGCCCTTTTTAAAGTTTATTAAGATAAAAATTATCTTGCAGGTGGTACGTAAAGTATTCCACCTTTAGTCCATAATTGGTTTGGACCTCTATCAGGTAAAATACCAGTGTCAGCTATATTTCTCTTATAACTTTCACCGTAGTTTCCAACTTGTTTGATAATTCTTAAGTTCCACTCGTTATCTAAACCGAAAGCAGCGCCTAATTCACCTTCAGCACCAACAAGTCTTTTAATAGCTGGATTTTCTGAAGTTTTCATAGAGTCTGCATTAGCTGAAGTAATACCATATTCTTCTGCTTCGATCATTGTATTCAAAGACCAACGAACAATATCTTCCCAAACAGAGTCACCTTGTCTAACAACAGGGCCTAATGGCTCTTTTGAAATAGTTTCTGGCAACACTATGTGTTCGTCTGGGTTTTTCATTTTTGTTCTTTGTGCAGCTAAACCTGATTTGTCAGTTGTGTAAGTATCACATCTTCCATTATCATAAGCAGCAACAACTTCGTCAGCTTTTTCGAAAGCTACTGGTTCATAAGAAATTCCTCTAGAATTAAAGAAGTCTCTCATGTTTAACTCTGTAGTTGTTCCGATATTTGTACAAGCAGAGATTCCATTTTTAAATTGGCTCGTAGAAGTTATTCCAGAACTTTTTCTAACCATGAAACCTTGACCATCGTAGAAATTTACTCCAACGAAAGTAAGACCAATATCAGCATCTCTAGAAAGTGTCCAAGTTGTGTTTCTTGATAAGATATCAATCTCACCAGAAGTTAGAGCTGTAAATCTTTCTTTAGCACTTAGTGGAGTGAACTTAACTTTGTTCGCATCACCTAATACTGCAGCAGCAACTGCTCTACATACATCAACGTCAACACCTGTCCAATTTCCTGATGCATCAGCATTAGAAAATCCAGGAAGACCTTGAGATACTCCACATCTTACAAAACCTTTCTTTTGAGTGTTTTTAAGAGTTTTTGACTTTTTTGCTGCCATTGTTTCAGTTGTAAAAGTAAACATAACTGCAACCACCGCAACTAAAGAAGTCAATTGTTTTAAGTATTTAAACATATATCCCCTTTTATATTTATTTATTTGTTAACAAATAATTCAAAATAACTTTTGAATATTCTCAATTTAAGCATGATATATTTTTTGCTGCAAGCAAAAATAACATGAATAATATACTATTTTTGATGATTTAGTGGCGCGCTCTGGAGGATTCGAACCTCCGACCTGCGGTTTAGAAAACCGATGCTCTATCCAGCTGAGCTAAGAGCGCATATAAATATAATTTGAATTTATAATAGTTATTTAGCTTTTAAAAAGAAATTTTTTTAAAATAATTAATATAGTCAAAAGTTCAACTCTGCCGATAATCATGAAAATTATAAGAAAATATTTGATAACGAACTGTAAATTCTGAAAATTAAAGTCCTCAACGCCATACAAAGA
>CACDZF010000013.1 GCA_902557385.1 uncultured Pelagibacteraceae bacterium
TATTGAACTTAAAACTGGAAAAAAAATAAAAATTGTTGCAATATCAGCTAAAAATTTAAATAAAAAAAGAAAATTTAAAATAAATAAAAAAATTTTTTATAAAAATCCAATTAACATAATAAAAAAAAAAAATATTGATATTCTTTTTGAAGTTATTGGTAGCTCTGATGGTATTTCTAAAAAAGTTGTTGAATTAGCTTTGAAAAATAAAATCCATGTAATAACTCCGAATAAAGCGCTAATTGCAAAGCATGGTGATTATTTATCTAAAATAGCTGAAGAAAAAAAGGTTAATTTAGAATTTGAAGCTTCTGTTGCTGGCGGAATACCAATCCTCAGAACTATTAAAGAAGGTTTAGCAACAAATAAAATAACAAAAGTATATGGGATTTTAAATGGAACTTGTAATTATATACTTTCAGAAATGGAAAATTCAAAAGATACATTTTCTAATGTATTAAAAAAAGCACAACTTTTAGGTTATGCAGAACCTGGAAATCCTAAGTTAGATTTAAATGGTTATGATGCTTTTGCTAAAGTGAGAATATTATCATCTCTTTCATTTAACAAAAAAATTTCTAACAAAAAATGTTTAATGGAAGGAATTGAAAATATTGATTATAAAGACATTGATATAGCTAATCAGTTAAATTTTCGAATTAAATTACTCGGAATTACTGAATTAATTAATAATCAATTATTTGAAAGAGTGCATCCATGCCTAGTTAAAAAAGATAGTTATATTGGCAATGTTAATGGTGTAATGAATGCTGTCATTGTTAACGGCTATCCAATTGGAGAAAGTATTTTACAAGGTGAGGGTGCTGGACCTGGAGCGACATCGTCAGCTTTAATGTCAGATTTTTTGTCTATTTTAAGAGGTAATATTAAGTATCCTTTTGGCTTACCTCAAATAAAAAGAAAAATCCCAACTATTTATAATGTAGATCGTTACTCAAATTCATTATATTTAAGATTTGAAGTAAAGGATAAATCAGGTGTGCTCTCTCAAATAACTAAGGAATTGGCTAAGAGAAAGATTTCAGTAGAGAGGTTGATACAAATACCTAACCATAAAAGAAAAACAGCTTCTATAGTCATTATCACACATAAAGCGAATGAATATAACGCACAAAAATGTATTAAATCAATAAAGTCAAATATTAATATATTAAAAAATCCTACCTTGATTAGACTTCTATAACATGGAAATTTATATCAAGTTATTTGAGGTTCTTTTCCCTGTTTTTTTTGTTGTTGGTATCGGCTACTATTTAGGCAAGAATAACCCCAAAATAGATACAACATTTATAACAAATTTTGCTGCAAATATTGGCACACCAGCGATGATTATTTTTGCTGTAACTTCAACAGGAATAACTTTCGATATTTTTAAAGACTATTTTTGGTATTATTTGTTAGCTATTATTAGCTTTGCATTAGTTGGCATTCCAACGCTATTCTTTTTAAAAACAAAAGATATAGTAAGAGAGCTGCCACCTCTCATTTTGCCAAATACTGGTAATATGGGTGTCCCTATATGCCTTTTTGCATATGGATCTGAAGGTCTTGGCGTTTCGGCTGCAATTACATCTTTAATTATATTGTTTCATTTTACATTAGGTGTGTTTCTTGCAGATAGAAAGTTTAATTTTAGTGTTATTTTGAAAAATCCACCTTTTTATGCAATTTTATTTTCTGCCTTTATTTTATTTCATGATATTAATTTGCCAGTATTCATTATTAATACAACAGAATGGTTGATGTTTGCTACTATTTTTTTAATTTTAATGTCTTTAGGAATAGCATTAACAAGACTAAAAGTTTTTTCTTTAAATAAAGCAATTATTTCTTCTTGTACTCGTATGTTAATTGGCCCGTTTATAGGACTAGGTTTAATTTATTATTTCAATCTATCAGGCTTTGCTGCGGGTGTTCTTTTAATACAATGTTCTATGCCTAGTGCAGTTTTAAATTACTTGGTTGCAAGTATTTACTCCCCAAAAAAAATTATTGATAGCGTTGCAAGCACTATTGTTGTGTCTACAATTATGTCTTTTATAACTGTACCTATAGTTGTTTTTTGTGCTTTAAAATATTTTTCTTAAATGAAAGCTATTACATTAAATTTGTTAGCATGGGTAATGCTACCTATAATGGATGGTTTTGCAAAATATTTAAGTTCAACAATTCCCGTATTACAAATTACTTGGTCTAGATATTTTTTTACTGTTGTAATTGCTTTACCAGTAATGTTAATTTTTTTTAGAAAAAATTTTAAATGGACAGAGCAACCTAAACTTCAATTAATCAGAGGTTTATTGTTATTTTGTGCTAATATTTTATTTTTTTATTCAATATCAGTTATATCATTAGCAAAAGCTTTAACTTTAGCTTTTATTGCGCCATTAATAGTAACAATTCTTTCTCCTTTTTTTTTGGGCGAGAAAGTAGGGATTAGAAGATGGCTAGCTGTAATTTTTGGATTTTTTGGATCATTAATTGTTTTAAGACCAGGTTTTGTCGAAATTAACTTAGCAAGCATTGCAGCTTTAGGAACTGGTGTTTTGTATGGTTTTTATCTTATTGTGACTAAAAAGTTGCACAAATCAGATCATCCATTGTTAACACTTTTACTAACAGGTGTAGTAGGGGCTATCATTGGATCATTGATTGTACCATCCATTTGGGTTCAACCGAGTATTCAAGAATGGTATATGATGTTTGCTATAGGTTTTTTTGCATCAATAGGTCATTTATTTCTAATACTATCCTTAAAGTATGCTGATGCATCTAAACTTGCTCCTTTTGGATATTTTGAGATCATAACTAATATTATTATTGGCTATTACTACTTTAATCACTTTCCTGACCCTTGGACTTTCTTAGGATTGTCCATAATTATTCTATCTGGTATTTATATATTTAGAAGAGAGGCTCTTAATAAACCTAATTAGTATATTAATGTAATACTTTAATTTAATGATGTAAACTATTGATATAATTAAATATTTTAATATAGCTAAAGTAATTTATAAAGTTACCTAAATTAAGTAATTCCCTAAAAGGAAACTTAAATTTAAAAAAAAACAATAAAATTAACAAAATTGAACGAAACGAAAGAAACAGAAATAATAGCGATTAAAATACATATAAATATTAAGAAAATACCTAGTTTTAGAGATAAAAAAAGGCCTTGATAAACTACAATTCTAGAGCTCTGCACAAAACGAATATAGCGTTTAAAAGGCCATAGAAGGGGTATACTTTGTGATAAGCTGATATTAAGTACAACTCAAGGGAGAAAATATAAATATTAGGAGAAATGGGGCATTATAGTAAAAAAACGTTGCTATTGCTATCTTTTAGAGCAAAAAACCTTCCTTTTTTAGTAATTTTTTTTTCGCTTTAGTGCCTCCAGGACCAGAAAAACCACCTATTTTCCCATCAGATCTAACAACTCTGTGACATGGTACTTTAGGCGCATAAGGGTTCTTAGCGCATGCATTAGCTACAGCTCTTGCTGATTTAGGTTTATTTATAGCAAAAGCAACCTGTTTGTAGGTTTTAACCTCACCTCTAGGTATTGTTTTGAGATATTTCCAGACTTTAATTTGAAATTTGGTGCCTTTCATGATTCTGAAAATTAAAGAAAAAACACTGTTTCCTTGTGCTTTTTACGGCACAAAGAACAGTAGTTTTGGCACGTCGTTGTATGCGCTACCGCCATGCCTTCCGCCTCGCGATTTTAGCGCTACTCCGCAAGACTTTCTGCCCCCTGGGCTTGAACCTCTCGGTTTTTCCCCAATCGGCCAGTTAAGGGTTGCCCCTTAATTCATTTTTAACTTTATCAGAGCTAACAGGTTGAATGTATCACTTTATAAGTGTTTTTTTTAAAGACCTGTGGATTATGTTAATAACTTTTAGAATATAAGCAGGGCAATTAAAGCAACAAATCCAATCATAATAACCCCAAATATTGCAGCAATTAACTTATTTTTAGCCTTTTCGCTTATTTTTGACCAAAGATTCATAATTAAAAACAAACCAATTATAACCCCGAGTCCTATTAATATGTATTTTGGCATTTATAATTATTTAACTTATTTACTTGACTTATCAAATGAGTTATATTATTACTATCGATAATTAATTGTTATCAATAGTAATTATATGAATGAGCTAACTACAGATCTAAAATCACTACATGAGGCAACTTTAAATAACCTCAAGAGCTCTAAAGCAAATAACACTTTGAGAGCTTATAAATCTGATTTTAGGGATTTTGGAGCATTTTGTGCTAAACATGGTTTAAACTCATTACCATCAGAACCTAAAATTGTTTCATTATACCTAACCCATCTCTCTAAGAATTTTAAAATAAGTACATTAAGAAGAAGATTAGTATCGATAAGCATGGTTCATAAGCTAAAAGGACATTATCTAGATACAAAACATCCAATTATTATAGAAAATTTAATGGGAATTAAAAGGGTAAAAGGGAGCATGCAAAAAGGTAAAAAACCTATATTAATCAATCATTTAAAATCAATAATTAACACAATAGATGAACAAAAAACTGAAGAAATTAAAAAGATTAGAGATAAGTCAATAATCTTAGTTGGCTTTGGAGGAGGCTTTAGACGAACTGAACTAGTTTCAATTGATCATGAGGATTTGGAATTTGTTCCCGAAGGTCTAAAAATCACTATCAAAAGGTCCAAAACTGATCAATTTGGCGAGGGTATGACTAAAGGACTGCCCTACTTTAATAATGAAATCTATTGTCCAGTTGTTAATCTTAAAAAATGGTTGGAAACTTCTCAAATCAAATCAGGACCTATATTTAGAAGATTTTCTAAAGGTGCATCTTTAACAGATAAAAGATTAACAGATCAATCGGTAGTTTTATTAATGAAAGAATATTTAAAATTAGCAGGTATTGAAAATAAAAATTTTGCAGGCCATAGTTTAAGATCTGGTTTTGCAACAGTAGCAGCAGAGTCGGGAGCTGATGAAAGAAGTATTATGGCAATGACAGGTCATAAAACTACTCAAATGGTTAGAAGATATATTAGAGAAGCAAATATATTTAAGAATAACGCTTTAAATAAAATTAAAATTTAATTTTTTAATAATTTATTAGAAATAATTTCTGCAGCCCACTTATTTCCTAATGGAGACCAATGACCATCACATTTTAAATAAAGATCTTCTAAATTTGATGGTGGATAATTAATTAAATCAATAAAAGTAAAATTTTTATTGTTCTTGCTCAAATTATTTAATGACTTAATCCAATAAACATTTTCGAGTTTCTCACCTTTATTTAAACGATCGAAATCTTGGATTCTGGGGATGCTTACTAAATAAGTATCTATATTGGACTCATCTATCATCTTTTTAATAAAATAAATTGCTGCTTTTTGTTGATCTAATTTTGAGTCAAAATATCCAGAAAAAGTATAATTTCCGTATTTTTTTTTAGCTCTATAAATTTTATAATTATAATTAAGATTTATAAATAAACCAGAAGTCCAAAAGTAATCTTTAAAAATTTTTTTAATTTTTTTTGTTTGGGAAAGATAATTTTTAACCGCATCGTCAGGTATAAAGATTTCATAGTTGTTATCATTAATTATTTTATAATAAGGACGATATCTTTTTGAGCCCTTCCAATTATTATAATCATTCTCACCAAAATCATTGCTTGGTAAAAAATAGATAATTAATTTGTTATGCTTATAATTTTTTGCTAAATTATTATAGATTTGATAATATTGAACAAATCCAAAATTTTTAGAAATACCAAAATTAAGGATATTCAAATTAGTAATCTCCTCCATATATTTTTGTGAAGTGTTGGAAAAATTAACACCATAGCCCTCAGCGAATGAGTCACCTATTAAAACAACATCATTTGTGGAATTTTTGGAAAAAGATGTATCTCTAGCTCCTATTTCGTTAGAAATATAAACAGCATCATAACAACTTCTTTTTTGTCTAGTTTTACCATTCTTAATGTGCCATGGCCCCCATATATTTTCCTCAGTCCACCATTCATCATTAGGAACCTCGCCTTTTGATAGATAAATTTTAGGTTTATGAGATATTTCAAGTAAATTCAATTTGAAAAAAAAATAACTAATAAATTCAAATACAAATAGTATAAAAAAAATATAAAAAAATTTGATTAATTTATTCATTTATTTCTGTCCAGTTTTTAGGCCAAAAATCGAGGTTGTTATTTTTAAATAATGAAAAATAATTTGAATTTGGTCTCAAAATTATAGTTGTCTTATTTTCCGCAAGCCATGCTCCCCACCAATTAAAAGTTGTTGGCGTTACAATGAAGTGTTTGCATTTTGAAAGCAGAAAAAGATTTAAGGCTCTAATATCAAGTTTATTTTTATATTTCGAGACATCTACATAATTAACATTAAATTTAAAATTTTCATTTGTAAAACTAGAATAATCATTAGACCACAAGTAAAATTTAGCATCTGATACTCTATCCTTAATATAATCGACAGATTTATTAATATATTTTATTTGTTCATTAGAGTAATTTTTAGAATTATTAATATTTTCATTAGTATTTTTCCCAACACCTTCATTAAATCGATTTTGTCTAATACAAATCCCTACTGATTTAGTACCATTTATTTCTTTATAGATAGGCAATTGTTTAAATTCAGTTTCTTTAACAAACTTAAACTCCTGTTTGATCTCATCAGCGTACATATTAAAATATTTAGGACTTTCAAAATGACCTTCCAAATATAGGTTATCATCAAATGAATTATTTATGAAATTTTCATCAAAAAAAGTAATTTTATTTTTATCTTTTTTTTCAAGATAGAATTTTTTTCGAGATCTTAGAAAATCAGTTTTTAAAATAAATTTACGTTTTAAATAACCATTTAAATATTTAAACTTAAATTCGTCCCCAATAAGAGATGAAGATATTCTAAAGTTATCTAGACCATACTTGCTAATATTTTTTTTTACTAAAAATGCAGTCTCATTATCAACAAATAATTCTCTATTCATTTTTTTTGCTATTGAATAAGCTGATGCATACATAAACATTTGGTTCCCTATTTCGTTAGATAATCTTAAAATAATTTTTTTAGTCATTGTTTAGGAAAAAATTCATTTTTTTAATTGTTTTTTTTATATCCTTGCTTGGAATAATAAAATCATATCCATTATATGAAGGTTTAAACTCATAAAAAGAGTTTCTGTACTTTCTGTAATCGTTCCAATTTTTTATTTCACAAAAATATAGATCTAAAACTTTTTTTTTTTCGATCCAGGCAAAACTTGTAATCATTCCATGAAAAGCAATAATTTTATCTGCTTTTCGTATTATTTGATATAATTGCTTACCTTGTACATTTTCCATTATTATTATATTCGATTTGTTATCAATAAAGTTTTTGGTGCTAAAATCATATACATTATATTTTTGATAAAATTCCAAATCTCTATTATTATTTTCTATGTCACGTGTAACTAAAATTTTTTGCTTATATTTGAGAAGATGATTAAGGATAATTTCTATATTTTGTGACCCCCACCCTAATTTATCAAATTTATTTTTATTTATATGAAAATGGTAATAGTTTTCTAGAGTAATCGGCAAGTCATTTCTTTCATCCTCTAATTTAATTTTATATTCATCTTTGTGATAATTACCTATCAATTGATTTTGCAATAAAAATGTAGATGGTCTTTTGAAATTTATAGATCTATCATTTACAACATGTTTATATAAATATTTTTTAAAAAAATTATTTGGTCTTTTATAGTTATTAATGTCTTTCATTATTAATGCGTAAAATTTTATGCCTCTGAAAAAAAATGACAAATAATAATAAAAATTTTTAGGAGCCAATATAAAAACTTCAGCATTAAGTTTGTCGAATAACGAAATGAAAATTTTTACTTTCTCTAAAACTGAAAGATTATGATTTATAAATTTGAATGTAAGATTTTCACCTGAAAATAAAAATGTAAATTCTTTATTTATGTGAGATAAATATAAAATAATTTCCTTATCTTTATTTCTATTAATAATATTGTAAATAGCTTCCCTACTGTGGATTAAATCACCAGTAGCCTCATTTTTAAAAATTATTATTTTTTTTTTACTCAATTTTTATTAAGTTTATACTTTGACATTTCTTATATCATTAAATTTTATATTTTATTTAAAATAATTGACTTATTTAAATTATTTCAATATCAGGAAGTGGAAATATAAATTTTCCGTTATTATTTATAAATTTTTTTTCTTTTTTAAGTATATGATTTTTGAAGTGCCACGGCAGAACTAGTAAATAGTCTACTTTTTTTCTTAAAAAATCATTTTCATTAATAATTTTAATATTTGTACCGGGTGTAATTCTGTTTTTTTTAAAAGGATTTACATCAACAATATAATTAACTAATTTATTGTCAATTTCACAAAATTGTAAAATTACATTTCCCTTAGTGGATGCTCCATATCCTAAAACTTTCTTTTTCATATCAATCAGATTTAATATTAACTCCGAAAGCAATTTTTTATGTTTAAAAACTTTGTTTTTAAAATCAAACAAAGTTTCAATTTTATTAAATTTATAAGAGTCCTCTTTATTTAAAAGCCAGTCTACTAAAAAAGACTCTTCAAATTTATTTGATTTTTTTTTAGCTACTGTTAGTGCAAAGCTTCCACCGTTTATATCATTTAACTCAATATCAACTATTTTGAAATTTGATTTATTCAAAATGTACATTATTGATTTAAGAGAATAATACTCCAAATGCTCATGACAAATTGTATCGTAAGAAGTATTTTTTATCATACTTGGCATATAACTTTGTTCAAAATGCCAGATACCGTCCTTATCGAGAGCTTCATTAACTTCATTAGCAAAAGTTACTGGATCTTCAAGATCGTAAAACATTGAAACAGATGTAATTACCTTTGCTTTTCTAATTGAGTTCTTTTTTAAAATTTCACCAGAAAAAAAATCATCAATAATATTAATTTTTTTATTATACATTTTTTTAAATTTACTAATAGTTGGATCAATTCCAAGTGTTTGACAATGATCAACAAAATAAGATAGAAAAGTTCCATCATTACTTCCTATATCAATTATTAAATCTGATTTAGATAATTTAGAAATTTTTTTTATTTTTTGTGATTTATTTTTTAAATGATCAATCATCGAAGAGTTTAAAGATGACATGTATCCATAATTAGATCCGTACATTTCATATCTGTCAAAATTTTGCTCCGATTGAAGAAGTGAACAATTTTTACAGAATACAAGTGATAAATTTCCTTTAGACACTTTTTCGTTTTGATTTTTTGGAAATATTCCAGTTAAATATTGATTTCCAAGATTTAAACACTTAATTAATGAAATACTACCACAAGACCTGCATTTACTTATTTTCATTTTTGATTTATTTAAATTATGTTTAACAAATAAATAAATACAAGCAAATTAAATTGAAAAAAATACTTATTACTGGAGCATTAGGGCAAAATGGACAAATTTTATCTAAAATCTATATTAAAAAAAAATTCAAGGTTTTTGGCTTCGTAAAAAGAGTAAACAAAAATAGATTAAGAGGTGTAAAATATTATACAAATAATTTAAAAAATAAAATTACAATTGAACATCATATAAAAAAAATTTCACCTGATATTGTAATACATCTCGCAAGTACAAATAATTCATATATCGATAGAAGAAAAAAAGACAATTATAAAATAAACTATTCTAGAAATTTTTTAATAACAAAAAATCTCATAGATACTTTAGTAAAATTAAAAATTAAAACTCTTTTTATTTTTGCTGGCTCATCAGTAATGTATGAAAATTCAAAAAAGAAAATTATAACAGAACAAGATAGATTTAATTCTAATGAATATTATGGCAAGTATAAGATAGACTCATTTAAATATATCTTAGCAAACACTAGCGATATTTTAAAAACAATAACATTAATCCTATTCAATCATGATTCAAAATATAGAAATAAAAAATTCTTAGTTCCTAAATTGATTAATGCATTTAAACAAAAAAATATTAAATATATTCAAAAGATTTATTATGAAAATATAAGTGGAGATTTCTCACATGCTGAAGA
>CACDZF010000014.1 GCA_902557385.1 uncultured Pelagibacteraceae bacterium
CACCTTTTGCTTGTCCAATCATATAATTTGGATGATAATATTTTTATAAAATCTTTATCTAACTCGTCATTAAAAGAGATTTCCATTCTTTGGTTTTCAAAATTTACTAAATTAACATTTTTTTCCAATTCATATTTTAATTTTACTTCTTTTTTTAAAGTACAAATTTCTAACAATTCTTTAAAGGAGTTTATTGATAGCTCCTTATTTTTTTTTTCGTTTTGAGAATCTTGATCTAACTGTTTTTCCTGAGCAATGCTTTTCATTTGACCTATCGTTTTATTTTTTAATTCTGTAAAATCATTATTTTTTACTTTGGTTTCTTCTCCTACAATATCATCGTCTTTTTGGGGCTTATCATTTATATTTCTATTTTTTTCTGAAATATTACTTATTTGTTTTAAATGAAGTAAACGAATTAAAAACATCTCAATAGATAAATTTTGATTTGATACAATATCTATCTCACTAAGAGTTTTGATTGTGAACTGCCAAAATAATATGAATACACTTTTGTCAATTTTATTTGAAATTTTTTTTATAAGGTTATATTCCTCATCATTTAGTGTAAAATTGTTACTTTCAATTGAAAGGTATTCAATATTTTTAAAATAATATAATATTTCTAAAAAGTCATTTAAAAATATTTTTGGCTCTACCCCTTGATCAAATATAGATCTATAAATTTTTAATACTTCTTGTTCCTTTCCTTGAAATATTAGTTCAAATAAATTTATTAATTGTGATTTATCAAAGTAACCAAAAATTTTTTGTGCCTTTTTTAAATTAAATTCCTCATCTTTGTTTAGGCTTAAAAGTGCTCTATCTAAAAGTGAAAGAGCATCTCTAACGGAACCTTCAGAAATTTTTACAATAAGTTTTAAAGCGTCATCAGTTACTTTTCCTTTTTCTTTTTCTTTTATTTTTTTTATATATTGAAATAATTCGACAGATTTTATCCTTGTTAAATCAAACCTTTGACATCTTGATATAACTGTAACAGGTAATTTTTTTATTTCTGTGGTAGCAAAAATAAACTTTAAATATTCAGGTGGCTCTTCCAAAGTTTTGAGCAAAGCATTAAAAGCTTGTTTGCTAAGCATGTGAACTTCGTCAATTATAAATATTTTATATTTTGCTGTAGTTGGTGCGTATCTTGAAAATTCAATAAGTTCGCGTACATCATCTACTCCTGTGCGACTAGCTGCATCCATTTCTAAAACATCAATGTGATTTGAGTTTGCTATAGACTCGCAATGACAATTCACGCATGTATCTTGCTTGCTAATATTGTCTATTCCATTTTTACAATTTAGTGACTTGGCAACAATTCTTGCAATTGTAGTTTTTCCGACTCCTCTTATGCCGGTAAATAAATATGCGTTAGGAACTTTACTAAATTTTATTGAATTTATAATAGTCTCTGAAGCAATATCTTGACCTATTAAATCAGCAAAAACTTGAGGCCGGTACTTTAACGATAAAACTTTTAAATTTTTGTTCATATTTATAAGGAGACTAGAACCTGAATAACTGTCTCTACGATTGCTTCTGTTAAGATCTGGTCGGGTTCAAGCAGCATTCACCTCTAGCCTCCATATGTATTATAACAGTAATGATTTCTATTCTACAATATTAAAGTATTTAATAAATTAATTATCTCTAAACTTATCAGCTGGAAAAACACCTAGAACGTGAAAATCCTCACAGTGTAAATCAAGTTCTTCAAGAGATTTTTGTATTCTCGGATCATCAATGTGGCCGTCTAAATCACAAAGAAAAAAATATGAGGAGAAAGAATTTGTTTCTGGGAAACTCTGTAGTTTAGTTAAATTCACTCCATTAATTGCAAATCCTCCAAGAGATTGATAAAGAGCTGCGGGCTTACTTTTTAATTTAAACAAAAAAGAAGTTATATATTTACCTTTTTCCAAATCTGGCTGGGAAATAGTTTTTCCCATTATTAAAAAACGAGTAACATTCCCTTTTTCATTTTCAATATTTGATGCAACAATATCTAATTTATAAATCTCTGCACTTAATTTTGAAGCAATAGCTCCATCATTTTTTATCTTATTTTTTGCAATAAGTGCTGCGGATCCAGCTGTATCAGCACGTACGTTTTCATTTAAATTATTTTTTTTTATAAATTCTGAACACTGTGATAATGCTTGAGCGTGAGAATAAACATTGTTAATATCTTTCAATTTTACTCCTGGAAGTGCTAACAAATTATGTTCAATTTTATGAAAATATTCAGCATATATATTTAAACGATGTTTAAAAATTAAATATTCTATTCCAATATTTCCTGTAATTCTATTTGACTCAGGTATAATTATTTTAAGTGTTTTGTCTTTTTCTGCTTTTCTGAAACATTCATCAAAAGTTTTACAAGCTACAATTTCTGCATTAGGATAAAGTTCTTTTGCAGCCAGATGGGAGTAAGCGCCTGGAGAGCCTTGGTAAAGTATTTTCATTTTATGATTTATATTCCATTATTTTTTTTAAGGCTAGATAATCTTCTTCTGTATCAATACCTATTGGCGAAGAATTTGCTAGAGCTACATTGATTTTAATACCATTATCTAGTGCTCTTAATTGCTCTAATTTATATTGTATTTCATTTTTAGTTTGATCATAATTTACAAATTTTTCTAAAGTATTTACTTTGTAAATATAAATTCCAATATGATGATAAATATTTTCATACTTATTTGACAAGTCTTGTCTTGCAAACTCTGCTGCGATGGGAAAATTCTCATTAGAAAGTTTCTCTTTTAAAGCAACCTTAACAATATTTTCATTATGTAACATAGTTTCACTTTTAATTTTTGTAGCCAGAGTTCCAATATCTACATTAGCATTGGTCATAAAATTGTTTAAATTTATTATATCTTTCTCATCTATATTTGGTTCGTCGCCTTGCAGATTTAGAATATAATCAGCATTATTAATTCCTAATTTTTTATATCCTTCCAATATACGATCGCTACCTGATTTGTGACTATCACTTGTTAAAACTGCTTCTCCTCCATTTTTTTTAACTGCTTCTAAAATTTCATTATCTTCAGTACAAACTACAACTTTACCTATATTGGTTTTTTTTGCTTTGTTAAATACATGAGAAATGATGGGCAAATCATTTATTTTTAAAAGTGGTTTACCAGGTAGTCTAGAGGCTGACATTCTTGAGGGAATTAAAATTATTGTTTTTGGCATTCAAAATTATATTTAATTAATCTATGCGTCTAACAGACGCAAATTAATAGTTTAAATTAAGTAATTTTCAAATTATTATGTTATACGTCAAAATAATTATAATTATATAAATTTATGGATAGTTTTGAGATCAATAAAATAATTACAGCAGTTTTCTTAGTAGTTTTGGTTGTATTTGGTGTTGGTAAAATATCTGATTTGATTTTTGAAGTAAAAAAACCAGATGTTGATGGATACAAAGTTGAGGCTAAAGAGGGAAGTTCATCTGCAACTCTTGTGAGTTCCGAAAGTCAGGTAGATATCGCTGCTTTGTTAGCTATGGGTGATATTGAACACGGCAAAAAAGTTTTTAAAAAGTGTGCTGCATGCCACAGCATTAACCAGGGTGGAGGTAATAAAATTGGTCCTAAACTTTGGAATGTAATGTTTAGACCAGTTGGAGCAATATCGGACTACAAATACTCTAAGGCACTATCAGGTTATAAAAAGGACTGGAGTTGGGAAGAAATGAATGGCTTTTTAATTAAACCATCGTCTTGGATAAAGGGAAATAAAATGGGATTTGCAGGACTAAAAAAAGAAAAAGATAGAGCTTCAGTTATTTTATATTTAAATCAAAGTAGTGATAATCCAAAACAACTACCTTAATTTTTCAAAACAATATAATAAAATACTTTTTTGAACATAAATTCTGTTAAGGGCTTGCTGGAAGACTTTGCTCTGCTTTCCTAAAAAAACATCATTTGATACTTCTGGTCCCCTAGGTAAACAGTGAAGAAAAATTGCATCTTTTTTTGCACATTTCATAACTGCAGAAGTTACTTTAAACTTTTTAAAATTTTGAATTTTTCTAAATTTATTAACTTTATCGTTCATTGATATAACTTTATCTGTGAAAATCACATCACTTCCTTTAGCTGCTTTTTTGCTATCATGAAATATTTTGACTTTGCCATTATTTTTTTTCACCCAACTAAGTAAATCTTTATTTGGCTCATAATTTTTTGGACATCCAATATTTAGTTTAAATGAAAATTTTACTGAAGCTTCTACTAGACTGTTTAGAACATTATTGGAATCGCCAATCCAACAAATTTGTAGTTTAGAAATTGATTTTTTTTTAATTTCCTCAATTGTAAATACGTCAGATAAAACCTGTGTCGGATGCGACTTAGGTGATAATCCATTGATAACGGGAATGGTCATATGTTTTTTTAATATATTTAATTTTTGCTCACTATCTGTTCTGAGCATAAATGCGTTTCCAAAAGAAGATATAATTTTCGCCGTATCTGATAAACTTTCACCTCCTTTATTTAAATGAAGCTCGTCAGGTCGTAAAGTAAGTGCTCCTCCATCTAATTGTTTAATTGCTATATAAAAACTCAATCTTGTTCTTAAGCTTGATTTTTCAAACATTTGAATCAAAAGTTTACCTTTTAGTGGAAAGTCTCTGTCTGAATCTAAAGTACCAAATTTTTTTCTTTTAGACTTTCTTTTTTTTGCATCAAAAATTATTTTTTTTAATTCCTTGCTAGGAATATCTCTAATATTTATAAAATGTTTCATTATACTTCTAATTCTTTACAAACTTTTCTAATAATTTGTATTGCAAGATCAACTTCGGACTTACTTACATTAAGAGCAGGGAGTATTCTGACAACATTTTCTGCAGCTTTTATAGTGAGCAACTTATTGTTTTCTAGTTTTTTAATAAATTTAATTTGATTATTGAAAAGTTTTAAACCAATAAGTAGACCTATGCCTCTTACTTCTTCGATTATCTTTGGATAATCATTTTTGATTTTGTTCAGCTCTTTATGAAAATATAATGATATCTTTTTAACATTTTTAAGGAAACCTTTTTTAAATATTTGATCTAATACAGCATCACCAATGCTCATCGCTAATGGATTTCCACCAAACGTGCTTCCATGGGTTCCTGGAACCATGCAAGACGCAACTTTTTTTGTCATTAGTACGGCGCCTATAGGAAATCCACCACCAATACCTTTGGCTATTGGAACTATGTCTGGTTTTACTTTTGCGTGTTCAAATGCAAAAAATTTTCCAGATCTTCCAACTCCACACTGCACTTCATCTAAAATTAGTAAAATTTTCTTTTTATTGCAAATTTTTCTTAACTCTCTTAAACACCAACCAGGTATTACTTTAATACCACCCTCTCCCATTATTGGTTCTACCATTATAGCTGCAGTCTTGTTGCTAATTTTCTTTTTTAATGATTTATGATTACCAAATTCGAAATGATCAAATCCACCAACTTTTGGACCAAAACCTTCTGTCATCTTTTTAGAACCACTCGCAAAAATTGCAGCTAGAGTCCTTCCATGAAAAGAATTTTTAACGCATAAAATTCTATTTTTTTTTGGCTTGCCAATTGAATAAAAATATCTTCTAGCGACCTTTATTGCCGTCTCAGTTGCCTCTGTGCCAGAATTCTGAAAAATCACATAATCAGCAAATGTTCTTTTTTTAATTTTTGATGCTAACTTTTCACCCTCGGGAATTATAAATGCATTCGAAACATGCCAAACTTTTTTGGCCTGTTTGTTCATTGCTCTTATTAAATGTGGATTAGAATGACCCAAAGAATTTACTGCTATACCCTGTATAAAATCTAGATATTTTTTTCCATCTGTAGAATATAAAAAACTACCTTTGCCTCTTTTAAAAGCAATCTTTCTTCTATTATAATTTTTAGCCAAAGAAGACATAAATTATGATTTTATTTTATAACCTATTCTAAAAAGATAAAAAGCTACAAACCATAATATTAATGAAATAATGGTTAAATAGATTAATCCAAATTTAATTGATCCATCCGCTGCTCCTAAAAAACCATACCTAAATCCATCAATCATATAAAAAAATGGATTAACTAAACTTATATTCTTAAAAATAATTGGCAATCTATCAATCGAGTAAAAAACACCACTTAAAAATGATAGAGGTGTTATAACAAAATTAGTAATAGTAGCGGTATGATCAAATTTTTCTGCCCATAAACCAGTTATAAAACCTAAAGACCCAAGAATAAAAGAACTCAAAAACCCAAAAATGAATATGTGAAATATGCTATAAAAATCTATATCAATTATTAATGAAAAAACTGCTACTGAAATTATTGCAATGACTAAGCTTCTTGTAACTGCAGCAAAAATTATAGCAAATGATACCTCTAAAGCTGATAAAGGGGCATATAACATATCTACAATATTCCCTTGCATTTTGCTGATCATAAAAGAGCTAACAGAATGACTAAAAGATTGTCCTATAAGGCTCATAACAATTAGCCCAGGTGCCAAAAAATTAATAAAAGAATGACCCAAAACCTCTCCTCTATCACTACCTAAAGCCAAAGTTAAAACTGAGAGAAATAATAAACTCGAAACTAATGGTGACAAAAGGGTTTGGGCCCAAACAACAAAAAATCTATTCACTTCTTTGATGTATAAATTAGTTGCACCAACCCAATTTATTAAACCAAACTTTCTTACACCTATCTTATATTTATTTTGTAATTCAACCATAAGTGATAATTCATATAGTTTTTTTTTAATTTTTGTTAATAAATCAAAAAATTTACTTGTTTTTTAAGTTTATTCTGAGTTACTCTATATAGTAGATATTTAATTTTAAAACACTAAATGTAGCATTATGAGTTGGACAGAAGAAAAAGTAGCTAAGTTAAAAGAACTATGGGGAAAGAACACGGCAAGCGAAATTTCTACAATAATTGGTGGAGTGAGTAGAAATGCAGTTATTGGAAAGGCTAATAGACTAAATCTATCAGCAAAGATAAAAACCAGAAACTCTCCTACAGCAAATAATAATATTCAATCCAATGAACAAGGGGATAATTTAAAAAAAAGAGGTAGAAGAAATAAATTTAAATCACTAATTATTGAAAAAGATTTTGAGCCTGAAAACCCAAAACAGCTTGAAGAATTAGATGAAAGTGTATGTAAATGGCCTATTGGACATCCTAACGAAAGTTCTTTTTATTTTTGTGGAAGAAAATCTTTAAAAGATTTTTCTTACTGCAAACTTCACTTACTATACGCATTTCAACCAAAAGGCAAAAAGGATGATGTATCAGATAAAGAAGAAGAAATACCAAAGTTTATAGAAAAAAAAATCAAATCCGCTTAGCTTAAATTTCCCATTATTTTTTTTTACTCTTTAAATTATTATTTATTTTTTTATTTTCGTTTTTTACCTTAATTCCTCTGCCTATAGCCTTTATTGCTAGAATGCTTATAAAAATAAGTATCAGAACTATAAGAGTATAAATAATATAAATAATCATAAATTATTTTTATTTATCATTTTTAATAATCGAAAATTGACCACCAGTACGCCAGTTAAAACTATATGATTTAACTGTTTCTTCAAAAAACAATTTACTGGGACATCCAATATCAAAATTTGTTTTGCCTCCATCTGATTTAATATTTGGATACTTTGGATTTAATAAACGAAGTTGATCAAGAGTTAATAATGGATTCCTGAATAATTGAAAAAATAATGCAGTAAGTTTTGCTATAGGCAAAGGCATAGGTAATAAAATTCTTTTTTTATTCATGCATTTTAAAAGTATTTGAATTATTTCTTTAAAAGTAAAAATTTCAGGTCCGATAGCCTCTATTTTTTTTGAAATTATTTCATTAGTAATTATATAAAATATAAGTTCAGCTACATCAGAAACATGTATTGGGGTAAACTTTGTTCTTCCACCATAATAAAGAGGAAAAACTGGCAATACACTTAATAAACTCATAAAACGAGTTGTTAGCTGATCTGACACTGAAAAAATTATTGATGGTTTTATAATGGTTGCTTTAGGAAAATTTTCTCTTATTACTTTTTCACCATCTAACTTTGATTTAGCATACTTACTATCAGCAGCATTTTCTATTCCTAAAGCACTAACATGAATAAATTGCTCTATCTTATATTCAAGACATATTTTAGAAAGTAAATATGGAAATTTAGTATGAACATTTTCAAAAGAGTTGGCTTTATTTTTTTCGTCAAGGACTCCTACTAGATTGATTACAATTTGAGACTTATTAACTAAATCTCTTATTTTATTTTCATCGAATATACTTCCTTCCACAATCGATAAATATCCTGCGTTAGCGCTTGTTTTTAAACGATAGGCTTTTTGATGAGTATTGCGTGTAAGGACCGTTAAAGTAAAATCTCTAGAAAGACGCCTGCATAGAGAAACCCCGAGTTGGCCTGTGCCCCCAAAAATTAAGATATTTTTCATGGCAATCTAAAAATAGACATTATTATCTTTATATATATAAATTAAATATGAATAACATCAAAATTTTCGAATCTGATTTACCACCAGATTTAGACTTATCAAAAGAAAAGGTTATAGGATTGGACTGTGAAGCTTTAGGATTGACCATTGGCAGAGATCCGTTAACTTTAATCCAATTAGGTCTTGAGTCTAAAAAATATTATCTAATTAAATTAGATAGAAAAACATACGAGGCACCGAATTTAGTAAAAGCGCTTTCAAACACATCTACCCAGTTTATAATGCATTATGCTAGACAAGATCTATTGTGGTTAAAATATCATCTTAAAGTTGAACCAAAAAATATTTTCTGTACAAAATTATGCTCAAAAATTGCTAGGACAGCATCAAACTTACATGGTTATAAAGATCTTGTAAAAGATCTTTGTGGAAAAGATATTTCAAAAAAAGAGCAACAAAGCGACTGGGGAGATCCAAACCTCTCAGAAAAACAAATCAACTATGCAGCGCAAGATACGCAATACCTATTTGAAATTAAAGATAAATTAACAAAAATGTTGATTAGAGAAAAAAGAATAGATTTATTTGAAAAATGTATGAAAGTTTTACCAATATTGGTAGACATGGAAATCTCTGGTTATAAAATTTCAACCTTTGAACATTAAGAATTTAAATGAAAAAAAATAATTTAAAAAAAATCGCAAAAGATGTTATCGAACTAGAGATTAAAGCTCTAAAAAAATTAAAATCGTCAATTAATAATTCATTTGATCAAGCTGTAAATGTAATAGTCAAATGCCAATCTAAAATTGTACTTTGTGGAGTTGGAAAAAGTTTTTTAATTGCATCCAAAATTTCTGCAACTTTATCATCTGTTGGGTGTCCCTCTTTTTCTCTTGCCGCTTCTGACTCTGCTCATGGAGACCTTGGTAGCCTTTCCAAAAAAGATGTCTTAATTTTAATCAGTAATTCTGGTGAAACCCAAGAATTAAAACCAGTGATCCAATTTGCAAATCGAAATAAAATTACCTTGATCGGTATAGTTTCGAGAAAAAATTCAACATTGTACAAAGCATCAGATGTAAAACTTCTTATACCGGAAGTTAAGGAAGC
>CACDZF010000015.1 GCA_902557385.1 uncultured Pelagibacteraceae bacterium
TTTCAGCCATATAGATGCCGCACCAGCATAATTTTCAGAATAAATTTCTTTATATGGTAAAATTATTGCTATATTTTTTTTCATTTATTATTTTTTTTCTTAATGTTCTGTTTTTTTTTAAAAAATATTCGAATGACATTGCTTTAGATTTCGTTTTAAATTTTTTTTTGTAAATTACTTTCCATTTATGTCCTTTTGTTGATTTTGCCCCCTTGCCAATATTATGATTAATCAATCTTTTTTTTAAGTTTATTGTGTATCCAACATATGTTTTTTTAATTTTAGATCCTACATTTTTTAACATATAAACATAGAATGACATCTTGGTTTATTTGAACTTTGGTCCATACCACCAAATAGCTAAAGAGTGCCTTTCTCCGGATGTTAAATTGGTGACCCTATGGTTTATAAAAGAAGGAAAAACTACCGCTGCACCAGGTTTATTAAATACATTTATATCTACTTCTTTCCCATCGAATAATTTTAGATTTCCTCCGTCATAATCACTTTCGGAAAGGTTAAGAAGACAAGTAAGTTTAATATCTCTAATTGGGTTGGATGGTTCACCATCAGTATGCCAATTATACTCTGTGTTTTTTTTATAAATATTATAGTTCAATGTTTTATCTGAATTAAGATTAAATAAATCGAATCCAAAAGCATTAACATTTGCTGAGTAACAAAATTGTATAAATGGATTTAATAAATTTCCGATAATTCCTAGTTTTACAAACTTAACTTCTGATGTTTTAACGCTATCTTCAGCTGGCTTATCTTGAGACGTAGTAATAAAATTTTTTCTAATTAATTTATTTAACTCTTTAACCTGCTCTAAATTATATACTTGACCATGTGTAAAAAGAGTTTTTCTCATGATTTATAATAACATTAAATAATACATTAGAGTAAAATTTTGTTGGCGGTCCCTAGGGGAATCGAACCCCTCTTTCGAGGATGAAAACCACGTGTCCTAACCGATAGACGAAGGGACCAAATTTTGATCTTTTATTGTAAAAATTAATATTTATCAAGGTTTTATAATATCTTCTTTTATAACTATTTTAGTTAAAGAGCTATCTTTATGTGTGACTAGTGTTTCTGTTATATGTTTTTTTTCATTTGAAATAACACCATTAACCAAATCTCCTGCAGTTATTCCTGTTGCGCAAAAGATTGAGTCACCTTTGATAATTTCACTTAAAATATATTTTTTTTTAATATCAGTTATTCCCATTTTTTGAGCTCTATTAATGTCTTTATCAGACTCAATAATAAACCTTCCTTGAAATTTACAACCAAATGCATCCAAAGCACAGGCAGCTAAAACACCTTCTGGTCCGCCACCAATTCCCATGAATAAATCAATATTATATTTTTCATCGGTAACCAAAAGTGCTCCGGAGACATCACCATCACTTATGAGTTTAACATTGACTTTTAATTTTTTTAAATTTTCTATTATATTCTTGTGACGAGGTCGATCTAATATGCATACGCTAAGCTGATTTATTTTTTTGTTTTTTACTTCTGCTAGGTTTTTTATATTTTTTTCTACAGAAAAATCTAAATCTATAGCTTCATCAGGCACATTTTTTCCGTATGCTATTTTATTCATATATGTCTCAGGGGCTTGAAAGAGATTACCTTTTTCTGCTATTGAAATTACAGATAAACCACCAGGCAAATTGTTTGCAACAAAGTTTGTGCCTTCTAATGGATCAACGGCAATATCTACAGATATTCCTGTGCCTAAACCAACTTTTTCACCAATAAATAACATTGGAGCCTCGTCTAATTCGCCCTCTCCTATAACAACTTTGCCATTTATATTTAAATTGTTTAATTCGGCCCTCATAGCATTTACTGCTGCTTGATCTGCTGAAATTTTATCTTTTTTCCCAATAAATTTTGATGCAGATATTGCACCTTTTGAAGTTACATTTACAATCAAATCAATATACTTTTTATCTATAGACATAGAATAATTTATTCAGCTACCAATTTAGACTCTAAATTTATTTCAAACTCTCTTAATCTTTTCCAAACAGAAATTAATTCAACAATAGTTGACCAACTTTTTACTAAATATTGCAAAGAACCTTCTACCCTACCAAAAGCTCTGGTAATCTGTTGAACAAAACCCAAAGTTATTGCACCTGTAACTATAGTTGGTGCTAAAGCAAGATATGGAACAATTACCATTCCTTGGAAATAACTCCATTTTACTGTATTAAAATATAAGTAATGAAAATATGATTTATAATGAATTCCTCTAACTCTATTGTATAATTGGCCAATTGTTGGTGGAGCTGCTCTTATAGGGTCATCTTCACCATGAACTAATTCTTTTCTATAGCCAGCTTCTTCTTTTTGTATATCATATTCAATGCCGGGTAATTTAATACCAACTGCCGCTAGCAGCAAAGTTCCACCTAAAGCAGATATAATTGCAACCCAAACTAAAGCATGATCAACTTCACCTATCCATGGTAGTACATCAATCTGTTTTGATAAACCCCATAGGATTGGCGTAAAAGCTACAAGCGTCATTAAACTGTCTAAAAGTCCAGTTCCAAGACCTTCCATTATTCTTGCAAACTTTAGAGTGTCTTCTTGAACTCTTTGAGAAGCACCCTCAGTTAGACGAGCCTTTAACCATTGTTCGTGATAATAATCAGCCATTGACGTTCTCCATCTAAAAACCCAATGACTTGTAAAAAATCCTGTAAATACCGCTATGATAATCCATAGTCCTGCTATCTTAGCAAATGTAAATAAATACCCAATGAACTCAGCTTCGGATACCGAGTTAGGAGTTGTTAAAGCTTTTTGAAGAGTATCATAAAATTCACCAAACCATTCATTAATTTTAACATCTAGCTGAACTTGATACCATGTGGAAACTAAAATTAATAAAGAGCCAAAAATACTCCACATAAACCATCTTTTATTAGTAAAAAATTTAAACATTTATTTTATAAAGTTATCTGCGTACGATTTTTTTACGACTTTTCTTTTTTTTGGTTCAATTAAATCATAGTCAATATTATTTGATTTTGCATAATTGATCGCCTCATCTTTTGATATAAATTCAAGTTTTACTTCGGAAAGTGTATTCGATGAAGTTTCCCAACCCATTAATGGATTTAATGCTTTATTATCAGTATAAAATTCTAAAAGCCATTTGTTATTTTTACCTAAACCCGACTGCATAGCAGTTTTTGTTGGAATATAAATTTTTGCTTTTTTCATAAAATGGTCGGGGCGGCAGGATTTGAACCTGCGACCCTCTGGTCCCAAACCAGATGCGCTACCAGGCTGCGCTACGCCCCGAATGGGTAACTAATACAGTAGTTAATACTATTTTCAAAGGATAAATATTAGCAAAAATGAAGAAATTTAATGAAAATCTGATATATAAGAAATCATGATTATTGCATGCCCATGTGGCAAGAAAAAGTTTGAAGTCGAAGCATCTTTAATTCCAAATGAAGGAAAGCTGCTACAATGTGGTGCTTGTAGCAAGAAATGGTTTTTCAAAAAAGAAGTAAAAGAGGAGATTAATCAACAAGTTAAAACAACAGAAATTATTGATAAAAATCTTCCTGATAATACAGAAAAGTTAATAACTGAAGCAGAAAAAGCTATAAACAAAACACAAAAAAATTCGACAAAAAATAAAATAAATATTTTAAATTTTTTAGTAGTTTTAATTATTACATTTGTCGCACTTGTAATTATATTAGATACATTTAAAAATTCTATAAATTTATTAATTCCAGGATTTGATTTAATTCTTAACAACTTATATGAAACACTAAAAGATATAATATCATTTATTAAAGATATTTTTAATTAATTATGATAAATTATATTTCTAAACCCTTTAAGTGGTTTTTTAGGTTAGAAGCTGCAAGCGGCCTTGTACTTTTATTTGCTGCAATAATTGCTCTGTTGGTTAGTAATTCAAATTTAGCTGATATATATTTTTCAACTCTAAATAAATATCTATTTGTTGGAATTAATAATTTTGGTTTAAAACTATCAGTAATACATTGGATAAATGATGGACTGATGGCAATCTTCTTTTTCTTTGTGACATTGGAAATTAAAAGAGAATTCTTACAAGGTGAACTTTCAAATGTAAAACAAGCATTATTACCAATAATTGGAGCAGTCGGTGGAATGTTAGTTCCGGCCCTTTTTTACGTTTTTATTAATTGGGGTGATAGTGAAACACTTAATGGATGGGCAATCCCCTCTGCAACAGATATAGCTTTTTCTTTAGGAGTGCTCTCTTTGTTAGGAAAAAGAGTTCCTTTGTCATTAAAAGTTTTTTTAACAGCTTTAGCGATTATTGATGATTTGGGTGCCATTTTAATAATTGCCATATTTTATTCTGGTGATTTGAACATTAAATATTTAACACTGATGGCTTTAGCTTTTATTATTTTATTAATTATAAATAAATTTAATATAAAAAAATTTTTACCTTATTTAATAATTGGAATATTTCTTTGGGATTTTACACATAATTCAGGAATTCACGCAACAATAGCCGGAGTTCTATTAGCTATGACTATACCTCATAGAAAAAAAGAAAAAGATTATTCTTTGTTAATAAAAATAGAACATGCGATAAGTCCATATGTGGCTTTCGGAATAATGCCTTTATTTGCATTCGCAAATGCAGGAGTGTCTTTAGAAGGACTTTCATTTGCATCCCTACTTAACAAAGTTCCTTTGGGTATATTAATGGGATTATTTGTAGGCAAACAATTAGGTGTTTTTGTATTTTCTTATGTTTCTATAAAACTCAAAATCGCACAAATGCCAAATAATGCAAACTGGTTTAATTTCTATGGAGTTGGAGTTTTGACCGGAATAGGTTTTACTATGAGTCTTTTTGTTGGAAATTTAGCTTTTGTTGAAAATGTGCAGTACATGGATGGAGTTAAAATTGGAGTCTTGACTGGGTCATTATTATCCACTTTAACTGGATACTTCCTGATATTACTTACCCCAAATAAATAAAAACATTAATGAAGAAAGTAATAGTTCTAACAATATTAGTATTTATGATTTTTTTAAAAAACTTTGCAACTGCTAATTACAACAAGCTGATTTATGATTTTAAAATTAATTCAATTACTGGAGAAGTCATAAATTTTTCAGATTATCAAAACAAAGTAATTCTTCTCGTAAATGTTGCAAGTTACTGTGGTTTTACAAAACAATACTCTGACTTACAAAAACTATGGGAATTATATCGAGATAAAGGCTTTGTTGTTATAGGAGTTCCCTCTAATTCATTTAATCAAGAGAAAAATAATGAAAAAGAAATTAAAAACTTTTGTGAAGTAAATTTTAGTATTAACTTTCCACTAACATCAATTTATGAAGTTAAAGGTAATGATGCTCACGAAATTTATAAATGGGCAAAAAAAAATCATGGAAACTCTGCTGTTCCAAAATGGAATTTTCATAAAATTTTAATAGATAAAGATGGTAAAGTTATTGATACATTTGTGTCTTTCACCAACCCCATGTCTAAAAAGATAACAGGTGCTATTGAAAAAATTCTTAACTAATTATTTTTGTAAAATTTTCTATATAGGCTTTTAGATTTATTTTTCCAAAATACTTATAAACTTTATTAGATAAATTCATATTTGTTAATGCTGAAGCATACCTTTCACCTGGACGTTTTGAAAGAAACTTGATTTTTGAATTAAACATTTTAGCAACTTCCAAAACAGAATAAGTTTTATGATTAGCTATACTGTAGTGTCTACATAAGTTTTTTTTCCAAGCCATATAACAAATCTCTACGGTATCATTAATATGGGTAAATCTTCTAGTTTGGTTTCCTGGTCTAACAACTGGTAATGGTTTGTTCTTTTTGTAACAATTTTCAAAAATACCAATTACTGTTGCCATTTTTCCTTCGCAAATTTGATTTGGCCCATATACATTATAAAAATAAATTACCTCATATCTAAATTTAAACCATTTCTTTAAGTTTTCTAAAAGTTCAAGATTTTTTGATTTTGTGAAAGCATATGGAGATAAATTTTTGTCATTACCTCTGTTGCCTAGACTGGCTGATGTCGCTGAATATATAAGTTTAATTTTGTTCTTTAAGCAAAAATTAAATACTTCATTGCTACCTACTGTATTTGAGCTAATGCATTCATTCATTTTTAAAAAGCTTTGATAGATTCTTGCGAATTCTCCAAAATGAAAAATTGAAACAATTTTTCCAGGTTTTTTTAATAATTGAAATATATTCTTGGTTTCCCCTTTAATATATTTGACTCTATTTGATTTAATATGATTTTTTTTTGAACCAGATGAATAATTATCAATACTAATCAACTTAAATTTTGTTTTTTTGATTAATAAATTTATTAGATTGCTTCCAACAAATCCTGCGCCACCAGTCACAACAATAACATTTTTTTTCATTTAGATATAAAAAGATAAACCATCATAGGCAGGTATTACATTCTTCGGTAAAATTTTCAATAAGTAATTATAATCAAGATCTGAATGCAAATTAGTTAAGATTGTTTTTTTTGGTTTAATTGTTTCAACTAAACTAAGAACTTCCTGTAGGTGAAAATGTGAAGGATGAGGAATAATTCTTAAACAATCAACTACAAAATATTTAAGATTATAAAAATGCTTAATATCTTGTTTATATATTTCATTTACATCACTTGCATAAGCACATTTATCATTAATTATAAAAGCCAAGCAATTTATTCTTCCATGCCGTACTTCTATAGATTTAATTGTTATTTTATTTTCATTTGTATTAAATGAAATTTTTTTTTTTAATTGCTTCAAGTTTAAAATTGCTGGATAATCTTTTTTTCCAACAAAGCAGTAAGAAAAATACTTTTTTAAATATTTTTTCGTAAACGAATTTGTATAAACATCTATTTTTTTTTTATTTTTTAAATAAAATATTCTTAAATCATTAATTCCGTGTGTTTGGTCAGCATGACCGTGGCTATAAAAAACTTTATCAACATTTTTTACTTTTTCTCTCAATAATTGGGTTCTCAGGTCTGGTGATGTGTCTAGCAAAATTGAGCAATTTTTATTTGAAATTAAGGCTGAACACCTAGTTCTATTATTTTTTTTTTCTAAAGGATTGCAGTTACCCCAGAAGCCGTCTGCTCTAGGAACACCCATTGAACTACCACATCCCAAAATAGTGAATTTGATACTCATTAGTTAAAAAATAATTTATTGAAATTATTTGTCGTTACCTTTTCTAAGTCAGATAAACTAACACCTTTTATCTCTGATAATTTTTTTAATGTATATTTAATATAAGCTGGTTCATTTTTTTTTCCTCTCATTGGAACAGGTGCTAAAAATGGACTATCGGTTTCTATTAATAGTTTTTCTTTTGGTATTTCCTTAAAAGTTGATTGTAAATCTAAGCTATTTTTAAATGTTATAATTCCACTAGCTGAAAAAAAAGCATCTAAATTTAATAGTTTTTGAGCTAAGTTAGTAGAACCTGTAAAACAGTGCATCAGGATTTTAATTTTTTTTTTCTTTTGGTATTTATTTAAAAGATCAAAAGTTTCATCTTCAGCATTTCTTGAATGTACAATAAGAGGGATATTTAATTCTTGAGAAGCTTCAATGTGATTTATAAAGCTTTTTATTTGAGAACTTTTATCACTATTATTGTAATAAAAATCAAGACCTGTTTCACCCACTCCTATAATTTTTTCATTATTCTTTATTGATTGTATAATTTCGTCGACACTGAGTATTGTGCCACTTGTTTCGTGAGGATGAATGCCAAAAGTACCATAGATAATATCGTCCTTTTTAACTATACCAATAATATTTTTAAAACTATTTAAAGTAGTGCATATAGTTAAAATTTTTTCAACACCTTCTCTTTTACAGTTTATAATTACATCATTTAGATTAGTATAAAGCGGTTCGTGATCTAAATGGCAATGTGAATCAATCATTTTTTTCAACTTTTTTAAATAATATACTCATTTTATTAATTTTTTTGCCAGATTTTAAATAATTATTATTTTTGATACTTTTAAACTCAATTTTGTTTTCTTTAATATCAAAAACATTCAATACTTTTAGAGCGCTACTTGGAATAATTGGATAAAGAAGAATAGTAATTTTTCTTATCAACTCCAAAGAAACATATACTATTGTATTTAATCTAGAAATATCATCTTTCTTTTTCCAAGGCTCTTCGTCATTAAAATATTTATTTGCTGCAAAAAGGCGTTCGAGTATATAATTAATATAAGAATTTATATCTTGATCATCAATATAATCTATCAAATTCTGATAGCTGTTATTAAAGTTATCTAAAATCGCTAAATCTTCATTGGAAAATTTGATTTCTTTTGGAATCTCAGAATCGAGATTTTTTTCTATAAAAGCCATTACTCTTTGACAAAGATTTCCATAATTATTTGCCAAATCGCTATTAATACATTGTTCTAATTTTTCTTGAGAAATATTTCCATCATTTCCAAACGAAACTTCTTTAATTAGGTAATATCTTAAGGGATCTAGGCCGTATTCTTTGATAATTTCTATAGGATCTAAAATATTTCCTTTAGATTTAGACATTTTTTCTTCCCCAGATAAAATCCAACCATGACCGTATACTCTTTTAGGTAGTGGAATATTAGCAGCCAAAAGAAATGCAGGCCAGTAAACTGCATGAAATCTTAAAATGTCTTTACCAATCAAATGAAGTGATGCAGGCCAGAAATCCTTATAAAGTTTATCATTTACATCAGGATAATTTAAAGCGCTTAAGTAATTTGTTAATGCATCAAGCCACACATATATAACATGTTGATCATTTGTCGGAACTTTTATGCCCCACGAAAATGATTTCCTGCTAACTGATAAATCTTTCAAGCCGCTTTTAACAAAACTTACAACTTCATTTCTTCGACTTTCTGGTAAAATAAATTTAGGATTTTCATCATAAAATTTAAGAAGTGGTTTTTCCCATTTAGAAAGTTTAAAAAAAAAAGACTCTTCCTCGACCCATTCTACTAGAGAATTTGATGATTTGGCTCTTTTAACTCCCTCAACGTTTTCAATTTCATCATCGGAGTAAAATGCTTCATCAGAAACAGAATACCATCCTGAATATTTTGATAAATAAATTTCATTTTTTTTTTCAAGAATATTCCATAAGTTTTGCACTGACTTAAAGTGTCTTTCTTCAGTTGTTCTTATGAAATCATTATTTGTTAGATTAAGAGTTTTAGATAATTCCCTAAATGTAACACTAATTTCATCACAAAAATCTTTAGGATTCATGCCTTTTTTTTCAGCAGCTCTTTGAATTTTCAAACCATGTTCATCAGTGCCAGTCAAAAAGAAAACTTTAGATCCTTGGATTTTCTTACAACGTGCAAAAAAATCAGCAATAATACTAGAATAAGCATGTCCCATATGAGGATTTGCTGAAGGATAATATATTGGGGTAGTTATATAAAAATT
>CACDZF010000016.1 GCA_902557385.1 uncultured Pelagibacteraceae bacterium
ACCCAAATTCTTAAAATATCTGCACCATATTTTTTTAATATATCTTCTGGAGCCATTATATTTCCAAGAGATTTTGACATTTTTAATCCTTTTCCATCAACGACAAAACCATGGGAAAGTATAGAATTAAATGGTGCTCTTCCTCTGGTTCCACATGATTCTAAAAGTGAAGAATGAAACCAGCCCCTGTGTTGGTCAGAACCTTCTAAATACATTGATGCTGGCCAGGTTAAATCATCTCTTTTTTCTAGAACATAACTATGAGTTGAGCCACTATCAAACCAAACCTCAACAATATCGTTCATTTTTTCATAATCTGCACTTTCATATTTTTTTCCTAAAAATTTCTGAGCATCATCCTCAAACCAACAATCTGCACCCTCTTTCTCAAATATATTTGCAATATTTTCGGTTACCTCTTCATCAATTAGGACTTTATTTGTTTTCTTTGACATAAAAACAGGTATAGGAACGCCCCAAACTCTTTGTCTTGAAACACACCAATCTGGTCTTGTTTCTATCATTGATTTCAATCTTTCTTTTCCTTTGCCAGGGTAAAATTTAGTTTCATCAATTGCCTTTAGTGCTTTTTTTCTTAAACCGTGGCTTTCCATTGATATAAACCATTGAGGTGTTGCTCTATGAACTAATGGAGCTTTAGACCTCCAAGAATGTGGGTATGAATGAACCAATTCGCCATTTGCTAATAAATTTTTTTCATTTTTTAATTTTTCAATAACTTGGTTGTTTGCTTTAAATATATGCGTTCCTTTAAAGAGTGGAATGTGGTCAGTATACCTTCCATCACCATCAACAGTTTCTATTGCCTTAATTCCATTATTTAAGCATAAGTTAAAATCATCGGGTCCATGACTAGGAGCACAATGAACAATTCCTGTTCCCTGTTCTGTGGTAACAAAATTTGCTTCCAACATAGGTATATCATAATCAAATCCAATTTTTGAAAAAGGGTGACTACAAATAGTTCCTTCAAAATCCTCACCATTTATTTCGCAAACTTTGCTATACTTCTTTATTTTACAATCCTCTAAAACCGACTTTAATAAAGCTTCTGCTATTACAATCTGTCTTTCTTTAAAATCTGTTCCATCTTCAATTTTTATAACAAGGTATTTTAAACTTTTGTTATAGGCTAATGCTTTGTTTGCTGGAATTGTCCAAGGTGTGGTAGTCCAAATTATTATCTCACTTTTTTTTAATTCATTTGATTTAGAATTTTTAACTTTAAATGATGTATAAATTGTATCTGATTTATGATCTTTATATTCAACTTCTGCATCAGCTAATGCAGTCTTTTCTACTGTTGACCAAAGAACTGGTTTATAACCTCTATATAAACTTCCTTCATTTAAAAATTTACCAAGTTCTCTTACAATTTGTGCCTCTGCATCAAAACTCATTGTAGAGTAATAATTATTCCAATCTCCTATTACTCCTAATCTTTGAAATTGATCTTTATGAACCTTAATCCATTTGCTTGCAAAATCTCTACATTCCTTTCTAAATTCATTTATTGGAACTTCATTTTTATTTTTTTTATTTTTTTTGTATTGTTCTTCTATTTTCCATTCTATGGGTAGCCCATGGCAGTCCCAGCCAGGTACATAAACTGAGTCTTTTCCCTCCATTTGATGAAATTTTACTACTATATCCTTTAAAATTTTATTTAAGGCTGTGCCCATATGTATGTCTCCATTGGCATATGGGGGTCCATCATGAAGAACAAATTTTTCTTTACCTTTATTTGCTTTTCTTAATTCTTTGTATAATTCAATTTTTTTCCAATAATTTATTATATCAGGTTCTCTCGTTGGTAAATTTGCTTTCATTGAAAAAGCAGTCTTAGGTAAATTTATATTCTCTTTCGACATAACTTAATTTAATTTTTTTTTAGCCATAACTAAATCTGAACTAATTTGTTTTCTTAGTTGATTAATATTTTTAAATTTTTTCTCATTTCTTAAAAAGCAAATGAAATCAATAGTTAAAACCTTATTATAAAGATTTCCAGAAAAATTAAAGATATGTACTTCTAAAAGTATTTTTTTTTGATTAAAAGTAGGTCGATATCCTATATTTGCTATTCCTTTTAGTACTACATTTGAATTTTTTCTGTAAATTTTTACAGCATAAACTCCAAGCTTTGGGGTAACATAATTTTTAATATCTAAATTACATGTTGGAAATCCAATTTTTTTTCCCATCTGCCTTCCTCTTTGTACCAAACTTTCTATGGACCAATTTCTTTTAAGAAGTATATTTGCGTAATTTAAATTTCCTTTAGATAATAATTTTCTAATATAAGTAGAAGAAACAATTTTATTTTTTGAAACGGCTGGTTTAGGTTTAATAATTTTATAATTAAATTTTTTTTCATTTTGAATTAGTTTTTTTACATTGCCCTCTCTTTTGTGACCAAATCGGAAATTATTACTTACAAATATATATTTTGGTTTTATTTTTTTATACAAAATGTTTTTTATAAAACTAAAGTATTTAATTTTTGAAAAATTTTTGTCGAATTTTTTTGTAATTATAAAATCTACCCCAAGTTGACTCAATAAAGTTTTTTTTTGATCTAAATTGGATATTCTAAAATTTTTTAAATTTTTGTTAAAGTACATTTTAGGCATTGGTTCAAAGGTAATAACACCAATTTTTGATTTGTATCTTTTTCGATATTTCTTAGCTAAGAGAAATAATTTTTGATGACCTAGATGAACACCATCAAAATTTCCGATTAATATAATTGAATTTCTATAATTTGAAGAAATATTAAAATTATTATAATTTTTTATTTTTTTTACCATTTTAGATCGCTTTGCATAAAATTAACGAGAACTTCATAATTTTTAGAAACTTTTTCAATTCCATCTTTTTTAATTTCATCTTTGTGAATTCCACTTGTAATAATCATGCAATCGTAATTTAATAAATTTGCTCCTTTTATATCTGTATTTAAATTATCTCCAATTGCTAAAATTTTTTTATTTTTATTATCTACCGATTGATTATAAACCTCAGGATAAGGTTTTCCAAAATAAATTACTTCTCCCCCTAATTTTTCAAATACCATTGCTACTGAACCAGCACATAGTTCTCTTTTATTGCCTCTGTCAACTATAAGATCGGGATTTGTACAAATCATTTTTTTTTGAATATGTTCGCTAAGTAAATCTTTATAATAATTTAAATCTTGATCATGATCGTCAAATAAGCCTGTACATAAAATATAGCTACTTACCTTAATTTTCTTAGATTGTTTTTTTTCAAAATCATTGAATAAATCAAAATCTCTAGGTGGTCCTATATGGTAAAAAATTTCACTTAAATGATTTTTTTTTAAATAAGATAAGGCAGCTTCTCCTGAGGTATAAACGTTTTCTAAAATTTTATTATTCATACCTAATTTTTTCAAAAAATTTTTAACTGTAGAATTTGGTCTAGGTGCATTAGTTAGTAATACGTACTTTTTATTTGATTTATCAATCTCAACCAACGTCTCAATTGCCTTCTCATGTAACTTTATACCGTTATGAACGACACCCCAAAGATCTATAAAAAATAAATCATAATTTTCAGCGATAGATCGCAAACCCTCTTTATCTAAATTTTTAGTCATTAAATGAGATATAACCGATAAAAACCACAATTTCTCTCGTTTTTTCAATGAGTAATTTTTTACTCCTTTATCTTGAAATAGCCCAGCAAGTAGCTATATGAGTCGCATATTAAAAGGAGAATTTATGAAGTTTAAACCCTTACACGATAGAGTGTTAATAGAAGTTTTAGATAGCAGCGAAAAAACTGCCGGCGGAATAATCATACCAGATACAGCGCAAGAAAAACCTCAAGAAGGAAAAGTTGTAGCAATTGGTGGTGGAGCAAAAACAGAAGATGGAAAAATAATCCCTATGGATGTTAAAGTTGGTGACAAAGTCCTGTTCGGAAAATGGTCAGGTACAGAAGTTAAAATCGATGGAAAAGAATATAGCATAATGAAAGAGTCCGACATCATGGGAATTTCATCAAAATAATTTAAATTAAGGAGATATAAAATGGCAAAAATAGTTAAATTTGACTCAGAAGCGAGATCATCAATGATCAGAGGTGTAAACATTCTTGCAGACACAGTTAAAGTTACACTTGGACCAAAAGGAAGAAATGTGGTCATGGATAAATCTTATGGTGCTCCAAGAATAACAAAAGATGGTGTTACTGTAGCTAAGGAAATTGATCTAGAAGATAAGTTTGAGAATATGGGTGCTCAAATGGTTAAAGAAGTTGCTAGCAAAACAAATGAGGAAGCTGGTGACGGAACAACAACTGCTACAATTTTAGCTCAAGCAATTGTTAAAGAAGGAATTAAATACGTAACCGCTGGAATGAATCCAATGGACGTTAAAAGAGGAATTGAAGCTGCAGTTGAAAATGTTAAAGCAAATTTAATATCATCAGCCAAAAAAGTAAAAGACAGTGATGAGATTGCTCAAGTTGGAACTATTTCTGCAAATGGTGACAAAGAAATTGGAAGCATGATTGCCAAAGCAATGCAAAAAGTAGGGAATGAAGGTGTTATCACTGTTGAAGAAGCAAAGGGTATTGAGACTGAACTTGATGTAGTTGAAGGTATGCAGTTCGATAGAGGATATTTATCCCCGTACTTTATTACAAATGGTGATAAAATGATTACCGAACTAGAAAATCCATTTATTTTATTACACGAAAAAAAACTAACAAACTTACAACCAATGGTTCCCTTGCTTGAAGCAGTTGTACAAGCAGGAAGGCCTTTAATGATAATCTCAGAAGATGTTGAGGGAGAAGCTCTGGCAACTCTTGTAGTTAATAAGTTAAGAGGTGGTTTAAAAGTTGTAGCGGTTAAAGCTCCAGGATTTGGTGATAGAAGAAAAGCTATGCTTGAAGATATCGCTATTTTAACTGGGGGTCAGGTGATATCAGAAGATTTAGGTATCAAACTAGAGAATGTTAAGTTAACTGACCTTGGTTCTTCTAAAAAAGTAAAAGTTGATAAAGACAATAGTACTATTGTGAGTGGAAGTGGTAAAAAATCTGATATTGAAGCAAGATGTGCTCAAATCAAACAACAGATTGAAGAAACTACATCTGACTATGATAAAGAAAAACTTCAAGAAAGATTAGCAAAATTAGCTGGTGGAGTTGCAGTTATTAAAGTTGGTGGCGCAACTGAAGTTGAAGTAAAAGAAAGAAAAGACAGAGTTGAAGATGCTTTAAATGCCACAAGAGCTGCAGTTGAGGAAGGTATTGTAACTGGAGGCGGATGTGCACTTTTATATGCTGCACAAGATTTAGACAAAGTTAAAGCAAAAGGAGATGATCAAAAAGCTGGTGTTGATTTAGTAAGAAAAGCTTTAGAAGCTCCAATAAGACAAATTACAAAAAATGCTGGTGTTGATGGATCTGTAGTAGTTGGAAAACTATTAGAGCAAAATAAAAGAACACAAGGCTATGATGCCCAAAGCGAAGAATATTGCGATATGTTTTCAAAAGGAATTATAGACCCTGTAAAAGTTGTAAGAACAGCTTTGCAAGATGCGGCTTCTATTGCCGGATTGCTTGTCACAACAGAAGCAATGATCGCAGATAAACCTGAAGAAAAATCTGATGCAGCACCTGCTATGCCTGGAGGCATGGGAGGAATGGGAGGCATGGGTGGAATGGGTGGAATGGGAATGTAATATCCCTTTCATTCTATTAAAAACTAATAAATTTTAAACCCTCGTAACAAAAGTTTACGGGGGTTTTTTTTTGGTTTTCAAATGTCACTTTATATGTATAAGAGCCTCAATTTATGAGCAATAATATTAGAAATATAACAATTATAGCCCACGTTGATCATGGCAAAACTACGCTTATAGATAATTTAATGAAGCAAAGTGGTTCATTTAGAGATAATGAAATTGTAGATGAAAGACTTATGGACTCTGGAGAGTTGGAGAAAGAGCGAGGAATTACAATTCTTGCAAAGCCTGCTTCCATTAATTGGAATAATTCTAGAATTAATATTATAGATACACCTGGCCATAGAGATTTTGCAGCCGAAGTTGAACGAGTCTTAAGTATGGCTGATGGAGCGCTATTACTTATTGACTCCGCCGAAGGAGTGATGCCACAAACAAAATTTGTATTAGAAAAAGCACTTAAACAAGGACTTAAACCTATTGTTGTAATTAATAAACTCGATAAACAAGATCAGAGAGCAGAGGAAGTTTTGGATGAAACTTTTGATTTGTTTGTCAGTCTAAATGCTAATGAAGAACAGTTAGATTTTCCTATTCTGTATGCAAGTGGTAGATCTGGGTGGGCAAGTAAAGAGGTGGATGGTTCAAGAGACAATCTTCATCCATTATTAGACTTAATTATCGAACACGTTAAACCTGCTGACTTTGATAAAACAAAACCATTTGCAATGTTATCTACCCTTTTATATGCAGATAGTTTTCTAGGAAGAAGTTTAGTTGGAAGAATATCGCAAGGAACTGCTAAAGCAAACCAAAGAATAAAAGCTATAAATCTTAAGGGAGAAAAAGTTGATGAGGGTAGATTGACTAAAATCTTTAGATACGAGGGAACAAAAAAAGTTCCTATTGAAGTTGGTGAAGCAGGAGATATTGTTGTTATTGCTGGTTTAGAAAACGCAAACGTTGCGGATACGATCTGTGACATTGAAGTCGAAAAACCAATACCAGCAACACCAATAGATCCTCCAACAATGTCTATTACCATAACTGTTAATAGTTCACCGCTTGCAGGAACTGAAGGTAAAAAGTTAACCAGTACACAGATTAGAGATAGATTAATTTTAGAAGCTCAAAATAATGTAGGGATTACTTTTTCTGAGAATGATAAAAATGATGCTTTTGAAATTAGTGGACGTGGTGAACTTATGCTTGAAATTTTACTAACTCAGATGAGACGTGAAGGTTTTGAAATGACTGTAAGTCCACCAAAAGTTTTATTTCAAAAAGATAGTGATGGTAAAAAGCTAGAGCCTATAGAAGAAATAACTATGGATTTAGATGAAGAATTTTCCTCTAAAATTATAGACTCAATGAATAGAAGAAAAGGCAAGTTAATTGATTTAAAAGATACAGGGAAAAATAAAAAAAGATTAGTTTTCCATGCTCCCACAAGGGGCCTGATGGGCTACACAAGTAGATATCTTACTTTAACAAAGGGAAACGGTGTAATTAACAGAATATTTCATTCTTATGGAAATTTTGAAGGTGATATGGAAGGCAGAAGAAACGGTGCTTTAATTTCAATGGAGCAAGGTAAAGCTGTAGCTTTTGCAATATTTAATTTACAGGCTAGAGGTGAAATGTTTATTACTCATAATGATCCAGTTTATGCAGGTATGATTGTTGGTCTAGCTCCAAAACCGGGGGACATGATCATTAATGTTATGAAAGGTAAAAAACTTACAAATATGAGAACTCAAGGAACAGACGAAAATGTTGTTTTAACTCCAGTTCGGAAAATGTCAATTGCTGAGCAATTAAGTATGCTCAATACTGATGAAGCTTTAGAAATTACTCCAAAATCTTGTAGATTAAGGAAATCTATACTAGATCCCCACGAAAGAAAAAAAAGTGAAAAGTCTGGTACTGCAGCCTAAATAATTATTTCTTTTTCATGGTGGTCTAAAAGTTAATCTTACAAATCTATGTAGTCTTTTTCTAACAAACCACATGATTCGATTTTACTTTATTCGAATGGTTGTAAGTATCACTTATTAAGAGAAAGTTTTTGCAACTAAAAATAGACCTAAAGCAACAGCTGGTCCTATTCCAAAAGCAAATAGCAAAGTTCCTATCCCAACAGTTCCCCCCAAATACCATCCTATTGAAACAACTGTAATTTCAAGAAATGCTCTAACTACGGCAATTGGAAGATTTGTTTTTCTTTGTATTCCTGTCATTAAACCATCTCTAGGACCAGGTCCTAAATTTGCTATTAGATATATTCCGCTACCTAACCCAACTAATAAAACAGCTACAATTGCCATAATTAATTGACCAATATAACTTTGTGGAGTTTGCACAAATGCAAGTGACAAATCAATCATTGCTGCAATTATAATAATATTAAAAATAGTACCTATTCCAGGTTTTTGATCTAAAAACATCCATAGAGATAATGCAAAAAGACTTACAAAAAATGTAACTAGACCTATAGAAAGATCAATATTTAAAGAAATTCCTTGAGCCAAAACACTCCATGGAGAGGCACCTGTATAAGAAATAATTAATAAACCTTCTCCTAAACCAAAAATACCTAGACCTATACATAAATAAAAAAAAGTAGAAATTTTTGGCTTTAAATTTAATGGCTTTTTTGAACTCCAAGAAACTTTGGGTATATTTTTTATTGATAAAAACATATTTACAGAAGTCTATTTACTACTAATATTGACTTCCTCATAGTTATTAATTCTATTAAGTTTAAAATATGAAAAAAACATTATTTAGTTTAATTTTATTTTTTTTAACAATTTCAAATCTAAATGCTCATACTTCTCATTATAAAGGAATTAAAGTCATTAATATGGAAGTATTTAGAAATGAAAATTTAATTGGCTATAGTAACTATTTCTTTACACACGGAAAAAATACACTTGAGGTTAAAAATTATACTCAATTTAAAGTAAAGTTATTTAATGTAGTTATTTTTTCAGTTGCTAGTGAAGCCTTAGAAAAATATGAAAATGATATGCTTATTAATTATAATTCAAC
>CACDZF010000017.1 GCA_902557385.1 uncultured Pelagibacteraceae bacterium
ATGGCTTAAATAAAAAAATTTTATTAAAATTTGTTTACGAAAATAAAATTAGAGGAATTGATAGGATTGTACCTGTCGGATTGGCTCATGAAATGAGTTTTTTTTGGGATGGTTATGATTTAGAAACTCATATGACGAGAAAAATTGATGCAAAATAGTTTAGAGCTAAATTACGAATCTATTTTAGAATTTCAACAAAATAGAGATCAATATTTAATGATTGATCATGCGACACAAGTTATACCTGGAAAGTCTGCTATTGGTTATAAAAATTTAAGTGAAAAAGAATGGTTTTTTAAAATCCATTGGCCAGGAGATCCTAATATGCCGGGTGCATTACAATTTGAAGCGATGGTACAAATGAGCTCCTTAGCTATACTGACTTTACCAAATAATAAAAATAAAGTTCTTTATTTAGTATCTGCAAATAATCTAAAATTTATAAAAAAAGTTTTACCAAACAATCTATTAAATCTTGAAGCGGAAATCAAAAGTTTTAAAAGAGGATTGGCAAAATGTGTTGCTCATGGCCATATAAATAATGAAGTTGTTTGTAAAGCAGAATTCAACTTGATCTTGCCAGATGAAATAAAGAAGTATAAACTTTAAAAAATCATATTCATTAATTATGCCAATAGCATCTTCATTGTTAAATAAACCAAGATTAGTAAAAAAACTTAAGGACTTTTATGATTATGTTCAGAAAAATGACGGAAAAGTTGGAACGAAAACACGGGGCATAGATTTAAATTTTAATAATGCGTGCAATTTAAGATGTAAATATTGTTTTACAAATTCTCCTAAAGGAGATCATGTTAAAGAATATTTAGACCTTGGTGCGATATCTAGATTGGCAGATCAAGCTGATGAGATGGGTTATTTTGAATTTGATTTACAAGGTGGTGAATTATTATTACAACCTGAAAAACTTTTTGATGTTCTGGAGGCAATTAAACCTGAAAGATTTTATTTATATTTAACTACTAATGGATTTTATTTAGATGAGAAAATGGCAAAAAGATTAGCTGAAGCAAAAGTAAGTAGAGTTTCTGTAAGTATAGATAGTATGGATGAAAAGATACATGATGAAATACGAGGAAGAAAAGACTCATGGAGAAAAGCAATGGAGGGGCTAAAACATGTTAAAAAATATGGAATGGACCCTTATTTAAATATAACAGTTGGACACTATAATGCACATACAGAGCATTTAAAACAACTATTGGACTATTCAAAGGATCAAAAATATAAAACTTTATTGAATGTTGCTGTGCCAGCGGGTATGTGGCAAAAAGCAGAAAATATAATCTGCGATGATAAAGATAGAGAATATTTAAAAAAAATCAGAAAAGAATATAAAAATTTAGTTAGAAATATTTGGAATCCTTTTGATAGAAATCATGAAAAAATTTTAGGGTGCACAACAGTTAATCGATTGTACATAACTCCAATTGGAGATGTTTTGGTTTGTCCATATGTACATATTAAAATAGGAAATATATTTGAACAAAGTTTACAAGAAATTGTTAAATTTGGTTTCAGTATAAAATATTTTAAAGAACATAGTGATCTTTGTTTGGCTGGTGAAGATAAATCATTTATAAAAAACTTTATGACTAAAAGCGGTCAAACAATTTTTAAACCAGCTCTTGCAAAAGAGATTTTTTCAGAAGAAGATTTTGTTTAAAAATGCTCCAAAATAAAACAGCTGTAATAACAGGAAGTAATAGAGGAATAGGCAAAAAGATTCTTGAAAAATTAAGTGAAAACAAGGCGACAATTTTTGCTTGTACTCGTAAAATAAATGAAGATTTTATTAAGTATATAAATTCTATAATGAAAAAATACAATAATGAAATAATTCCTATTGAAATTGATTTAAGTGATGAAGATAAAACAAAAAAAGGTATTAAAAATATTACCAATTCTAATAAAAATATAGATATAATTGTTAATAACGCTGGAGCAATACATACTGCATTATTTAATATGACGCCCCAAAAAATTTTGAGGGAAATTTTTGAAATAAATTTTTTTTCTCAATCGTTATTAACTCAAAGTCTAGTCAAATCTATGATAAAAACAAAAAAAGGATCCATTATTTATATTTCATCTACATCAGCAATTGATGGAAATGAGGGTAGAAGTGCTTATTCTGCATCAAAAGCAGCAATAATATCTCAGGCAAAAGTTCTTTCAAAAGAATTGGGTAATTACAATATCAGAGTAAATATTATTGCACCGGGGTTGACTAAAACAAATATGATGGAAAAAAATACCTCAAATGAAGTAATACAAAATACAATTAAACAAATTTCTTTAAAAAGAATTGCAAGTCCTGACGAAATTGCAAATGTTGTTTTATTTTTAGCATCTGATTTATCTGCTTATATCTCTGGGCAAGTTATAAGAGTTGATGGTGGAATGTGATGACAAAAATAAAGAATTATAATTCAAAAGATATTCAAAAATTTTTATTAAATGTTAAAAAAAATATACTGGATATGGCTTTTTATGCAGGTGCAAGTAGTTCTCATTTTGGAGGAGCTTTATCAATAGCAGAGATAGTTTCTTTTTTATTTTCTTACCAAATGAAAATAGATAGAAATAATCCACTTTGGGAAGATCGTGATAGATTCATTTTAAGCAAAGGACATGCTTGTTTGGCATATTATTCGGCATTATGCGAAGTTGGTTATTTGACAAAAGATGAGCTAAAAACATTTGAAAAAGATAAATCTAATTTATTAGGACACCCAGTTATAAATAGAAAAATAGGTATTGAATTTTCAAATGGATCTCTTGGCATGGGGCTATCTCTAGGAATTGGTGTGGCTCTTGCTTCAAGGCTAAATAAAAAAAATTATAATGTTTATGTAGTTGTGGGAGATGGAGAATGTAATGAAGGTGCTGTATGGGAAGCTGCTATGGCGGCTCCAAATATTAATCTTGAAAATCTATACGTAATAATAGATAAAAATAATTTTCAACAAACTGGATCCAATAAAAATATAATGAATGTAGATGATTTAAAGGAAAAATGGTCGAGTTTTGGCTGGCACACATCATCAATTGACGGTCATAATTTTGATGACATGTTTAAATGTTTTAAAAATATTAAAAATATTAAAAAACCTAAAGCAATATTAGCAAATACAATAAAGGGTAAAGGATTTTCGTTCTCTGAAAATAATAATGACTGGCACCACTCAGTTTTAAGTAAAACTTATTATGAAAAAGGATTGGCTGAATTAAGTAAAAATTAAATAATGGAAATTACTGAAAAAAATATAAAAATGTGGTCTATTATTGGTCCAAGGGCAACCGTTGGATTGGCAGCATTAGATTTAGCAAAAAATATAAAAAACTTAATGGTATTAACATGTGATGTTTCCACTTCTGCAGGTCTTGATAGATATAGAAAAACATTTCCAGAAAAATATTTAGATCTTGGTATAGCTGAACAAAACATGATTGGTGTTGCGGCGGGTTTAGCAAGTGAGAATTTTAAGGTAATTACAACAACTTTTGCACCTTTCCAAACTATGAGATGTTGTGAACAGATTAAAGTCAATTTGGGATACATGAAACAAAAAGTTTGCATGATTGGTATTGCGAGTGGTCTAGTTTTAGGTAACCTGGGTTATACTCATTGCTGCATTGAAGATATTGGAATTTTAAGATCCATTCCAAACCTAACAATTATTTCTCCAGCAGATTCTTTGGAAACAGTAAAAGCCATTGAGTCAGCTTTAAATCATAACCAATCTGTATACATTCGAATAACTGGTTCGGCAAATAACCCCATGGTTTATAAAAAAGATTATTCTTTTGAAATTGGTAAATCTCTTACAATGAAAGAAGGTGAAGATGTTGTGATTTTTTCATCAGGCTCGATGGTTTCTGAGTCTATTGAAGCATCAACTCAGCTGGAAAAAGAAAACATAAAATGTAAAGTTGTTAATGTCCATACAATAAAACCAATTAATAGTAAGGAAATTATTAATCATATTAAAAATAAAAAACTTATTTTAACAGTAGAAGAACATAATATAATTGGTGGTTTGGGTAGTGCAATTTCAGAAATTATTTCTTCGATAGAAATTAAAGCCAAATTGGTTAGGTTAGGAATAAATGACCAATACGACAAAGGTGGATCTTATAATTATCTTAAAGATAAAAATGGACTAAATTTCAAAAAAATAGTATATGACATTTTAAAAAATCTAAATGTCAAATAAAGAAAATTATAAAAAAACATTTATTGAAGCACTATCAATAAAACAAGATCAATTTAATGAAAATATGAAATATAATGATATTAGCGAATGGGACTCAATAGGTCATATGACGCTAATCTCTGCTCTAGAGGAAAAATTTAAAATATCAATTGAAACTGATGATATAATAAACTTTAGCTCATTTAACGAAGGAAAAAAAATTTTAAAGAAGTATGGTGTAAATATTTAAATAAATTTTTGTCTATAAAGATTTTTCTTTTACATTATAAAAAAACATATTGGTTGAAGTATAAACAGTCATATCTCTTAATTTTGAATTTAAATTAGTTGACTTATTAGATTTCAATTGCGTACTTAATGAGTTAATTTCGTTTTTTGTAAAATAAAAATTATATTTTTTCTTAACATCATACCTATTTAAAGCTGTATAATCTTTATCTATCCAATCAATTATGTTAAAGTTAAATTCTTCTTCAAATTCATGTTTTGGAAAATTTGAAGAATTAAATTGAATAAATTTACAATTTTGGAATTTTAAAATTTCTTCACATTTTTCAAGAAAATCTTGATCTGGTATATTATTTTTTTCTTTAAAAGATTTAATAACTTTCATTAAAAACTTAATAAATTCATCTCTTAATTCAATAACAATTTTGTAGGTATAAAGCATATTTAGTTTTCCATATTCTCCACTTTTTAATCTAGAAAAATTTTTTTCTTTAGACCAATATTTATATAAACCATTTTCATCTTCAAAACTCTCTGCTTCTAAATAATCAGATATAAAGTTTTTATAAAGATCTCCAATTTTACCTTTATCAAATTCAATTTCCTTGGTTATAGAAATTATAAAATCTATTGGGTGAATTTCGTAGTGTTTTTTTAGATAAATTAACAAATAATAATACCATTTTTTACTCCACATCATTTGAATTAAAAAATGAAAAAATCTAAAAAATTTAAAATCTTCTTTTTCTAAATTATTTGTTTGTAGTATTGTTTCCTGAGCTTCAAAAACTTTTTGACCTTTATATATTCCATATGAATTATCATGAAGCCTAAAACTAGTTTTTTTAAAATATTTTTTTCTGTATTCTTTTTCATCCATTTCAGTTCCAGGAAGTAAATGAAGAAAATAGTTCCAAACTTCAAATCCAAGATCAATTAGTTTTCTATTTGCATATATATGACTTTCTCTTGTTTCATCAGGTAAACCAACGATTAACTCTGTAAATGATTTTTCACCAATTCCAATTTCTTTTAATTTGTTTTGTAAATCCATCACTTGCTCGGCAGTTAAATTTTTTCTTTTGATTGCTGATAAAACTTTTGGGTTTAAAGATTGCATTGATGCACCAACCGCAGCAATATTTCTGAAAGCTTTGGCAACTCTAAATACTCTATCTGGTCTAGTTTTATTCCATTGAACATTTACACTAAATGGAAATTTATGTTTCTCACTCATTTCATGCATTTTTGAGGCGAACAAAGCATCTCTTTCTAATATTCCAAAATTAGCATCGGCAATAATTAGTGTCTTACTTTTTTTACATCTTTCAGCAATATATTCTATTTCTTTTAAAACTCTTTGTTCATCAAATTTCATTAATTTTTGGGTACCAATACCCCAGGCACAAAATGTACATCTATAGGGACAAGATCTATTTGTTTCAAGTACTGGCATCCATCTATCTTCAAAAAATTCATCTAGCATTCCATTTAGATATGGAGATGGAATTTCATTTAGATCATCAAGAGTGCCTATATTTTCACCTACATGAACATGATGATCACATAAATTTAAATCAATTTTATTTTCTGTTTTTAATTTATTAACTAAACAACCTGGAATTTTTTTAGATTTAATGCCTTCAACATTATATTTTAAATTATGAAACTCCTCTGCAACTTTACCGAAACCTTTTTCACCTTGATTTACAACAAATATATCGCAAGTTTTATTTTTTAAAAAAAATTTTTTTGCCCCATCAAGATTAGCATTAATATTTGTGAATCTTGGTCCACCACCTATAGTTAAAATTTCTGGATAATTTTTTTTTATCTCATTTAATACAAAATTATTTAAATTTTCATTCCACACGAAATATCCCAATCCTACAATATCAGGTTTTTTTTCTTTAATTTTATCAAGAAGTTTGTTTGCATCTTTGAATATTTTAATTTCACAATCTATATTGCTTTGATTAAGTTTTTTTTTCGTATACGAAGCTACGTAACCAACATTAAGAGGAATTGTCCAAATGCCTCCTTTGGTCCAAGTATGAAATAAATCTCCTAAATATATAATCATTTCTTTCTAAAAAAATTATTAATAATTATAAACTTAAATTCATGATTTGTACATATTAAGAAAAATTTGTTTTTATTATCTTTCATTAAAAAATTTTTGTCTAGATACATTCCAAAAACTTTTCGAATTAATAATTTTAATAAATTTTTTCGCGGTTTGTCCATCTCCATAATGTCTATTTTTAATTTTTTTATATTTTTTTAAAAATAAATTTATATCTGTTTTCGATAA
>CACDZF010000018.1 GCA_902557385.1 uncultured Pelagibacteraceae bacterium
TATCAAGTATCTATTGTACTAATTCTATTTTTTCTTTCCACAGGCTTAATTTGGTATTTATATTTTAAAAATAAACTTAAATATTATGGAAAATTAAGACATGATCATTCAGCAGGGGCAATAAAACAAATTCAAGATAGTTTTGGAAGCATAAAAGAAGTAATTATTTATAATTTAGAAAAAATTTTTTTAAATAAATTTACTTTTCATAACAGAGAATATGGCGAGTCAGCAGTTAAAAGAGCGACAATCACTAGTTTGCCAAGAATTATTTTAGAATTCTTAAGCATCTTTGCTATATTTATAATAGTAATTTATCTTATAAATATAAACTATACTTTAGATAATATTTTAGTACTACTTAGTGTATATATTTTTGCAACGTTAAGAATGTTGCCATCAATATTGAAAATAATTAATTCAATTCAATCTATCAATTATAATAATGTAGTCATCGATGTAATTTATAAAGAATTTGAAGATTATTATGGTAAAATTGAAATAAATAATAGACCTGATAAAAACATAAAAAATTTTTCATTTGAAAAATTGGAAATAGAAAATTTAAGTTTTGTTTATCACGAAAAGAATAAGAAAGTTTTTTCTGATGTAAATCTCAATATTTATAATAAAGACAAAATAGGAATTATTGGAACCTCCGGGAACGGCAAAACTACCTTAATCAATTTAATTTGTGGGTTAATTCATGCTGAAAAAGGGCAAATAAAAATAAATAACCTTGATATAAATAAATTACTTTATAGTTGGCAAAACAAAATAGGTCTGGTGAGTCAAAATTCCCAGGTTTTTGATGAAAGCATTTTATTTAATATTACATTTAGAGAAAATATAGAAAATCTTAATATAAATGAAATAAATGATGTTTTAAAAAATGTTCAATTATTTGATTATGTAAATAGTTTACCAAATAAATTATTTTCAAAAGTTGGAGAGAGAGGATCACAATTGTCAGGCGGTCAAGCTCAAAGATTACTTTTAGCTAGAGCACTATATCGGAAACCTGAATTGTTAATATTAGATGAACCTGCATCAGCAATAGATATTGATACTGAAGTAAGAATTTTTGAACCAATATTTTCACACAATGTAAATAAAACAATAATTTGCGTGACGCATAGGGAAAAAGTATTAAAATATTGCAATAGAGTAATCGAAATTAAAAATAATAAAATAATAGAAGTTAAGTAATTTATTAAATGAACAGTGTACATAATTTAAAATACATTAATGCTTTTTATGGGAATTATGTATAATTACATAAAACATTGATTTAAAAATCAATTAAAGATGTTCAATAATTAGATTTAAATTGTTAAAAATAAAAAATCTTTTATTATCTTTCAATTATTGAATAAATTGATAAATATTAATTTTAATGCTTGAATCATCCAACTCTAAACTAATCCAAAATAAATTAAGTTTTATTAAGGGAACAAATATACCTTTGCCATCTTTAGTAGAAATAAGTAACTCTGGAATGTGTAATAGAAAATGTTCTTTTTGCCCAAGAAGTGATCCAAACTATCCAGATATTAATGAATTTATTTCAGATGAGCTTCATGCAAAATTATGTACCCAATTATCAGAACATGGTTTTGAAGGTGTTTTTGCATATGCAGGATTTAATGAACCTCTTCTACATAAAAACATTTATAATCATATAAAGGAGGCAAAAAAGTTTTTACCAAAAGCAAGAATAGAAGTAATTACTAATGGAGATGTTTTAAATACAACTAGGATAAAAAAACTTATTGATGCTGGACTTACCACTCTATCTATTAGTGCATATGATGGACCTGATCAAGCAGCAGAATTTCAAAAAATGTGTGAGGATGTAAATTTAAGAAAGGAACAATTTATTGTTAGACACAGATACTTGCCACCAGAAGAAAACTTTGGAATAAATTTAACTAATCGTGGTGGAACTATGAAAAATGCTGTTTTTAAAATAGATGCATTAAAAAGTGCAATAAATGAAACCTGTTACTACCCAAGTTATGACTTTTTTGTTGATTATAATGGCGATGTACTCATGTGTTCTCATGACTGGGCTAAAAAAAATATTTTAGGAAATCTATCTAAGCAAAATTTTATTGATATTTGGACTTCAAAAAAAGCAATGATTTCAAGAAAAAATCTTTATGAAGCAAAAAGAAGTTTCTCACCTTGTAATGTATGTAATGCAAAAGGGGATCACATAGGTTTAAAACACATTAAAGCTTGGAAAGAGCTAGACTAGTTATGTCAAAGAAAATACTTATTTTAGGTGCGAGTTCAGATATAGGATTTGAAACAGTAAAGTACTTTTTGAAAAAAAATTGGACTGTTACCGCACATTATAACACAAGTAAGAAAAAATTATCTCAACTAGGAAAAAGGAAAAATTTAAAACTATTGAAATTTAACTTAATTAAAATTCATCTATTTGAAAAATTTATTAGAAAAAACTCAAATGAAATAAGCAATTATGATGCTTTCGTAAGTCTAACAGGACATATGAAATTAAAAAAATTTCATAAAATTTTACCATCAGATTTAATTGATCATTTTAATGTAAATTATATTTCAAATTTACTTATAATACAAAAAATTTTAGATAAAATGAAAAAAAAAAAGTGGGGCAGGATATTACTTGCATCGAGCATTGGAACAAAATTTGGTGGAGGCAATCTCACAATGCCATATTCTGTATCAAAACATCTCAATGAATTTTTTCCCTCTATTTATAAAAATTATTACAAATATAATATAATGATTAATGCGTTGCAAATAGGAGTAACTGATACAAAATTACACCTTAAAGATAAGAAAAAAAATATGAAAAAAAGAATCCAATTAATTCCAATAAAAAAGATGGCCTCTACTAACGAAGTGGCAAAATATATTTATTTCTTATGCTCTGGTGAAAATACTTTAATTACAAATCAAATTATAAATATATCTGGTGGAGAATAATAAAAACGAAAATTATAGATGAAGTTTAAAGTTTTATTAGTGATACCAGCAAGATATGGCTCAACTAGGTTGCCAGGTAAACCTTTGAAAAAAATAGGCAATAAAACTATGATTCAGCATGTATATGAAAGAGCAAAAAAAGTAAATTGTTCAAAAACAATTATTGCCACAGATGATAAAAGAATTTTAAAACATTGTTTATTAAATAAAATGAACTGTGTTATGACAAAAAAAAGTCATGAGACAGGCTCAGATAGAGTCTCTGAAGTATGTAAAAAATATAATTATCAATGGGTTTTAAATCTACAAGGCGATGAACCGCTTATTAATATTAAAGATGTTAAAAATTTAATAAGAAAGACACTAGCATATAATAAAAAAAATAAAAAATTTTCTGTTTCTACATTATATTTTAAAAAAAAAGAGACAAATGAATATAACCCTAATGAAGCTAGACTTCTAATAAACAAAAAAAATGAAGTATTAATCTTTAGTAGAAAAAAGATTACTAATACTTCAAAAGAAAAAAGTTATTTGAAACATATAGGAATATTTTTTTATCGAAAAGACTTTTTAGTAAAATTTTCAAAATTAAAAGAAAGATTTTTAGAAAGAGATCAAAAGCTGGAACAACTAAGGGTAATAGAGAATGGATATAAAATAATTGCGTTTAGAGCTTCGAGCTTGACCACGGGGGTTGATAATTATAAAGATTTATGTAATATTCGTGAAAATTTTAAATGAAAAAATTTCAAGTTATTGCTGGAAACTGTGTATTAGAAAGTCTTAAAACAAGTGTAGAAACTTCAGGTTTTTTAAAAGAAATGTCTGAAAAATTTAATTTTGATCTGATTTATAAAAGTTCCTATAAAAAAGATAATAGATCATCAACAAATTATTTTAGCACTTTAGGTCATGAAGAATGTTCAGAAATATTCTCAGAATTAAAAAATAAAAATTTTAAAATTATTACTGATGTTCACAACTTGTATGAATTGCAATTAGACTTATTTAAGTTTATTGATATTATTCAAATACCAGCTTATTTATGTATGCAAACTGAGCTCACGACTGAGATAGCGAAAACAGGAAAAACAATCAATGTTAAAAAAGGACAATTTTTATCTCCTAATGATGTTGAAAAAATAGTTATGAAAATAGAAAGCGCAGGAAACAACAAAATTACTATAACAGAAAGAGGAACTTGTTTTGGTTATAGAGATTTGATGGTTGACCCCAGATCATTTTTAATTTTAAAAAAGTTAAATTATCCAGTCTTTTTTGACGTTGGACACTCTGTTAGAAAAAATGGATTTCCATCATCTAATATTAAAGAGGGCGGCCAAAAGGAATTTGGCGAAACTTATGCTAGATCAGCTATTTCTAATTTTGTTGATGGATTATTTATTGAGGTACACCCTGACCCAAAAAATGCAAAATGTGATGCCGCAACACAATTTTCTTTTAATGAGTTTGAGAAGTTACTGACGAATGTCAAACCATTATGGGATTTTGTTAACTCAAAATCAAATTAAGATAAATATTAATTATGAAAATTTTTCTAGACACAATAGACCTAGGAGAAATAAAAAAATATAGTGAAATATTTAATATAGCCGGTATTACTACAAACCCAAACCTTGCTAGGCGCTTTGGTATGTCTGATGATATTGAAATGGTGAGAGAGATTGGTAAAATTATTGGTAACGAAAAAGAAATACATGTTGAAGCATTTGGAGATAATGCTAAAGAAATAATAGACAATTCACAAAGAATTAAAAAAAATTGTGTAAAGTATAACTTAGTTTTTAAAATTCCTTTTTCAGAAGATGGTGTTAAAGCAGCTAAATATTTAATTAATAAAAAATATTCTACAAATTTACATTTAATATTTTCATTAGGCCAAGCTATAATTTCTTCATCTATAAATTCCAACTATATTTGTCCTCTAATAGGCCGATTAGATGATATTGGTCATAATGCCATAGATAATTTAAATAAAATTGTATCATCATTTAAAATTAATAATTCAAAAACTTTAATTATGGGATCAAGTGTAAGAAATTTAAACCATGTTATTGATTGCTATAAAATCGGAGTTGACGCCATTACAATTCCTATGAAAGTTGTCAAAGAGATGTTCAGCCATCCACTCACAGATACAGGTTTCTTATTATTTAAGAAAGATTTAAATCAAATGAGACAGGTATCTTCTATAAATTTTAATAAACATTTGTTAGTAGATGCAAATCAAACATTATTTGAAACATTGGTAACTCTCCAAAATCACAAAGGTGCAGCTGTAGCAGTGACTAAAAATAAAAAGCTGTCTGGAATTTTTACAACTGGGGACCTGAATAGGCTTATCAAAGGAAAGAAAAAATTTAACTATGATGATAAAATCATAAATTATATCTCAAAAAAACCTTATTCAGTTGATATTACAGATAAAGTTGAAGTAATAACAAATTTAGTAAAAAAATATAACCTAGGACAATTTGTAGTACTGGATCAAGAAAAAGTATTAGGAATTCTTGATGTTAAGGATTTACTTTAATTTGTTGATGCATATAGATTAGAATCCAGTGAATTTCCTAAATACATTGGGTTAAATATAAAAGTTACTGCACTATTTTTTAAAATATGAAACAATTATTTACAAAAATCTTGTCTATATTTTCAATTCTTACAAATCAAACAATTTTAAGAAAACCAGATTTTTCAGAAAAAAAAATTTTTCTTCAAGCAAAAATTAATGAACAAAATAATTTAAATAAAAAAAAAATATATGATTTTAGAGATGTAGAGTTTTCAGCCTTTTCTCAATTTGGAGAAGACGGTATAATTAGTTGGTTATCACACCAGATTCCAGATATTAAAAAGGTTTTTTTAGAAATTGGAACGCAAGATTACTGGGAATCCAATACAAGATATTTACTAAAATCACAAATGTGGAAAGGTTACATAATTGAGGGCTCAAAAAAGGATGTGGAAAAAATTAAAATGCAAAAGATTTATTGGCAGCATGATTTAAATGCAATTTGTCAATTTATAAACGATGAAAATATTAATGATATTATTAACAAACATATTAAAGAAAAGTATCTAGGTTTATTGAGTATAGATATTGATGGTAATGATTATTGGATTTTAAAAAAAATCAAAATTGAAAGTGATATAGTGGTTTTAGAATATAATCCTATATTTGGTGATATCCATAAAATATCAATCCTTTATGAAAAAAATTTTGTGAGCATCAAAAAACATTTTTCAAATCTTTACTTTGGTTGCTCAATTAATGCGCTGATAGATTTGATGGAAAAAAAAAATTATGTATTTCTTGGAACAAATGTTCAGGGCATGAATGCTTTTTTTGTTAAAAAAAATAAATATGTTTATTTTAAAGAAAAAATTTTAAATAAA
>CACDZF010000019.1 GCA_902557385.1 uncultured Pelagibacteraceae bacterium
AAATTCAAATATAGGATTCAATGATTTAGAAAGAAAAAAAATTATTAAAAATATGTGGGGTAATTATGGAAGAATTCTAGCAGAATATCCTTTCTTAAAAAATTTTAAAAATAATACTTTCAAAAAATATATTGAAATTGAAGGGCTTAATTATTTAGATGAAATTAAAAAAAATAATAAAAAAGTAGTTTTTATTTCTGGTCATTTTAATAACTTTGAACTAATGGCTATGTATTTGGAGAATTCAGGCTTAGATATTGCAGCAATCTATAGACCTTTAAATAATATTTTTCTTAATGGCATTATGGAAAAAATAAGACTTAACCATATTTGTAAAAAGCAAATTAAAAAGGGCAAGTCAGGGACTAGAGAACTATTGCAACTTTTTAAAGATGGGTACTCAATTGCGCTTATGATTGATCAAAGGGTAAGCGAGGGTGTAAAGTCGAAATTATTTAATAGATCTGCTTTAACTACAACCATACCTGCACAGTTAGTTAAAAAATATAGTGTTGATGTGGTCCCTGTGTATATAGAAAGAAAGAGCGGTATTTACTTTAAAATGCACATTAATAAACCAATCTTTTTTGACGAAAATAAATCTTTAGAGGAGATAACTGACAAATTAAATAAAATTTTAGAAGAAATGATATTACAAAACCCTGATCAATGGATATGGTCGCATGATCGATGGAAGTAAAATACTATTTTTTTTTCAATTCTTCGTTTTTTAAGTGAGCTTCCTTGTGTGAAAAATAAGCTTCTTGTAAGTCAACATTCCAATAATTTAGGTCTTTTAAATTAATTTCTTTTCCAGAAACAGCACAAATAACATAATCTCCTTGTTCAACGATTTCAAAATTATTTGCTAAGAACTTTAATTTTGCTAATTTTTTATGCATTTATAGTTTATATATCATTACATGAAAGTAGGAATAATTGGAAGCGGTGGAAGAGAACACTCTTTATGTGAGGCTCTAAACAAATCAAAAAAAATCACTAAAATTTATTGTTTTCCTGGCAACGCTGGTACGCAACAAATTGCAGAAAATATTAATATAAATATTGACGATTTTGAGATACTAAAAAAATTTGTTATATCAAAAAAGATTGAATTATTAGTTGTTGGACCAGAAAAACCTTTGGTTGAAGGAATTGTCGATTTTTTTGAAAATATTAATATTCCAATATTTGGACCAAACAGATTAGCATCTCAACTTGAAGGATCTAAAATATTTACAAAGAAAATTTGTGATAAGTACAAAATTCCTACGGCAAAATTTGGTATTTTTGAAAATATCAATGAAGCAAAATTATTTTTAAAAAATACAAAATTCCCTATGGTTGTAAAAGCTGATGGGCTTGCAGCGGGAAAGGGCGTCTATATATGTGAAAATAATGAAAGTGCTGAAAATGCAATTGAAGAAATTTTTAATGGTAAATTTGGTAAGGCCAAAAACGTTTTATTAGAAGAATTTCTCATTGGTGAAGAAATGAGTTACTTTATTGTAAGCGATGGAACAAATATTAAAAAATTTGAGACGGCACAAGATCATAAAAGAGTGGGAGAAGGAGATACTGGTAAAAATACAGGCGGTATGGGAGCTTATTCTCCTTCACGTCTTATTAGTGATGATTTAGACAATAAAATATTGGAAAAAATTATTTATCCAACTTTAAATGCTATTAAAGATATGAACTCTGAGTATAGGGGATTTTTATATGCAGGGTTAATGATTGTTCAAAATGAACCTTATCTAATTGAATATAATGTTAGAATGGGAGATCCAGAATGTCAGACTATTCTCCCAAAATTAAAAACCGATTTATTAGATATAATTTTAGCTTGTACCGAAAAAAAATTAGCCAAGACTGAAATTAATTGGCATAATCAAAATAGCTTATGTATTGTTTTATGTTCAAAAGGTTATCCTGATAAATACCAAAATAACATTTTAATTAAAAATCTCGATCAAGTAAATTTGAAATCAAATCAAAAAATTTATCATGCTGGTACTAGGAATGAAAAAAATAATTTTTTTTCAAATGGAGGACGAGTTTTAAACTTTGTAAGTTTATCAAACAATTTTAAGGATGCTAGAGATAGCAATATCGAAATGATAGAAAAAGTTAATTGGACTGAAGGCTTTTATCGTAAAGATATTGGATACAAAGTAATTAAATAATGAGAATTATATCTGGAGATTTCAAGGGGAAAAAAATTTTACTGCCCAAGAATAAGCAAACAAGGCCTCTTAAGGATTTAACAAAAGAATCTATATTTAATATTATAAATCATTCAAATTTAATTAATATAAACCTTAAAAATTCTAATGTATTAGATTTATTTTCTGGAGTAGGATCCTTTGGTTTAGAGTGTTTATCTAGAGGAGCCTCAACAGTCACATTCTTTGAAAACTATATAAATGCAGTTAAGATTTTAAAGTTAAATATATCAAGCCTAAATATTAATAAAAAAGCCAGAATAATTGAAAAGAATGTATATGATGAAGGAAGTTTGGATTCATTAAATAAAAAATTTGAAATTATTTTTATTGATCCTCCATTTAAGGAAAAAAAATTAAATTATTTACTTAAAAAAATTTATAAACTTAAAATTCTCGAAAAAAACGGATTAATAATAATTCACAGACATAAAAAAGAGGAAGATAAATTTCCAGAAGAATACAAGATTGTTAAAGAAAAAATATACGGAATATCTAAGCTTTTTTTTTTAATTTAGCTTCTAAGTAAAATTTTTTTTGTCTCTTCTTTTATTAATTCTACGGATGGTTGATCGAAAGGATTAACATTTAAAGATCTGCCCAAAAGAATAGTTTCTAAAATAAAAAAACAAAAAAGTTCGCCTAATGTTTTTTCATTTCTTTTTATAACTTCAAAACTTCTGAAAGGTATTTTTTTTCTTAAAAATACTTCTTCAGTAGCCAATTTTTGTGAATATAATATTTTTGTTAAATTTTTATTTTTAAGATGTTTATGACTAGGAAGAATTTTGTTGTTTTTAATTTTAAGTGAGTTTTCACCTAAAACATGAAAAAAGGTATAAAAATTTTTTTTTGGGCCGTCTAAATATAATTGCATTAAGCTATGATTATCCTTTGGCATAGATGATATCACTGGCAGTATTCCTTTTGATTTTTTTCCCAGACTTTCGGCAATTAATTGTTGATACCATTTAAATAGATTTTCAGATTTTTCATCGTAATTTAAAATTATTGAGGCGTATCTTTTTTTTTTTATCAAACTAATAGTACTTGCAACATTGTTAACTAGACCATTTACAAAATTTTTCTTTTTAATTAGGAGATTAAGCTGTTTAAATTTTTTAGGATTTAGCCCAGCTAGTTCAGCTGGGAGCATACCTACTTCTGATAAAACAGAATATCTTCCGCCGATAAAGTTATTATGATGAATAATTTCTGCCTTAAGGTTTTTTGCTAAATTATTTAAATAACTATTTTTATTTTCAGTAATAAAAATATTTTTATCGTTTTTATTTATAAAAATATTAGAGTTTGAAATTGTTTCAAGGGTATTTCCAGATTTTGAAACTACTAAATTTAAGATTTTTTTTCCTTTATTTTTTAGAGTTTCATTTTTTATAGTGTTAATGAAAAAAAATTTTTTTTTTATTTTATCTCTTAAAAAACTATAGATTGCTTCGGTTCCTAATATAGAGCCACCGATTCCTATTATTTGTAATTTTGAAAAATTTTTATATTTTTTTATTATTCTTTTTGAATAAGCGTATTTATATTTTAAAGATAGAGAGCTTAGTATCTCATTTTCTTTGCTAACGAATTTTTTAAATTCTCTTTTTACTTTAGATATATTTGATCTAACATTATAATTTTTAAACTTAATGTTTTTTGTTAACATTAATTTGTTCCAATTTTTTTTCTAATCGAGTCTTCTAATGATTGATTAATGCTAGAGCTACTTTCTGTGTTTTTTCCTTGAGTATTATTAAAAATTTTACTCAAATCTAACTCCTCCTCATCTTTTATAACTTCCTTTTTTTTAGAAGGTGTCGGAAGACTCTCATAATTAGGAGGTAAAACTAAAGGGTTTTTTTTTTGAACCAAAAATTCATCGCTGTTTTCTTTTTTTTTCAAAGATAAATTATCCCTTACACCTTGACAGTTATTTAAAAAAATAAATGTTAAGCTTAGAATTAGTATTATTGGTTTATTTAATTTATTCATTTGTTTTCTTTTTTAACGAAAATTTCAACAAAAATAAGGCATATCACACCCAATGATATAAATATATCTGCAACATTAAAAATAAACCAGTGAAAGTTGTTTAAATGAAAGTCAATAAAATCTGGTACTGCAGAATAGTAAAATCTATCAAATAAATTCCCTACGGAGCCACTAAAAATACTTATAAAAAAATACCCTTTATAATCTTTTGACCTAACAGCAATTATCAAAATAATGACTGTTATGAGTACAATCAAAAATGTAATGAAATTATATATAAAATTTTGGTCAAAAGAAAACAAACCAAAAGCAATTCCCTTATTCCATATCAAATAAAAATTTAAAAAAGGTGTTACAAATAAATTCAAAGTACCATTTATCTCAGCCAAATTTAAAATATATAATTTAGACAATCGATCGAAAGTAAATATTAGGATAAAGATAGAGATAAAAATTATATTCCTTTTAAAAATATTTTTAATCATTAATATTTAAACTACAGTGATCTCTTTCACATTGATTTTTTCTGACCTTCCAACAAACTGAGCATTTTTGCCCTTCGGCTTTTAAAGTTTCAACATTAATTTCATTTGAGGAATTTTTTTCAACTTTTGCTTTAGAAGTTATACACAATTCTGAAAAATCTACATCTTTAGTCATTTCAAGTAATTTATGTTCCAATTTTATTATTAAGTTTGCCTCTAAGCTTGATCCTATCTCTTTTGATGCTCTTTTAATTTCAATGCTACTATTACAAGCTTCTCTAATTTTTATTAATTCTACCCATTTTCTTTCAAGCTTACTATTCTTCCACTGCTCTGGTATTGATGGAAAACTTTCTAAATGTATACTTTTTCCATTCATTTTAACTAGAGAATAAATTTCTTCAGTAGTAAAAGATAAAATTGGAGCAAACCATTTTAATAATATATCTAAAAGAATATTTAAAAAAAGGACTGTCGATTTTCTTTTTTCACTATTAATTTTATCGCAATACAATGTGTCTTTTCTTATATCAAAATAAAATGCAGATAAATCAACTGTGCAAAAATTTAATATATCTTTATACAGCGCATGAAAATTATATTTTTTAAAATTTTTATTAAAATTTTCATTTAAAC
>CACDZF010000020.1 GCA_902557385.1 uncultured Pelagibacteraceae bacterium
CTTCCATATTTAGATTTAAAAATCGAATATTACGATCTTGGCATTAAAAGTAGAGACAAAACATCTGACCAAATAACAATTGATTGTGCAAAAGCAATCAAAAAAAATGGGGTTGGAATTAAGTGTGCAACAATTACTCCTGACGAAAATAGAGTTAAAGAGTTCAATTTAAAAAAAATGTGGAGATCCCCAAATGGTACTATAAGAAATATTATTGGGGGAACAGTTTTTAGAGAACCGATCATTTGTAAAAATATTCCAAAATTAGTTCCTTCATGGACGGACCCTTTAATTATTGGAAGACATGCATTTGGTGATCAGTATAGAGCAACAGATTTTCAAGTACCTGGAAAAGGTAAACTAGAAATAAAATGGACATCAGAAGATGGAAAAGATGAAAGAAAATATGAAGTGTTTAATTTTCCTGGACCAGGTATTGCTTTATCAATGTATAATCTTGATAAATCTATAGAGGATTTTGCACGTTCTTGTTTCAATTATGGATTAATAAAAAAATGGCCGGTTTATTTGTCAACAAAAAATACAATACTAAAAACTTATGATGGTAGATTTAAAGATATATTTCAGAAAGTTTTTGAAAGCGAATTTGAATCAAAATTTAAAAAAAACAATATTACATATGAACATAGATTAATCGATGATATGGTAGCTTGTGCAATGAAATGGAGTGGAAAATATATTTGGGCATGTAAAAATTATGATGGCGATGTTCAATCAGATACTGTTGCACAAGGCTATGGTTCACTAGGTTTAATGACCAGTGTGCTTCTTGCCCCAGATGGAAAAACAATGGAAGCAGAAGCGGCTCATGGAACAGTTACAAGACATTATAGAATGCACCAAGAAGGAAAAGAAACTTCTACAAATCCAATCGCATCGATTTTTGCCTGGACTAGAGGTTTAGCGCATAGAGGTGAGTTAGATGGTAATAATGAGTTAATTAAATTTTCTAGCATATTAGAAAAAATTTGTATTGATTGTGTTGAAAGCGGCTCAATGACAAAAGACTTAGCTATACTTATCGGTTCATCAACCAAATATTTAAATACAAATCAATTTTTAGATAAAATTGACGGCAGTCTAAAGAAGAAATTAAATTAAAGTTTTTAATTTAGCAAAAGCTTCTTCTATTTTATCAGGTGTTGTGCCTCCAGCTTGTGCAAAATCTGGTCTACCACCGCCTCCTTTACCTCCTACTATTTCAGAAGCTATTTTTGCAAATTTTACAGCGTCATATTTTTTCGTAAGTTTATCTGTAACTCCTACTGCCAGTCCGATTTTATTATCCTTGGTAGCAAAAATAATTACTATTCCTTCTGATATTTCTTTTTTACCACTATCGACCAATTTTCTTAAATCTTTAGAGGGAAGATCAATGACTTTTTGGAATCTTACTTTGGTGCCATTTATATTTTGATCTTTAATAATATTTTTTTCTTTATCTCCTAAAATATTTTTAACTGAAAGCTGTTCAAATTGTTTATTTAAATCTTTTATTAAATCTTTTTGATTTTCATTTTCTAAACTTGGCTTTCCACCAAGTTTTATGATTTGTTCTGAAATATTTTTAATAATTTCTTCATTTTTTTGTGAAGATAAGTCAGACAGTTTTTCTTTTTTGGTTAGATATTCTTCTAATTGTTTATCTCTTAAAGCTTCTACTCTTCTAACACCTGCAGCTATTGACGATTGACTTACAATCTTAAATTTTCCTATATCTCCAGTATTTCTAACGTGAGTTCCACCACAAAGTTCGGTTGAAAAATACTTATTTTTTTCATCGCCCATAGAAAGAACTCTAACTTCGTCGCCATATTTTTCTCCAAATAGTGCTAAAGCACCATTATCAACGGCCTTTTTAGGAGTCATCAATCTTGTTTTTACCTCGGATTTCGTTTCGACCATTTTATTTACAAAATCTTCAATTTTATTTATCTCATCGTTTGAAATTGGTTTCATATGACTAAAGTCAAATCTTAATCTATCTGGAGCAACTAAAGATCCTTTTTGAGTTACATGTGTTCCTAAGACCCTTCTAAGAGACTCATGTAAAAGATGTGTAGCAGAATGATATGCCCTTATATTTTCTCTTCTTTTAACATCTATTTTCATTTCTACATTGTCATTTAAGTTAATAGAGCCATTTTCAACTTTTCCATAATGTGCAAATAAGTCACCAAGTTTTTTCTGAACATCGGTAACCGTAAATTTAAAATCTCCAGAAATTAAATGACCAACGTCACCAACTTGACCTCCAGATTCACCATAGAAAGGTGTTTGGTTAACAATTATAACTGCTTCGTCCCCTTTATTTAATTTTTTTACTTCTTTGTTGTCTTTAATTAATGAAAGAACTACACCTTCAGCCTGATCTGTTTCATATCCCAAAAACTCAGTCGGTTCTATTTTATCTTTTATTCCAAACCAAATTTTTTCAACAGAACTATCACCAGATCCTTTCCAGTTTTTCTTAGCAAGGTTTCTACTTTCGTCCATTAATGATTTAAATTTTTTATGATCAACCGAAAGTGATTTGTTTTTTAAAATATCTTCAGTTAAATCTAAGGGAAAACCGTAAGTATCATACAGTTTAAAGGCAACTTCTCCAGGTAAAACTTTTTTAACTTCCTTGAGTTCATCATTCAAAATTTTCATACCTCTTTCAAGTAAAACTAAAAATTTTTCTTCTTCTGTTTTCAATGTTTCTCTAATAAGTGACTCTGCTCTTTTTAATTCTGGGTAATTGCCACACATTTCTTCCATTAAAGTTTTAAAAATATTGTAAAATATTGGTTCCTTTGAGCCTAACAAGTGAGAATGTCTCATACCTCTTCTCATAATTCTTCTTAATACATAACCACGTCCCTCATTAGATGGCAAAACACCCTCTGCAATTAAAAAAGAGCTTGCTCTCAAATGATCCGCAATAACTCTAAAGCTTGACATATTTTTTTCATTTGGTTTTACTTTTACAATATCGCCAATCGAATTTATTAATTTTATAAAGTGATCTGTTTTATAATTATCGTGAGTTCCTTGAAGTAAAGCTGTTATTCTTTCAAGGCCCATTCCTGTATCTACGGATGGTTTTGGTAAATTTATTCTTTTATCTTTAGAAACTTGTTCAAATTGCATAAATACCAGGTTCCAAATTTCTATGTATCTATCTCCATCTTGATCTTTAGTTCCAGGTAATCCTCCCTTCAAATGGTCCCCATGATCAAAAAATATTTCTGAACAAGGTCCACATGGTCCAGTTTCGCCCATTGCCCAGAAGTTATCAGATGTAGAAATCTTAATTATTCTATCCTCACCAAATCCAGTTATTTTTTTCCAAAGATTAAAAGCTTCGTCATCTTCGTTAAAAACTGTGAAATAAAGCCTATTTTTATCCAAGCCAAAATCTTTCGTTATTAAGTTCCAGGCTAATTCAATTGCTTTTTCTTTAAAGTAATCTCCAAAAGAAAAATTTCCAAGCATTTCGAAAAATGTATGGTGCCTAGGTGTATAACCAACATTTTCTAGATCGTTATGTTTTCCACCTGCTCTTACACATTTCTGTGAAGTAGTAGCTCTTTGATAATCTCTTTTTTCAAGGCCAGTAAATACATTTTTAAATTGCACCATCCCAGAATTAGCAAACATTAATGTTGGATCATTATTTGGAACTAAGTTGCTGGATTCTACAATCTTATGATCATTCTTTTCAAAATACTCAAGAAAAGTACTTCTTATTTGATTTAATGATTTGTCAGCCATATTTTTAAAATACAGCTTTTTTATTTGATGTCTAGATATCAGTAGGGAAAAAAGGCGCTTAAAACAAGCGCCTTTTTAGATAACTAAAAGTTAATTCTTTTTAGGTGGGATTTCCTCTTTCGATTCAGCCTTTACTTTTTCTTCATCTATTGGATTTCCTTCAATCTTCTTTGAAATCATCCCAGCTTTTTCTCGTATCGCCATTTCAATTTCGGCTGCTGCTTTTGGGTTTTGCTCAAGATAGAGTTTTGCATTTTCTTTACCTTGGCCAATCTTTTCACCTTTATAAGCATACCAGGCACCTGCTTTTTCTACTATCTCAGCTTTTGCGCCAAGATCAATTAACTCACCTGTTTTGCTAATTCCTTTGCCATACATTAAATCAAATTCCACTACTTTAAATGGAGGTGAGACTTTATTTTTTACAACTTTTACTCTTGTTGCATTTCCTATAATTGCATCTTTTTCTTTGATGGCGCCTATTCTTCTAATATCCATTCTAACTGATGAATAAAATTTTAGCGCATTTCCTCCTGAAGTTGTTTCGGGACTTCCGAACATAACTCCAATTTTCATTCTTATTTGGTTAATGAAAATAACCATTGTATTTGTTCGTGAAATTGAGCTTGTTAGTTTTCTTAAAGCTTGACTCATTAATCTTGATTGCAGACCAACATGATGGTCTCCCATTTCTCCTTCAATTTCAGCTCTTGGAGTTAAAGCTGCAACAGAGTCGACAACTAATACAGAGATTGATCCTGATTTAATTAATGTATCAGTTATTTCTAAAGCTTGTTCTCCTGTATCAGGTTGAGATATTAACAATTCTTCAGTATCTACTCCTAATTTTTTTGCATAAACTGGATCTAAAGCATGTTCTGCATCTACAAATCCACAAATACCTCCTGCTTTTTGAGCTTCGGCAACAACTTGTAGTGCAAGCGTTGTTTTTCCAGATGACTCTGGACC
>CACDZF010000021.1 GCA_902557385.1 uncultured Pelagibacteraceae bacterium
AAGGTGTTAATAGAATTCTAAATAAAGGTGGAAAATTTTATATTTCAGTTCCTGATATGGATGTTTTGTGTAAAATATTTATTGATGAAAAAGCAGAAGCAAAAGTAAAGTTTCATACTATGAGAATGATGTTTGGTGGACAAATAGACGATTATGATTTCCATTATTTTGGATGGAATTTTGAATTTTTAAATGATTATTTAATGAGCTCTAATTTTAGTAAAGTTGAGCGCGTTAATTCTTTTGGATTATTTGAAGATACTAGTAATTATAAACCATATGGTTTCCCAATTAGTTTAAACGTAATTGCTTATAAATGAAAAAAAAAGAACCAATCCAACCTGTTATGGGCACAAAAGTTCCAAGATATGCGGGACCAAATACATTTGCAAGATTACCTGAGTTGAGAGATGTTGAAAGTTGTGATGTTGCTATAGTAGGAATTCCTTTTGATGCTGGAACAAGTTATAGACCTGGAGCTAGATTTGGACCACAGAGTATAAGGCAAGCGTCTCGACACTTAAGAACAAATTACCACCCAAACTATGATGCGGAACCATTTAAAACACAACAAGTTGCTGACGCTGGCGATATAGCTTGCAACCCATTTAATATCGATGAAGCAATTAAACAAATTGAAAAAGGTGCAACAGAATTATTAGAAAAAGTTGGAGGTATAATTAGCATGGGAGGGGATCATACTATCGCTTTTCCGTTACTTAGATCAATAAACAAAATAAATAAAGGACCTGTAGCTCTAGTTCATTTTGATGCCCATTTAGATACTTGGGATACTTATTTTGGAGCACCTTATACACATGGAACACCATTTAGAAGAGCAAGAGAAGAAAATTTGTTTTTGGATGATGCCTCAATGCATGTTGGCATAAGGGGACCTTTGTACAGTAGAAATGATTTAAAAAATGATGCAAGTTTTGGATTTAAAATTATTCATTGTGATGAATTTCAAACTGAAGGAATTGATAAAATAGTCGACAGAATTAGAAAAAGAGTTGGAGATAATCCACTTTATTTATCAATAGATATTGATGTTTTAGATCCTGCTCACGCTCCTGGAACAGGCACACCTGAAATTGCAGGTATGACCACAAGAGAAATAGTTAATGTATTAAGAGGTCTATCAGGTATGAATTTAATTTCTGCAGATGTAGTTGAAGTTGCACCAGCGTATGATCATGCAGAACTTACCTCTTTAGCAGCAGCTACAATAATTTACGAATTAACAAATTTATTTGCAAATAAAAAACTTTAGTTTAAGTTCCTAACATGCTTGATAAAAAGAATTTTTATATTGATGGAAAATGGGTTTCTCCAGTCAAAACAATAACTCATAAAGTTATTGATCCTTCAAATGAAAATCCTTGTGCAGAAATTTCCATTGGAGGAAAAGAGGATATAGACAATGCAGTAAAAGCAGCAAAAAAAGCTTTTGAAAGTTGGGCTTTTTCAAAAAAAGAAGAAAGATTAGATTTATTAGAAAAATTATATGTAGTTTACAAAAAAAGATGGGCTGAAATGGCAAAACTTATTTCACTTGAAATGGGGGCACCCATGAAATTTTCTACTGAAATGCAAGCTGCTACTGGAGCAAGTCATATTAAATCTTTTAAAAACATTTTGAAAGATTTTAAATTTGAAAAAGATTTAGGCGAAGAGAAGAATAATCAAAAGTTATTATATGAGCCAAAAGGGGTATGTGCCTTGATCACGCCTTGGAATTGGCCGATAAACCAAGTTAATTTAAAAGTAATTCCAGCGCTAGCGTCTGCGTGCACAGTTGTATTAAAACCATCTGAAGTAGCACCTTTATCATCAATGTTGCTTGCAGAGATGATAGATGAAGTTAAATTTCCTCCTGGAGTTTTTAACTTAGTGAATGGAGATGGTGCTGTTACAGGAGATGCTTTAACGAGCCACCCAGATATAAATATGATTTCTTTTACAGGATCAACAAGAGCTGGAGCATTAATCTCTCAAAATGCAGCTAAAGACTTTAAAAGAATAAGTTTAGAATTAGGTGGAAAAGGTGCAAATATAATCTTTAAAGATGCAGATTCAGAAGCAGTAGCAAGAGGTGTTTTAAGGTGTTTCAGAAACTCAGGACAGTCATGTAATGCTCCTACACGAATGCTTGTTGAAAAATCAATTTATAGTGAAACTGTTCAAAAAGTAAAAGAATTAGCAAACAACACAAAAGTAGATTCTCCCGAAAAAGATGGTGATCATATTGGACCGGTAGTTTCTGAAGTTCAATTTAATAAAATTCAAACTTTAATTCAAAAAGGAATAGACGAAGGTGCAAAACTAATTGCAGGAGGAACTGGAAAACCAAAAGGTTTTGAAAAAGGATACTATGTAAAACCAACAGTTTTTGCTGATGTTAATAATCAAATGGAGATCGCAAGAACTGAAATTTTTGGTCCTGTATTATCTATAATTCCTTTTGAAAATGAAGACGAAGCTATTTCAATAGCTAACGATACACCATATGGCTTAACAAATTATATTCAAACTCAAGATAAAGAAAAAGTAAAAAGAGTCGCAAGAAAACTTAGATCTGGCATGGTAGATGTTAATGGAGTTGGTATAGCGGTAGCCTCGCCTTTTGGTGGATACAAACACTCTGGCATTGGACGAGAAGCTGGAACTGAGGGGTTGATAGAATTTTTAGAAGTAAAAACTGTTGGTGGCTGGAATTAATACTAAGTTGACTGTCTTTTTATTCCCTCAAGAAGATTTAAACATTTTTTTAGTTCATCGAGTTTTATAAACTCATCAACTTTATGAGCCTGCTCAATTGATCCAGGGCCACACACAACTGTACTTATACCGATTTCTTGAAATAAGCCAGCCTCGGTCCCGAATGAAACAACTTCACGTGAATTATCACCTGTTATATTTGAAATTAATTCGCAAGCTTCTGATTTTTCTTCTCTATCAAAACCTATTATTTCTCCAATAATTTCTTTTCTAATATTAGATTTTGGATAAATTTTTTTCATTTCTGGAAGCAATTCTTCATTAACAAACTTATCTATTTCTGAATTTACAAAGACTCCATCTTCTTTTACAACTGGTCTAAGTTCCCAATCAACTTTGCACTTATCTGCAATTACATTTCTAGCTATACCTCCGGAAATTCCACCAATTTGTAATGTTGTATACGGAGGGTTGAAAACTGAATTTTTTGGAGTTTTTTCTTTTAAAATTTCTCTGATTTTTAATAATTTATTAATGAACTTTGCAGCGTACTCAACAGCATTTACTCCTTTATCTGGTGCAGAGCCATGACCTGCTAATCCCTCAAAGTGAGTTGTGTATTCATAACAACCTTTATGACCATCAATTATTTTCATGTTAGTAGGTTCACCAACAATGCAAATACCATTTTTAATTCCTCTTTTTTTTAACTCCTCTATTAAAATTGGAGCTCCTTGACATGCAGTTTCTTCATCAAAAGTAAATGAAAAATGTATATCTCTGTTTAAATTAGATTTTGAGTAAATAGGTGCATATGCAAGTGTGCAAGCTATAAAACCTTTCATATCACACGAACCTCTTCCATAAAGTTTATCTTCTTTAATAGTTGCCTTAAACGGATCTGTAGACCAGCTTTTTGAAACCGGCACAACATCAGTATGACCTGAAAGAATTACAGGACTTTTACCATTAGGTTTTTTTGCTTTAATAGTAGCAAATAAATTAACTCTTTTTTTTTCTTGGTCGTATGTTTTAAAAGAGCTTGCTCCTAAATTTTTTAATATTTTATCGCAGTAATCAATTAACGAACTATTGTCTTCACCAGAAATTGTTTTAAAGGCTATTAATTCTGATAGTATTTTAATTGAACTTTCATACAACGATTCTAAATTATTTTCTGTACTCATTTATAATATCAATTATATATTAAATTTATGAAAGAACAAATAACCTACGATGTATTCGATAAAGTCGACATAAGACTCGGTACTGTAAAATCCGTAAAAAAAAATGAAAAAGCAAGAAAACCTTCATTAGTAGTTGAGGTAGACTTTGGAGAGGAAATTGGAATAAAGCAATCATCTGCACAAATAACGCACTATTATAATGAAGAAAACTTATTAGGAAAACAAGTGATTGGTGTTTGCAATTTTCCAGAAAAAAATATTGCTGGTGTAAAGTCACAAGTTTTAATTTTGGGATCTATAGATAATGAAGGCAGGGTAACCCTTGTTCATCCATCTCAAAAAGCTGAAAATGGTTTGCCGATAGCTTAATTCTATGCATCCTGAGCTTTTGTCACTATCATTGTTCATGCTTGGTACAAGTTGTTCGCCAGGTCCTAATAATATAGTGGCATCTTATTCAGGTTTTAATTTTGGAGTAATAAAAACTTTCCCCCACATGCTGGGAGTGATTTTTGGATTTACTTCAGTCGTATGTGTATTAAACTTTGGACTAATTAATATTTTTAAACTCTATCCATTAATTCAAGAAATATTAAAAATTTCTGGATCTATTTTTTTAGTTTATTTAGCTTATAAAATAGCATTTTCTAAAAATGTAAAAGAAAATACAAAAGAAAATCCCGTCAAATTTATAGAAACATTTTTTTTTCAGTTCCTAAATCCTAAAGGAGTGATAGTAGCAATTATT
>CACDZF010000022.1 GCA_902557385.1 uncultured Pelagibacteraceae bacterium
GAGTATTTGAATTTTTTAATAAATAAGAAAACTAATTCTAAGCTAATATTTTTTTTTCATAATAACCCACAAGACATTAGAGGCTCTAAATCAGTAAAAGAAAGGTTAAATATTTTAGAAAATACAACAAAAGTATTTTTTGTAAGTTCTTGGACTAAAAAAAAATTTTTTGAAGGTTTGCCATTTAAATCTAAATCGAATTGTGAAATATTATATCCATCAATAAAAAAAATTAAGAAATTTTATAAGAACAAAAAAAAACAAATTATATTTACGGGAAAACTTAACTCATCAAAAGGTTATGATTTATTTGGTAATGCCGTTATTAGAATCTTAAATAAATATAATGATTGGAATTCAATTGTTGCTGGTAACGAACCACGAGAAAAATATAATTTTAAACACAAGAATCTACGTATTTATTCTTGGCTGCCACACGAAAAAATTCTAAATCTTTACAAAGACTCTTCGATTTCTGTAGTTCCTTCACGTTGGGAAGAACCTTTTGGTAGAACTGCCATGGAGTCAGCGGCTCATGGTTGCGCAACAATAACATCAGCTAGAGGTGGTTTATTAGAGACATTTGATAATGATCTTTATTTAAAAAATCTTAACTCAAACGAATTATTTAAAAAAATTGACAACTTAATAAAAAATCCAAAAAAATTAAAGTTTTATCAATTTAAAAATTTCAAAAATCCAAAACATATAATTGAAAATTTAGTAAAATTTTTAGACTCAGTTAAATTTAATTTATTAGGAAAAAACATATATATTAATAGGTCGCACAAACCCAAAATTTTACATATTTCTAATTTTAATGAAAAGAATAATCAAAGATTATTTAATATTTCAATTGCAGCAAAGCTAACAAATGGATTTATCAGAAATAAATGCGATGTGATAAATTTTAGTTATAGAAATTACTTATCTCAAAAAGTTTTTCCCAATTTAGATTCTGATATTCTAGAGATTGCTAACAATTATAAACCTGACCTAATTTTATTAGGGCATAATAATATTTTGAAGAAAGAGACGTTAATAGATATTAAAAAAGATAATATAAAAATTGGTTTATGGTATGAAGATCATGTTGCTGATTATGGTCCTAATTGGAAAACTAATCTTAACTTAATTGAAAAAAATAATGAATTAATTGATAATTATTTTATAACAACTCATCCAAGTGTAATAAAATCAAAAATTAAAAAATCTAAAATTAATTTTCTTCCAATACCTGTTGACGAAAATATTGAAAATTTAAAAATTTATGAAAATAAACATAGGTATAAAGATTTATTCTTTGCGCTTAGTCATGGAGTTAATTTTGGTGGTTTGAGATCAAAATCTAATGATGAACGAGAAGCGTTTCTTAAAAAAATTTTAGAAAAAGGTAAGGAAATAAATTTTCATATACTCGGCATAAATAACGATAAACCTAAATGGAACTATGACTTTTATAAAGAGATGATGATATGTAAAATGTCACTAAATTTAAGTCGTGGTAAGCCATTAAAATATGCATCTAGCAATCGTATTGCATCATACATGGGAAACGGCATATTAACTTTTATTAATCATAAAGTGAAATTTCAGGAACTTTTTTCAAACGATGAGATGCTATTCTACAAAAATGAAAATGACTTAATTGATCAAATTAATGATATTAAAAATGATATGAATAGAATTAACAATATATCGAAAAAGGGAAAAGAAAAGTATTTTAGAATATTTAATAATTTAATTATATCAGACTCAATTATTTCAAAAACATTAGGTATCAATCCAAAATATAAATATGCTTGGGATAAATAGCACAATTTGCATTGCTGGAAAAAATAAGTGTGCAATTGATGCTTTGTTACATGTAAAAAAAAAATACAAAAAATATAAATTATTAGCTCTACCTAACAAATCAGATAATTCCAGAGATGGATGGCAAAAATCTTTTAAAAAATTTGCAAAAAAACAAAAAATTAAGATAACAAATTTAAATGAATTATACAAAATAAGAAATTTATTTTTATTTTCACTTGAGTATGAGGAAATACTTAATATTAAAAAATTTAAATCAAATAAATTATTTAATTTACACTTTAGTTTACTTCCAAAATACAGAGGGTGTCATACAAACTTCTATCAAATATATTTTGGCGAAAAAAAATCTGGTGTAACTTTACATAAAATAGAAACAGGCATTGACGATGGAAAAATCATAGACACAATTAGTTTTAAAATTACAAAGAATGCTACAGCTTATGATAATTATATTAATTTATTAAATAAATCAGTAACACTCTTCAAAAAAAATATTAAAAATATATTAAATAATAATTATCAATTGAAAAAACAAAACTTAAAAAAAGGAACATATTTTTCTAGAAGTAGCGTTGATTATAACAAACTATCAAATATAAAAGTTATAAAAAACAATCTTAATGATCATAATAAAATTAGATCTTTAATTTTTCCCCCATTTCAACTACCAATCTATAATGGTAAAAAAATTAAAAAATCTTATTTTGTCAATAAAAAAATTAAACTTATATTTATATAATGACTTATAAAGTTGCACTTATCGGATATGGCTATTGGGGACCTAAGCTTGCTAGAAATTTTTTAAACTCAAATAATTTTGAAATTACTTGTATTGTAGATAAATCTTTGACCAATATAAATAAAGCAAGACAAGTTTTTCCAACATCAAATTTTTATAAAAACTATAAAATGGTGAAAGTTGATGAAATTGATCTAGTGGTTATTTGCTCACCTACTAAATTCCATCATGAAATGGCAAAATTTTTTCTTAAATCAAATCATGTCTTAGTTGAAAAACCATTATCATTAAACACAAAAAAGGTCATTGAACTTGAGTCATTTGCAAAAAAAAACAGTAAATTGTTATTTGTAGACTATCCATTTATTTTTTCTGGATCGATAAACTTTATATATAAAATAATAAAAAATGGAAAATACGGAAAATTATTAGAAATCGAAAGTTTTAGAGAACAGGCCCCAGTTAGAAATGATGCTGATGTTGTATGGGATTTGGGTGTTCATGATATTTCAATTTTAAAATATTTATTAAATAGTGCTCCAATAAAAGTTAAGGGATTAAAATATAATACAGCAAAAATAAAAAAGAAAGACACTGCTTATATAAATTTATTATACAAAGATAACTTAAAAGTATTTATAAAAAACTCATGGATCTCACCAGTAAAAATCCGCCTAATAAAATTTAAATTCCAAAAGGCCATTATTACGTGTGATGAAAATGAGCCAATCTATAAAATTAAAATTTATAAAAAAAGCAATAAATATAGTACAAGATATAAACTAGAAGTACCTGATATTGATAACTCTGAGCCTTTATATAATTTAGTTAGTTATATATCTAAAAGTATTACCAAAAATCAAAACCCAATTTTTGCAAAAAATTTTAATGCAAGTATTACCAAAGTTTTAGAAAAAATTTAAAATGATTAAATTTTATGATTTAAAACGACTTGATAAAAAAATACACCCAAAAATTTTAAAAAAAATCAAAAAAATTCTTACTAGAGGGGATTATATATTAGGTGATGAGGTATCAATTTTTGAAAAAAACTTCTCTAAATTTATTGGTTGTAAATATGCATTAGGTTGCGCAAATGGTACTGATGCGATTACACTTGCATTAAAATCTTTAAATCTTCCATCTAATTCAGAAGTTATTATTCCCGCTATGACATATTGCTCCACTGCATTTGCAGTTCTTAATGCAGGTTTAAAACCAGTCTTAGTAGATTTAGAAAAAGATAAACCAACCATTGATTATATTGAAATAAAAAAAAAAATTACCAACAAAACAAAAGTTATAATGCCAGTACATTTATACGGTTCATCTGCTAACTTATTTGAAATTAAAAAAATTATTAAGAAATATAAAAGAAAAATTTATTTAATAGATGATTGCGCTCAGGCACACGGACTAATTGATGATAGTTCACAAAAAAATAAAAAAGTTGGCTCAACTGCAGACATCTCCTGTTTTAGTCTATATCCAGGAAAAAATTTAGGGGGATACGGTGACGCAGGTGTAATTACTACAAATTCTAATAATTTTTATAAAATAATTAAAAATTTAAGAAACCTTGGTTCTGATAAAAAATTTATACATAGCAGAGTAGGTCAAAACAGCAGACTAGATACTATTCAGGCAGCAATACTGAATGTAAAACTAAATTATTTAATTAGAAATAATAACAAAAGAAAAAATTTGGCAAAGTTGTATAAAAAATATATTTTAAATAAAAAAATTTCAAAGTTACAATACTCAAAGAATTGTGTTTTTCATCAATATGTAATCTTATCTAAAAAAAGAAAAAAACTGATAAAATTATTTGATAGACATAAAATTCAATATGGATTTCATTATCCTTACACCATTAA
>CACDZF010000023.1 GCA_902557385.1 uncultured Pelagibacteraceae bacterium
TGATTTTTTTTAAAATTAGAATCAATAAATTTTTGAATTTCAATTTTATCTTTTTTTTTTGCTAATTTTATTATTAAATTATTTTTCAATATACTTAGTATTTAAAACTTTGATCTACTAATAATCGAATTATCATAAAATTTAAATAAATTAAATATAGACGGTTGACAAATTTTGTAAAAAAGGTATATCGCCTTTATGCTGAAGTTTAGGTGGGAAACAATGTTTAAATCATTGACTGTTCCTGCAACGGTAAAATTTTAAAAAAAATTAAGTCCGAGCGCCACCCAGCATAGTCCGCTGTTGAATGAAGGCCAGGAAAAGTCTAGTTCTACTATGTAAAATTAGCATCGGCATTAAAAACAATTGATCGAAAGATCAAATTATTAAGGAATGTTGTATGCAAAGAAAGTTTTTTGTAATTTTACCCATCATATTTTCAATAATTGTAACAAATGTCTCTTTATCAGATGTTCCGATAATTGTAATTGCACCAAGTAAGAAATCGCAATCTATATCTACAGTTGGAACTTCAGTGACTATACTTGACGAAAAGTTTTTCAAAAATTCTAACGAATATTTTTTAGGTGATGTGTTATCTAGCAACACAACAAGTACAAATTTCTTTCAAAGTGGAGGGCATGGAACCTCTTCAGCTATTCAATTAAGAGGATTGCCTAAGAGATACTCTACTGTGTACATTGATGGAGTAAAAATGTCTGACCCATCAAGTGTTTCTAATGATTTTGACTTTAATCATATACTGACAAGTCAAATTTCAAGAGTAGAAATTTTAAAAGGCAATCAAAGTTCTGTTTATGGAAGTGGTGCAATTGGTGGGACTATTAATATTTTTACAAAAAATGCAGAAAAAGGTTTTCATAAAAACTTTGAATATAATACTGGTTCATACGGAACACATAACGCTATAGCTTCTTTATCTGGTGCTAATGAAAAAAATAATTTTTATTTTGGAATTGAAAGATTTCAAACTGATGGTATTTCAGCAATGACACATAACGATGAAAAAGATAGATACAGAAACAATTCATTAATAGCAAAGTATGATTATATTTTTTCAAATAAATTAAAATTCAAAAGTAATTTAAGGTTTGCAGAGACATATCTTCAATATGACAAAGAGGTTGATACTGCTAGTGCAACTCACGATGAGGAAGTGGATGGTATAGAATCTTCATCAAATGTGAGCTTAATATACGAAATGAATAATAAATTTACTAATAAAATTACTCTAGCAAAAACTTATATAAAAAGAATTTATGCTGCTACAGAGAATAGCGGTAATGCACTGCAGGATAATTATTATGGGGATAGGTATTCTTATACATATATGGGAGATTATAATTTTAATTTAGACAATAGTTTGGTCTTTGGACTTGAGAGAGAGGATGACCAAATAGGCTACAACAAAGACTTGTCAGGAAGGGACAATAAACATAATCATGTAAATTCTATTTACTATGATTTTCAAAGTAGATTAGCTAATGATTTTTACATAACTATTGGATCAAGATTTGATGAACATTCAGTAGCTGGTAATGAAGAATCTCATAGGGTAACTGCAGCATATATTTTTGATGATAAATCTTTAAAATTAAAAGGTTCATATGGAACAGGTTTTAGATTTCCATCATTATATGAATTATATTTTATTTATGCTGCTAATGCGCAGTCTATAAATTCTGTAAAAGCAGAAAATAGTAGAAGTTATGATTTAGGTGTAGAAAAATTTTTTTCTAATATAGATTTAACTTTAGAGGCAACTTATTTTAATTTAAAATATGATGATGTTTTAGAGGGATGGAAAACTGGTACAAGTTCTGGAGCAAATTATACTACTCAAAATATGCCAGGAAATGTAAGGTCTCAAGGATTGGAATTAGTTTCTAAATGGAATGAAAGTGATAATTTAAATTTTGCATTAAATTATACTTATACCTCTACTTATGATGGTGCCGAACAGGATGATCCAGATAAAAATTCAAGTTATACAAATGCGCAAATGGTTAGAGTGCCGAGAAATATAGTCAATTTAAGAACTAATTTTAAAATCCCTAATTATGAAAATTTAGATTTTACTTTAAACACTAAATGGTCTGATGAAGCGAGAGATTATGGTAATGGAAATAGAACATATAATGATGAAAGAACAGATGACTATTTGGTCAACGATTTGATGATAAAATATAATCTAGGGAATGAATATAATATTTTCTTTGATGTAACCAATTTATTAGATGAAAAATATGAAACTGCTAGAGACTATTCTCAAATTGGTAGATCTTTTAATTTTGGAATAAGAAGAAAGTATTAGTTTGCTTAGTTTATAAAAAATTATTGTTTGAAAACAAATGAAACAAATGTTAAATTTAAAATAATTTTATAAAATACAATTTATAATTTAATGGATTCAAATTTAAAAAAACAAGTTATTAAAACTACGGAAAGACAACAAATTAATAATTTAGATAGTTTACCTATTTATGATAGATCCCTAGTTAATTATGAAAAATATCATCAATTTATAGGACACGCTGGAGTTAAGTATTCAGTTGCTGTTCAGGCAACGAGGGGGTGCCCATATAGATGCTTTTATTGCGATGTTTATAAAACAACTTTGCATCACTATCGTAGATCAGTAAATAATATATTTGATGAGATAAAACTTTTAGCAGACATAGGAATAAAGAGAATAGAATTTATAGATGATATTTTTAATGTTAAAGCAAAAGATTTTAAAGAATTTTTTAGGTTAGTTTTAAAACATAAATTAAAACTTAATTTTTTTTTTCCAAGTGCTTTGAAAGGAGATTTGCTTGACCAAGAAGGAATAGACTTAATGGTTGAGGCTGGAGCAATAGGTGTAAACATATCTCTTGAGAGTGGCTCAGATAGAATGCAGAAAGTTATGCGAAAAAATTTAAATTTGGATAAATTTTATGAAAATGCAAGATACATAACTGAAAAATATCCACATGTAGTTCTAGGTTTAAACGCAATGCATGGTTTTCCAACAGAGACCGAGGAAGAAGCAATGATGACACTAGATTTTATAAAAAGCTTAAAATGGATTCATTTTCCATATTTATTAACTGTCAGAGCTTTTCCAAATACTGATTTGGAAAAATTTGCGAGAGAACAAGGTGTGCCAGATGAAATAATAAAAAAATCTCAAGACCTTTCATACGAAGATGTAACTCCTTCTCTTAATTTCAGACAAGATTTCACTAAAGGGGTTAAAACTATTTTTTTAAAAGACTATGTTTTAAATAAAGAGAGACTTCTTTCAGTTTTGCCTCATCAAATGAAACATTTCTGTGAAGACGAATTAAATCAAAAGTATAACAGTTATTTTCCTTCTAAAGTCAAAACTTTAGATGACTTATTAAAATTAGCTCGTATAAATAAAGAAGAATTAAAAGTCCAAAAATGTTTGGATGAAGAAAAAATAAAAATTCCAAATCTTAATACTGAAATTAGAAAAAAGTTTCCTAAACAAATAAAAAATAAATCAGCACTTAAAGTTTTATTTATGAATCTTTCTGGATATTATTCTAATGAAACTGACTCACAGGAAAGAGTTTTGATGGAGCCTCCTCTTGGATTGATTGCACTACAAACATATTTGGATAGAGAATTTAAAGAAAAATTTAATGGTAAAATTGCAAAATCTAGAATGGATTTTGACAATCATTCAGAAATGGTAAAAATTATTAAAGATTTTAATCCTGATATAATAGGTATTAGTGTAATGACTTTTTATAAAGATTTTGTTCATAGAGCAATTGAATTTATTAGAGACGCAGGTATAAAAATACCAATTTTTTTGGGTGGACCTTATACCACAGGGGATTATCAAAATGCTTTGCAAGATGAAAATATAGATCTATGTTTGCTTGGAGAAGGTGAAAAAACTCTGACTGATTTGGTTAAACGTATGATAAATAATAACAATAAACTACCCTCACAAAAAGAGCTAAAAGAAATACCAGGAATTGCTTTTCTACAAAAGCCTGTTTATCAAAATATTGAAGTTAACCACAA
>CACDZF010000024.1 GCA_902557385.1 uncultured Pelagibacteraceae bacterium
GAAGAAAAATTAAGTTTAAAACTTAAAGAACAATCATTAAGGGATGAAAAGAGAATCGAAAAAGAAAGAGCCAGAGATATAAAATTATTTTTGCGCAAAGAACAGGCAATTGTAAGAAAAGAACAGGCTGAAAAACAAAGACAATTTCTTCAACAAATTAAGTTAGAAAAGCAAATTGAAAAATTTAGAATAAGAGAGGTTAAAGAGCTTGAAAAATTAGAGAGGGTATCATTAAGAGAACAAAGAGAAGATTACGCTGGACTTCAAGAAAGAATTGAAAAGCTAAAAGAAAAATACCGTATTATCAGAGATCAAAAAATTAGAGAAAGAGTGGAAGCTCTTGGTATTCAAATACAAGGAGACGAAGACAGAGAAACGCTTCTTTCAAAAGAAAAAGAATACACTATAGCTAGGCAAAAAATTGAATTTTGCTTAGAAAGCTTTTACAGAAGTGCAAACAGTTTAGTTTTTCAATTAAATAAGAGACATATAACAAGAAATATGTCCATCCTAAGATGTATTGATCGGAGATTTGAAACAGGTGAAATTTTTATAAAATGGGATGAGTCTAATGATGATGAATGGTTAGTTTTAATTTATATAAAAAATAACTCTCCGGATGAAGGAATTATCATTGAGGATAAATCAAATCCTGAAAAAAATTTATCCCACGAATATAAGTCAAATGAAATATTTAAAGCATCAGATATGATGGTAGACTCTCTTACCCAGCTTATTTCCAAAGAAAGATCTAAAAAATCAATTAATTAGTTAAATAAGCTTAATCACTTACGTAGACTGAAATACCTCTAGAGTTTATATCTACATCAAATTTTTTATGCAAAGGAGGAAAAGCACGTTGAGAACAATCAAGTCTATCACAAGTTCTGCAAGAGACACCAATTGGAATTTCAGTTTTTTTTTCATTGATATTTAAATTTTCTGTATAAACAAAATCTTTTGCGTATTTAGCCTCACAACCAAGTCCTATTGATAAAATACTTTTAGCTTCACCAAATCTTCCTACTCCTTTTTCAACTGTTTTAGCGATACAAACATATTTTTCTCCATTACTCATTTTACTTACTGCAGCTTGAATAACACCAGGTCTTGTAAATGCAGAATAAACATTCCATCTAGGACATGCACCTCCATATCTAGGAATTTCAATTCCTGATAAAGAAAATCTTTTAGAAATATTACCAGCTATATCAACTCTTAAAAAATGAAACGGGATACCTAATAATTTTGGATCCTGCAAACAAGTTACTCTATGAGCAATTTGCTCAAAGGTTGTTGCAAAAGTATTTTGCAAAAGTTCTAAATCATATTTATTTTTCATACATTCAGTATGAAATAATTTGTAAGGCATTAAAATTGCTGCGCCACAGTAATTTAATAAAGCGACTTTTGTAAGTTTTTTAGATTCTTCGCTTGGAAAGGAAAATTTTGAAACATATTCATTTATATCTTTAATTGCTCCTTCGTGTGCAATCTGTGATGAAACGTATAATTTTTTTGTCTCTAAAGCTACATAGTCACTAAGCAACAATTCTTTTTTGTTTTTATTAAAAATTTTTGAAAAAGGCTTACCTTCTTCTGGAAGTACGTCTTTTACTAAAATTCCATACTCTTTTTTTAAAAAATCACAAAGTGACATATAAGTTGCTCTATTGTTGACCTGAATCTTTTCAAACACTGAGTTTGCGAAATCTTCTAATTTTGGAAAATAATTTTTATTTTCTTGTAAAAAATCTGAAACGATTTCTCCTGGAAAGGCTGCTTTTCTACTGTCAATTATTTTACCAGATATGTTTTCAACTCTATTTACTATATCGTGATCTTTTTGTTTAAAATTGTCTCCCAGTTTTATTAATGCCCTTGCAATTTTAGGGTTTGTATTTACAAGGTCTTTTATTTCGGGACCCAAAATATCTAAGTCTTCGAATAATTGGTCATCTAACAATTCAGATATATTATTTGCTAAGTTAAGATCAGATTTTACTGCTAAATCTGAAAGTTCAATTTTTAATTCCTGGCAGACTTTAAGCAGCAAATCTCCATCAATTTTTCTTTTTCCGCCCTCTATGAGATTTAAATAACTAGGAGATATGCCTAATTGTTCTGCTAGTTTGTTTGCTTGGATTCCAAGTTTTCTTCTAAAAGCTTTAATTTTTGGACCAATTCTTAAATCTATTTGACTCATTTTTACTATTTGTAAATTTTGTAAATTTAAATTTACAACAAATTATCATATTTTACAAGCTTTTTTAATATTTTAATGGAAAAAGTAAATTTTGTAAATTATAAAGTTTACATGAACAACAAAAACAATAATAAAAACCAAGAAAATCAGTCTCAAACTGCTAAACAAGAGGCTAGTGGGCAAAATTTAAAGTCAGGTATTTACTTGAGAGATGATCATTGTGATTGGGGTTCAAGTGGTATGAATGAGTTCACTAATGAGTATAGTGAAAATAACTAGTACCTAATTCTAATTTTCTTAATCTAGACAAAGGGTTTTAACATGAGTTCGGAAGCAAAAGTTTCTTATGATTTAAAAAGATTTGCAGGAATTAAAAGAGACTACACTCCAGAAGAAGTTGAAAGATTGAGAGGATCAATTAAAATTGAGTACTCTCTTTGTAAGCTACAATCTGAAAAACTATGGAAATTGCTTAACACAGAAGCATATGTAAATACTTTGGGATCTTTGTCAGGTAACCACGCAGTTCAGCATGCTAAAGCAGGTTTAAAAGCAATATATTTAAGTGGCTGGCAAGTAGCAGCAGATGCTAATAGTGCGGGAGAGATGTATCCTGATCAATCATTATACCCGTATGATAGTGCACCAAAATTAGTAGAGTCTATGAACAATGCCCTTATTAGAGCTGACCAAATTCAGCATATGGAAATTAAGGATGGCGATATGAAAGAGAAGGATAAAACGGATTATATGCTTCCAATAATAGCAGATGGAGAAGCAGGTTTTGGTGGACCATTAAATGTTTTTGAACTTGCAAAAAAATTTATTAAAGCTGGAGCAGCAGGAGTTCACTTCGAGGATCAATTAGCTAGCGAAAAAAAATGTGGTCATATGGGAGGTAAAGTTTTAGTTCCAACAGGCACAATGGTTAAAAATTTAAAGTCAGCGAGATTAGCTGCTGATATTGCAAATGTTCCTTTAATAATATTAGCAAGAACAGATGCTAACGCTGCAAAATTAATCACTAATGATCATGATGAAAATGATAAATCATTTTTAACTGGCGAAAGATCGCCCGAGGGATTTTTTTACGTTAAACACGGCATTGACCAAGCTATATCAAGAGGTTTAGCTTATGCTCCATATGCTGATTTAATTTGGTGTGAAACAGCGACACCAAATTTAGAAGAAGCAAAAAAATTTGCTGATGCAATTCATAAAAAATATCCGGGTAAATTACTGGCCTATAACTGCTCACCATCTTTTAATTGGAAAAAGCATTTGTCTGACGACCAAATTGCAAGTTTTCAGCAAAAAATAGGTGAGATGGGATACAAATTCCAATTTATAACTCTTGCTGGATTTCATGTACAAAATATTGCAGTCTTTGAACTTGCAGAAAAATATAAAAAAGAAGGTATGTCAGCGTATTCAAAAATTCAACAACAAGAATTTGCTAGAGAAAAAGATGGATACACAAGTGTTAAACACCAAAGAGAAGTTGGCACATCTTATTTTGATGCCGTTTCAAATACAATTAGTTCAGGAAAAAGCTCAACCACTGCAATGGAAGGTTCTACAGAGTCAGAACAATTTTAGTGGTTAAAAAATGCTCCTAAGTGCAATATCTCTAACTATTTGTTACTTTTTGTTTAAATATACCACATCTTGGA
>CACDZF010000025.1 GCA_902557385.1 uncultured Pelagibacteraceae bacterium
AGCGTAAAGCTAAAAAAAAAAAGACTAGAGGTTTTAAGTAAATATAGTAATTTTTTTTTTCAAAAAATAGATATAACAAATATTAAAGTTTTAAAAAAATATCTAAGTAGATCAAAATTTGAATATCTATATCATTTTGCTGCACAACCAGGCGTAAGATACTCTTTAGTTAATCCAAAAAAATATTATAATGTTAATGAAAAAGGTTTTTATAATATTTTAAAAAATATAAAACACAGATCCATAAAAAAAATAATTTACGCATCATCAAGCTCCGTTTATGGTGATCAGAATAAATTTCCAATAAAGGAAAACAGTATTTTAAAAGCAAAAAACCCTTATGGTATTACTAAAATTAATAATGAAAATACTGCAAAAGTTTATTCAAATCTTTTCAAAAAACCTTTTATATGTTTAAGATTTTTTACTGTTTATGGTGAATGGGGAAGACCAGATATGTTTATAATTAAGCTTCTTGATTGTATATCAAAAAATAAAAATTTTTATTTAAATAAAAGTGGTAATCATTATAGAGATTTTACAAATATTAAAGATGTTGCAAATATTTGTCATAAATTACTTAATTATAAATGCAAAAAAAGTCATACAATTTTTAATGTTTGTGCAGGAAAAAAAGTTAATATTAAATATTTAGCTGATAAAATTAATAATAGGTTTAAAAACGCTAAAATTGTAAATGTGAAAGCAAACAAAGCTGACGTTAATATTACTCTTGGAGATAATAAAAAAATAACAAAAGCGCTTAAATATAAAAAATTTACAAACATAAATAATGGCTTAAATCTTTTGATCAAATGGTATTTAAATGAAAATATAAAAAAGATAATTTAAATGCGATATGTAAATTTTATTTAAAGTATTTAAAAAAATGTTTTATTACAGCATTTATAAATATTAGAGAGACGAAAAAAAGATTTTGATTATTGTTTATTCTAATCAAAGTCTCTTCTTTTAAATGACTAAAAAAACTAATTTTACTAGAATAGCCTCCACTTTGTACTATTCCAATAAGTTTAGATTTTTTTGTTGAGCTGCCTTCAATTTTTTTTTTTATAATCAATCTATAATATAAGTCATAATCTGCAGAACATTTGTATTTAGTGTTAAACAATCCATATTTTTGAAATATTTTTTTTTTTAAAAAGAATCCTGTTGAATGACTAGTTGCAAAATCAAAATTATATTTAAGCCTACCTACATTTACTCCATACTTTAATATTGTATCTTTTGTGTAGTGTCTTTTAACTGTTCCGAAGACATAGTCATATTTTTTATTTTTATTAAATATTTCATTTACATTTTTAAGAGCATTTTTTGTCAAAATATCACCGCTATTAACAAAAATAATTATTTTTCCTCTAGAAAAGTTAATACCTTTATTCATTGCATAATAAATTCCTTTATCATTCTCAGAAATAAATAAATTTATATTTTTTCGGTATCTTAAAACGTTTTTAACGGTATGATCTTCTGAATTACCATCGATTACAATATATTCGTAATTCTTGTAGGTTTGGTTTTTTACACTTTTTATTGTTTTAATTACATCCTTTTCAGCGTTTTTAACTACAGTTATTACTGAAAAAAAAGGTTTATTAGCTTTTATTTTAATTAAATATTTTTTTTGCTTTTTTATTTTACTCATTTAAAAGTTATTAAATAAATTTATTATTATTATATTTAAAAAGTTGAAACAAGTAATTTACAATTTACATGTCTGATTATACTTACAAGATTGATACATTTATAAAAAAACATATATCAAAAATACAAAAACCACAAATCGTAGAATTTGGAGTTAAAGAAGGAAGATCTACAAAATTATTCTTAGACACATGTAATCAAAATAATGGAAAGCTTTATTCTATCGATATAGATGATTACTCAAATCTATTTAATGATAGTAAATGGAAGTTTATAAAATCTAGAGATGATAATTTTGAATTCTTAGAAAATATTTTGCCTAAAGAAATTGACATTATCTACTTAGACTCTTTACATGAAGCAGAACATGTTAAAAAAATATTTTTTCATTATTTTCCAAAGTTAAAAGTAAATGGCCTTTTTTTTATTGATGATATTTCTTGGTTACCATATTTAAAAACAGAGAAGAGGAATAATTTCTATTGCGAAATAAATAACAACGAGACATTTAATAAACTATTAGAAATTTATAATAATAACATAGAAAATTTTGATATTTCTTTTTCATTTTTATCTTCAGGCATGTGTAAAGTGGTAAAAAAAAAAAATGAATTAAAAGAACCAAAAAAAATTCAAACAATGTAAACTGGATAATCAATGCACATCCAGCAGAAAAACTTCATACTTCAAAAATTAATTCTAGATCACTTTTAGAAAAAGAGATTGGAAAAAAAGAAAACATTATTTTAATTGAAAATGCTCACATCCATAAACTAAGTTCTTATATATCAGCAATGATTACTTGCCACAGTTCCGCTGGATATGAATATACTTCCCTCGGAGTACCAGTAATTACCTCTGCAGATACTCGGTATTCAGAATTTGATATTACTTTAGCACCTAGAACAAAAAAAAATTACAAAAAAATTTTAAATAACATAACTAAATTAAAAAAAGTAAGCAGAGATAAAATTTTTAGAGCCAAACTATATTGGTATTTAAATAGTAATATTTGTAAAATTGACCATCCTGCTATTCCATTTTTTGATGCTGTAAGATGGTACGATGAAAGAAAATTTTGGAAAACAATGGATAAAACTACAAATAAAAAAAATTTAACAAATGTAAATTTTTCAAAAAATTTTAAAATACAAATTCAAAATAGTAATAGACACTTATTTGATACAAGCGTATTTGATAAATCAAAAAAAAATACTAAAATAAAACTTAATGATGCTTAAATTTTACTTTATAGGCACTTCATTCGTATCTAGTCTTTTTAATTCTAAAAAATCACATTTACTTAAATTTACGAAACCTTTTTTTGTAGTAAATCCTACTAAACAATTATTTTTCTTTAAAATTTTTTTTGTTGTATTATTAAATGAACCAAATGGATAGCACATAGCCCAATTATTACTTAAAGAACTAATTTTTTTTAAAAACTTAACTGTTTTTTTTATTTCATTTTGTTGTTTGCTTTTACCAACTTTATCTAAATGTAAGTGATCATAACCATGTCCACCAACGTACATTTTATGATTGATTAATTTTTTAATATCACTTTTAGATAAATATAGTTGTTTTGAAAAATTTTTTTCATTAAAACTCACATATTTTTTAAACAAATAATTGCAACAAGATTGGCTAATATTTTTAGGAAGATATATATTAAGTAAATATTTTATAAATGTCGTTTCCTTGTTGTCAAATCGATTTTTATTTACAAATTTTTTTTTAATTTTAATAATTTTATTTATTGAACTGATTGAGAAATTACATTTTTTAGTTAAATAATTAATTATTTCGTAAAAAAGATTTGATGGATTTTTCTTTGCCAAAATAAATTGAACTTTATTTACGTTAAGCAATTTTTGTTTTTCAACTGCACTTACAATAGGGAAAAAACAACCAAATAATCCTTTTTTTTTAAGTTTAGGTAAAACATATTTTGCATGGTCTTTATACCCGTCATCAAAAGTTAAAAGGCATGGTTTTTTTTTTAATTTTTTTTTAAATAAAATATAATTTACTAAATCATCATATTTTATGATGTTATAGTTTTTGACTAAATAATTTAATTGACTTTCAAATTTATTTAACTC
>CACDZF010000026.1 GCA_902557385.1 uncultured Pelagibacteraceae bacterium
TACTGTAGCCTCTTAGCCCATGATATACTCGACTTATACAACTTTCACCATTAGCAGCCATAGCTCCCAATATAATAGCAAAAGTACTTCTTAAGTCAGACGATATGCAATCGGCTCCATTCAAATTACTCTGACCAATGATAAAGGCTATTGATTTTTTTATATTTATTTTTGCACCCATTCGCACTAACTCTGGAGCTGCCATATAACGATTAGTAAAAATTGTTTCCTCTATTTTGCTTTTACCAGCCGCTTTAGTTAAAACTGCCATTAACATTGGCATACAATCTGTTGCAAAGCCAGGGAAAGGAGCAGTTTTTAAATTTGTAGTTTTTAAGTTATTTTTTCTATTTAATTCTATTGAAGATTTATCAACTTTTATTTTACAACCTATCTTTTTTAAAACTTTTAGTTCTGTAATTAAATGTTTTGGATCTATTTTTTTGATTTTTATTTTTCCTTTAGTTATCGCTGCAGCACACAAATATGAAAATGCTTCAATTCTATCTCCAATAACTTCATGTTGATGTCCATTTAATTTTTTTACTCCATATATTTTTATTGTCCTTTTACCTGTATTATAAATTCTTGCTCCGCCATTTCTTAAAAATTTTATTAAATCTAGTACCTCTGGCTCTATCGAAATGTTTGAAATGGTAATCACTTGTCCATTAGCTAAAACAGATGCTAAAATTAAATTTGATGTTCCTGTTACACTAACTCTTGGAAAACGAAAATGACCACCTTTTATACCGTTTGGTGAGATAATATTTATATAACCTTTGTTTAAGTTATACTTGCAATTAAGTTTTTTAAATCCCGCTAAATGATATCCGATTGGTCTTGGACCTAAACTACAACCACCTGATAGAGCTGTCGAACATTTGTTATATTTGCCAAGCAATGCTCCCATAGCAAGAACACCTGCTCTCATAGTAGAAATATACTTGTATTTAACTAATAGTTTATGTTTTTTTTTATTTGTTATTTTTAGTATTTTTTTTTTTTTTATTATCTGTACTTTTGATCCTAAAGATTTTAGTAAAATAATCATAGTCTGAATATCATTTGCTCCTAAAGGAACATTTCTTAACGTAACTGTATCGTCAAACAAGATAGAAGAGGCCATTAAAGGTAGTACGGCATTTTTTGCACCACTGCAATTAATGAAGCCGTTAACTCCTTTAGAGGAAGAACCTTTGATCAAAAATTTTTCCATAAAATTACTTTGATTTGGCGAGTGTTATACCGCGCTGATCTTGATATTTGCGTGAACCTTCCGCGTAAGAAGTTTCAGGCTCTTCACCTTCAAAAAACAGTATTTGAGCAGCACCAGAGTTTGCATATAATCTTATTGGAAGATTTGTATGATTTGCAAATTCCATTACTAAGTTTCCTCGCCAACCTCCTTCAAGAACGCTAGAAGGAGTTCCAAGTCCTGTTCTGGCATAGGTACTTTTAGCAGTAACCAAACCGGTTATACGTCTAGGCATTTTAAAATATTCTATACTAGCCGCTAAAGCAAATGAGTTGGGTGGAACTAAAACTGACTCCTCACCTTTTACAGTTATAAAGCTATCCTCAGTAAAATTTTTTGGGTCACAAACTGCACCTTTGGCATTACTAAAAATTTTAAACTCATCACCGCAGCGTATATCGTAACCAAAAGTTCCAAGTCCATGACTTATGCCTTTGTGCACCAGCTTATCTACAAATGGATTGATCATTTCTTCTTCTTTAACTATTTTTTTTATCTGTTTGTCATTTAAAATCATTTTATTTATTTTTTTTATTTTTAAAATTTCTTTGAAAATTTTTTCTTTTCTTTAAATTTTTTCTCAAGGCAAGTTCAAGCTTGGAAAGCTTATCCTTTTTTTTATCGATGTTCATTTACCTTTATCTGGATTTGTTATAAAATCTAAAGAAAGTGGTTCATCAACTTTAATTTTGTTTGGAACATCCTCTTCTTTTTTATCGCCAAATTTTGCTTGTCTTTTTGCTCTTCTTTCAGCTAATTTTTTTTCTCTCTTAGCTTTTTTTTCCATTGCTTTTGCACCACGAGTACTTTTAAAATCATAGTGAATTCCTAGATAGGACCAACTTCCCTCATAATTGTAGAAGTCTTCGTAAATAACTTTGTTATTTTTATCTAAAATAATTTTTCTATATACTTTCATGATGAATTTAAAATTTAATCAATATATTATAAAATGATAAAAAATTAAGGCAATTATTTGAAAAATAACATTTTATACATTGCTTTAAATAGGCGAGTAATTTGCCCTCATAGTTAAATGGTATAACGGATCCATGGTAAGGATCAATTTCAAGTTCGATTCTTGGTGAGGGCACCAGCTAGTTTTTATAAAACATTTTTCTAGCTAGGATTGATATTATCATCAATAAAAAAAAACATAAAATTGGAGTATAAATTTCTGGTAATAAAATTAATTCAACAAAACTTATAGATTGATCGTTTTGCTGGACAGTTTTTTCAAGGCCATGACCCAAAGAAGCAATAATAAATAAAGATGGCAAAATTCCAAAAAAAGTTCCAAAAAAATAATTTCTTAATTTTACATTGAATATAATTGGTAACAAGTTTGCAATTGCAAATGGTATTCCACCAACAAGTCTATAAATTAAAAAAAAAGTAAACTCATTTTTTTTAAATTTTTTTTGCAAATTTTCGTATTTTTTTGCAAATTTTTTTTTTATGAGATCTTTTAAAAAATAACCTCCAAATAAATATAGTAATGAAGCGCCAAATGAACACCCTAGAGCTACTAAAAAAGTACCGATCCATTTTCCAAAAATAAATCCTCCAAGTAAAGCAACGGGACTACCAAAACCTAACATGAAAACCCATAGCAAAGTTAGTAAAGTAAAAAGTATAGAAATTAAAAGTAAATTTTTATTTTTTATATTTATAAAGTAGTCTCTATTTGATTGTATAAATTTATAATTAGTAATTTCCTCAATGCTAAAATTTGAAAAAAACCAAAATAAGAAAATAGAAACAACTATTAAATAAGTCATACCTATCAAAATTTTAATACTTTTCATTCTTTGCATAATTCTATTTTATACACTATAAATACCGAAAATTTTAACAATACAAAAATTAAAGATATATGAAAAGAACTTGGGCACCAAAAAAAAAGAAAAGACGAAGAAAATTGGGTTTTAGAAAAAAAATGTCAACTTTGAAAGGTCGCAAGACTCTTTCGAGAAGAAGAAAAAAAGGTCGTAAAAAACTCATTCCTTAATAAGGCTAATGAAAATTAAAATTGTTGCTTTAAAAAAAGATGAAGATTTTAAAAAATTGTTAACAGGAAGAAAGTTATCAAATAAATATTTTATTATGTTTTCTAAAAAATTATTTAAAAAAGAGTCTAATTAT
>CACDZF010000027.1 GCA_902557385.1 uncultured Pelagibacteraceae bacterium
TGATAAATAAAAGATATAATTTTGGTAATGCAAATTTAGTTTTAGCCATTCCAGATTTATGGATAGATGTTCAAACTTTATTGGATTTAGATGAAGTGGCTGATGAATTTAAAAAAAAAAAGAAAAAACTTTTAAGAATTACAACAAAATATCCAAATTTAACTAGGCAATTTTTATATTCAAAAGGAGTAACACAATTTCAACTAGTTAAAAGTTTAGGAAGTACAGAAGTTGCTCCATTTACAGGCACTGCAGAAGCAATTTCAGACATAACCAGCACAGGAGCAACATTAAAAGCAAATAATTTAAGAGTGCTAAAAGATGGTGAAATTCTGAAATCGCAAGCCTGTTTAATGTTATCAAAGCTTAGTTTAAAAAAAACAGGAATAAAAAAAATTATAAACTTGCTAAGCAAGTAATTTATTTTACTATCTTGTCACTTATGCAAGATTCGTTATTGTACATAATTTTAATACTAATAGGCGTTGTTATTTACTTATTACTTGTTCAGCGTAAAAACAAAGAAGAACCCAAAAATAATACAGAAGACCTTAACAATTTAAAAGAAAGTATAAATAATTCTTTTAATACCATGTCTGCTTCATTTAATAGTTTATCTAAAGATGTGACGAGAGATATGACGCAAACTTTAACATCTGTTAATGAAAAAGTTTCTGCCTTTAACAGTCAAGTTGAAAATTTAAATAAAAGCCAAGAGGGAATTAATAAAATTTTAGCTGGTGTTAAAAAATATGGAACTTTAGCAGAGTTTAGTTTGGCATCTTTATTAAAAGATTTATTGCCTTCTTCTCAATTTATTTCAAATGTTAAGATGAAAGAAGATACTTCAGAAAATGTAGAGTTTGCAATCAAACTTCAAGGAGATGTCTTAGTTCCGGTAGATAGTCATTTTCCAGTAGAAAGATTTAAAGCAATAGATGACGCTCACCAGACAGATGACAAAAAAGCAATTGCAGAGGCTAGAACAAAATTAGCTAAAGCTTTTAAAGATAAAGCTAAAAGTGTGAATGAAAAATATATCGTTCCACCAAAAACTACAGATTTTGGAATTGTATATGCTCCAACTGAGAGTTTATACAAAGAATTAACTGACTATCAAGATCCAAGTAGCAAAGAATTATTAACTCAAGAATTGATGAAAAAATACAAAATTGTAATTATGGGACCAAACACTCTTTCAGCTTATTTACAATCTTTGCATATGGGATTTCAGTCATTAAAAGTTCAAAAGGGAGCAACAGAAATTTATAATCACCTAAAAACAATCAGTACAAGATTTTCAAAACATTTTGACAATGTAATTGTTCTTCGAAAAAAATTAGAAGAAGCGATGAAGGTTGTAGATACATTCGGCACAGACGCTAGATCTATTACTAGAACTTTAGAAAGTATAAAAGATCCCGAGCAAGTTGAAATAGCTGCTAAGACAGAAAATGTAGAGAAATTTCCAGAACATTCAAAACAGCGTAAGAATTAATTTTAATTTTAATCCAAATACTTTTATAAACAAGTGTATGGAATGGATTAATAAATTTACATACCCAAAGTCAACTCGTTCTATTGTTAATGGATCAAGACATTATAACTTAGGTGGTTCGAATTTGCCCAGTGTTACAAGTATTCTCAAAGCAACTCAAAGTGAAGAAGATAAAGCTGCAATAGATGCGTGGAAAGAGAGAGTAGGTCACAAAGAGGCTGAGAGGATCAAGAATGAAGCATCAAGCAGAGGAAGTTCCATGCATTCTTATATAGAGCAATTTTTATTGGGTAAATTTAATTTAGATTTATTAGACGAAGAAAATCAATCAAAAAAAATGGCAGTTGAAATTATTGATAATGGATTAAAAAATAAACTTACAGAAATTTGGGGGGCTGAAGCGACTGTATATTATCCAGGAAAATATGCAGGTACCGCAGACTGCATTGGAGTTTATGAAGGAAAAGAAACTATTTTAGATTTTAAACAAAGCAATAAACCCAAAAAGGAAGAATATATTGAAGATTACTTTTTACAAATTGGGGCTTATTCTTTGGCACATAATATGGTCCATAATTCTAAAATAACACAAGGGGTAATATTGATCTGCACTATTGATAGACTGTTTCAAGATTTTAAAATTGAAGGAAACGAACTAAAAAATTATCAAAATAAATTTCTTGAAAAAGTAGAACAATTTTATCAAATAATTGGAAGATAGAATTTGACTTTAAGAAAAATTAATATATTAAGAAAACAACTTTGCTACTTGTTTAGATGCGAGTTTCTTAAAAAATTCTCCAAACAAATAGCATAAAATATAAGGAGTAATTTTGAACTTAGCTATTTGGGACGTGGAAAGTTCGTCATCATCAACTTCCTTTGGAAGTATAATTGAAATAGGTGGAATTCTAGTTGATGAAAATTTTGTAGAAAAAGATCGATTTAATTTTAGATGTAGGCTGCCAGAAGGGGAAATTCCTCAAGCTATGGCCTTGATTGTTAATAAGACAGGGGTGGATTTATTAACAAAAGCCAATTTAAGCCATTATCAAATGTTGGGTGAAGTTGAAAAGATTTTTAAAAAGTGGAGCCCGGCAATCTTTTTGGGTTGGTCAAATATTGGTTTTGATGATGAAATGATAAGAAAAGAGTTTTTTAAAGGAATTAGATATCCTTATATTACTAATGCCTCACCAAATAAAAGACATGATGGTCTTAATATTGCAAGAGCAGCATATGCAGTAGATAAAAATATTCTAAAAACAGAGATAAATGAAAAAGGCAACGCAGTTATGAAGTTAGAGTCTCTATCTAGAATGAATGGATTTGAGGCTTCGGGAGCTCATTCGGCTTTATTTGATGCTGAATTAACAATGAAAATATTGTCATTAATTAAGAAAAAACAACCTGAAACATGGGGCTCATTTCTTAAAACTTCAAACAGACTTGATACTGAGACGATATTTAAAAAAGAAAAGATCTTTACATTAAATGAATATTTTTATGGAAAATCAAGACTATATCTATGTGCTCCACTTCATCCTAAACATTGTATTCATCCAATTTACCAATGGGGACAAGCAGTTGATCTTAGAGTAGACATTGAGCCATTATTAAATTTATCAATTAACGATCTTAAATTAGAAATGAAAAAATCTCCAAAATTCCTACGAACCATAAGATCAAATAAGGCCCCAATTATTTTAGACTCAACCTATGGAATGAAAGAAGAACCTTATAATGCTATAGATATTAATATAATTAAAAAAAGAGCAGAAATAGTGAGAGGTAATGAAAAATTTTCTCAAAATATTATGATTGCGTTA
>CACDZF010000028.1 GCA_902557385.1 uncultured Pelagibacteraceae bacterium
TATTTTTGTTTTCTTTATATTTTTTTTCAATTTTATTAATTCTGGATGTTTAGTTTATCCAGCAACATTTACCTGTTTTGATAATTTACAATGGTCTTTTTCCAAACAAATGGTAGGTGAAGTTAACGAATGGTATGAGCTTTGGGCAAAAGCTGGTGCATCTCCGAATTATATTGTTGAAAATAGATCAGAATATATTTCAAACTTTAATTGGCTTAATAATTGGATTAATAATTACTTTTTTAATAAGGTAAGTGATTTTCTTTTAGGATTAACATTATTTATACTGATCTTTGGTAAAGTTTTTCTAAGGTTAGATAAAAAAATCTACTTTACTAAACAAATTAAATATAAAATCGTTTATATATTTTTATTAATCTGTCTAATTGAGTGGTTCTTCAAACATCCCGCATTAAGGTATGGTGGATATCAATTATTTGCATTAATTTGTTTTATACCTCTTGCTTTATTGTTTAATTCACAGAAAATGCTTTACAAAAATTTTTATAAAAAAAGTTTTATAATGGTTATAATTATTTTTATAATTTTTTTTAGTAGGAATTTAAATAGGATTATCGAAGAAAATGAAAAATACGACTTCAATCCCTTTCTAAGCACTAAATACATATTTGATGAAAAATTTTATAATAGATATATTTACCATGTAGAAGAAAGACAAAATGAATTTAAAAAAATTAATTTATTTGGTAAAAATTTTATAATTACAATGAGTAAATAAATATGAAAGAAATTTACTATTGGTCACCTTGTTTAACTAATATTGGAACTTTAAAATCAACTTTAAATTCCTCTATCAGTTTATCTAAATATTATAAAAATGAATTTAAAGTTTCTATTATTAACTCTTGTGGCGAATGGGATAATTACAAAGATGAACTATTCAAAAGTGGAGTAAATATAATAGATTTTCCAATTAAATATTTTAAATTTTTACCAAAAAATGGTTATTTATCTAGCAGATTTTCAAGTATTTTAATATTTCTATTGTCATTTGGTCCACTTCTTTATTTTTTAAAAAAAAAGAGTCCCAATTACATCATTCTTCATATGATTACATCATTGCCACTAATTTTATTATTATTTTTTAAATTTAAAAGTAAATTTATTCTAAGAATTTCGGGATTGCCTAAATTAAATATATTTAGAAAATTTTTATGGCAGAAAATATCCTCTAAATTATTTAAAGTGACATCTCCATCATTGGATTTAATTAAAGATTTAATTGAAAATAAAATCTTTCAAAAAGAAAATATATCTTTTTTACCTGATGCAATTTTAAACATTAAGGAAATAAATAAAAAAAAATTAAATTATAAAAATAAATATTTAGATGTAATTGAAAAAAAAAATTATTTTATAAGTGCAGGAAGACTTACAAGGCAGAAAAATTTTTCTTATTTAGTAAAAGAATTTTCTAAATTTTTAAAAATCAACCAAAATTACAATTTGCTAATTTTTGGAGATGGAGAAGAAAAGATAAAATTATATAATATAATTAAAAAAAACCATGCTGAAAATTCTATATTTTTAGTTGGCCATACAGAAAATATTTATCATTATATGAAAAAATCTAGTGCTTTTATTTTAAGTTCATTATGGGAAGCACCGGGTTTTGTTTTAATAGAAGCTGCATTTTCTAATTCATTTATTATTTCATCAGATTGCAAATATGGTCCCTCTGAATTTTTGAAAAAAGGTGAAAATGGTTTTTTATTTAATAGCAATACAAAAAATATTCTTAGAGACAAACTAGTAGAGTTTGATAGTAAAAAATTAAGTTTAAAAAAAAAAATCTATTATGCAAAAAAAAACTGCAAAAAATATACCATGTTTCATCACAGCTTACGACTTAAAGAGATTTTAACTTGAATATTTTTTAATGATTTTAAAATATTTTTCTAGATTTTTTTGATAATCAAATCTGTTTAAATTTTTATACGCATAATTAACTTTATTATTTATTTTTTTTTTATTATTTATGAAATAGATTATTTGTTTTGCTAGATCTTCAAAATCACCAGTTTTATACATTAGTCCTCCTTTACCATTCATTAGAATTTCTTTTGGTCCAGTGGGACATGCAGTTGATATAATAAGTTTTTTTAAAACTGCAGCTTCCAAAAGAACATTTGGTAAACCTTCATATTTTGAGGATAAAATAAAAACATCAGAATTTTTAATTAAATAAAAGGGATTTTTTTGAGCTTTTATTAGTCTAACATTTTTACTAAGGTTATTTGATTCAATATAATTTTTAAGATTTTGTTTTTCAGTTCCATCTCCTAAAATTAATAATTTAAATATTTTTTTTTTTTTTTTTAATATATTAGCTGCCTTTAAAATTGTTATCTGATCTTTTTGTTCTGTTAATCTTCCTATATTGATAATTTTTATAACTTTCTTATTTTTTTTAAAAAAATTAAAATTTAATTTTTGCTTTGATTGTTTAACTATATCTTTTTTATTTAACGGGTTGTAAATACAAACAGAATTAATGTTAAGTTTTTTTTTAAGTATTTTTTTAAACTCTATACTATTGGTAATAACTACATCTGCTTTTTTAATTATTAGCTTGTATAAGATTTTTTTTATAAAACCATGATCCCATCCAGTTGGTGCAGTATTAGATCTAATTGCAACATTTATTTTAAGTAATTTACATAAAAGAACACAATAAATATTTGCTTGAAACGATATAACAAAAGAATTTTTATTATTTAGAATAAAAATACACAGCAAATAAAGACAGTAAAAATATTTTAATCTTTTGTGTAAATTTTCCTTAAGATTGATTTTAGGTGATAAAAATTTAATTTTTTTATTAAATCTATTTTGGTATTTTTTTGATGAAGTACATATATAAATATTGTCATATTTTTTTGATAAATAATTTGATATTATAAATAAGTTTTTTTCCACACCCCCAATTTCCATTAAAGGCATAAAAAAAATTATATTTTTGTTATTCATTATTTTAAGATATGAATTATTGTTATTTTAAATATTATTATCATTCAAAATGCTTTATAAAAAATATTTTTTATTCTCAATTGGAATATTTTCTTTACTCTTAGGATTATTTTTCCAAGAAAACTCAAGTGGTGGAGCCGAATATGATCATAATTATCTCTTGCCAGTTATTAAAGCTTTTGGAGTCGATTTAAGACAAGGTTTTAATTCATTTTTATTAGATGCCGGAACCGTAGTTCATTCACCAATATTTTATATTATTACTGGTAAAATTTT
>CACDZF010000029.1 GCA_902557385.1 uncultured Pelagibacteraceae bacterium
CTTTAAGTTTTGACACTTTTCTAACAAGGGAATATTAATACGATTTGACTGTTCGCAAGCCTCTATAATAATTTTTTCTATTCTATTGCTGTTAATTTTTCTAACGACTGATCTGTCAAAAATAATTGGTATAAACTTGGTCACTCCTAATTCTGTTGCCTTTTGTATCATAAAATTAAAATAGTTTGATTTAATTGGTGAAAAAGCTAACCATATTTCTTTACTATTTTTGATTTGTCTTAGCTGTTTAGTAATATTAAATTCTACTATTCCTTTTGAAATTTCTCTTACTTTTGCCTCCCACTCTCCGCTCTTATTAAATAAAGAAAAAACCTCATTTGATTTAATTCTCATAACTTTACTAATATAGTGAGATTGTGGTTTATCTAGCTTTGAAGTTAAATTAAGTGATAAACTTTTAGGAAAAAATAATCTAATATTGCTCATAATTCTTAGATTAATTTATGAAAAATGTTAAAGCAATAATTTTTGACGCTTACGGAACGTTATTTGATGTAAATTCCGCTGCAGAAAAATGTAAAGACAAAATTGGCGATAAGTGGGAAGGTTTTGCAAATTTCTGGCGAACTACTCAATTAGAATATACTTGGCTTAGAAGTTTAATGAAAAGACATAAAGACTTTTGGCAGATTACTGAGGATAGTTTAGAAAAATCAATGAATGCGTTTAAAATAGATAAATCAATGAGAAATGAACTTTTAAATTTATATAAGGTTCTAAACACATTTCCAGAGGTAAAAGATGTTTTAAATAAATTGAAAGAAAAAAATTATAAACTTGCAATTCTCTCAAATGGAACACCTTCTCTTCTTAAGGAATTAGTGAAAAGTAATGATCTGGATAATATATTCGATGATATTTTTTCAATTGAAGAAGTTGGAATTTATAAGCCAGACGCAAAAGTTTATGACATCCCAGTTAAAAAATATAAAATACAAAAAGAAGAGGTTGTATTTTTAAGTGCAAATACGTGGGATGTTTCTGGTGGAGGAAATTATGGTTATAATTCTGTTTGGGTAAACAGAAATAATAGTATTTTTGATAATCTTGACTACAAGCCCAAAGAAGAGGTTAAAAACTTAAATCAATTACTTGATATTGTCTAATAGTAGCGCTCTTTTGACATGTGTAAAAAAATTTAAATATAATAGAATTTATTAAATTAATTAAAGGAGAAAATAATGGCTGGTGATAAAATAGATGTTTCTTTTGAGATAAATACAGATTCAGAAAAACTACTTGACCAAATAGTAGAAAAATACGATTTGCCAGACAAATCTAAGGCTCTCAGATGTCTTCTTGATTATGTTGAAGAAAAAGATTCTGAGTGGGATGAAATGTTTGCAACAATTCGTTGTAATAGATGTGGATAAACAGAGATATGGACAAATTAGACAATAAGTTAAATAAGTTTTTTTCTAGCTTGCAATTTTTGTCTCCTTGGCTGATAAGATTGGGTCTTGGAATAGCTTTTAGTATTCATGGATTAAGCAAATTTCCATTACCACCGGAGGTTTTGATAGAATATTTTGGTTTTTCTCCGTTTCTTGCATCATTTGTTGCACTTACTGAATTGGGAGCTGGATTATTTTTAATTGTTGGCGGCCTTATAAAAGGTTCTATTGGTAATCTAATAACGAGAGTAAGCGCTTTAGCGATTGCTATAGTTATGATTAATGCTTTTGCATTAGCTCATAGAGATTGGTTCATTACAACAAAGCTATTTACCAGCGAGCAAATTTTTCTTTTTATAATTGCTTTATATTTTTTAATTAAAGGAAATAAATAATTGAAAAAAATTGAAGTAAACAGAATTATTAATCCAATTCAAGCATCTGATGGTGCTGGGGTTAAATTAAAAAGAAGTATAGGTGTTGAGCCAAACTATTTTGATCCTTTTTTAATGTTAGATGAATTTGGTTCAGAGGATAGAGATGATTATATTGGTGGTTTTCCTGCGCACCCACATAGAGGAATTGAAACAGTTACTTATATGCTGCATGGCGAATTTGAACATCAAGATAGTACCGGAGCAAAAGGTAGAATGAAAGCTGGAGATGTTCAATGGATGAAAACTGGCAGTGGCATAATACACTCTGAAATGCCAGCAATGTCTGGTGGAAAGCTTCAAGGGTTTCAATTATGGATAAATATGCCCGCTAAACTTAAAATGAGCAAACCTGACTATATTTATATTAATGCTAATGAAGTGAAAGTTTATAAGGATGAAGATAAAAAAGTAAAAACAATAGCAGGAAAATTTCAAAATGCCGAGGGACCTATAAAAAAACACAATATAGAACCAATCTATTTTGATATAGAATTAAAAAAGGGTAAAAAATTTCATTTTAAACTACCAACTACTCACAATTCTTTTGTTTATCTTATTGATGGAGAAATAATAATCGGAGAAAAAAAACACGATACTGTTAAAGGGTCCACTCTAATATTATTAACTAAAGGTGAAGAACTTAAAATTAAAAGTAAACTAAATTCAAAATTCTTGCTTATTTCTGGAAAACCTATTAATGAAGAAATTGCGAGGGGTGGTCCGTTTGTTATGAATACAAAATCAGAAATACTTGAGGCAGTTAATGATTATCATAATGGAACTTTTGTAAAATGAAAGCTATTGAAATTTCAAAAAAATGGTGGTCCAGAAGTACTAGAAATAAAAGACATAAAACTTAGTAAACCTGAAGAAGATGAAGTTACAATAGAACACAGGGCTATTGGCCTAAATTATATTGATACTTATCATAGATCAGGACTTTATCCTTTGAAGCTTCC
>CACDZF010000030.1 GCA_902557385.1 uncultured Pelagibacteraceae bacterium
TTCTTGAGCTTTAATATTATCTTTTTTCATTCCTTTCCAAACTATTAAATGTGGAGAAGTACAAGCATTTTGATCCATAAAAAAAGCATCATTGTAAAAATTGTTAATAAAACTAGATAATTTATTATTTTTTAACTTATTAAATTCTTTTGAAACTATTAGAGAAAATGAATATCTATCAGTTAAAAATATATCTTTAGTTCTTGCTTTCGTCTCAGTAAATCTAAGTTTTTTTGATGTTTCATCACCTCCCCAAACTATTCTCCCATCGGAGATCATACTTAATTTTTTAGTGATTAAATCATTAGTACTATCATATTGAAAAAAAATATTTCTAGTTAAAATTTCTTTAAATTTCTTTTTACTTGATAATTTTTTTAAAATTTTAAAAAAAAGTTTTATTTGGTCAAAGTTTTTTGAAGGCAATCTAATCATATTAGAATTTCCTGTTAGCATGCCAATTGTAAAAGAATAAGCAAAATTTATCGGAACATTTGAAGGAGAAATATGGAAAATATTTCCTAAACCAATTTTATTTTCTTCTATATGATATTTCTTTTTAATTTTATTTAAATTTTCTTTTCTAATCCAAAACCCATAGGAAATTATATCAGAATATTTCTTTGCTTCCCTATTATTAAAAATATTTTCAGATAAGGAATTTAAAAAATCTATTTCAAGTTTCCCAAAAGGTTTTTTATTAATAACTTTAAAAGTTTTAAAATTACCAAAATGTACTTTTAAATTATCGATATTATCAAACATCGCTGCATCCTCTTAATTCTGCCTGTTTTGCTCTTCCATTAATTAAAAAATACTTGCCTTTTTGACCACATTCGCAATCATCTTCTCCATAAATAGTTCCTAAATCTTCAGTTAAAATATTATGACCGGGATAACTTGTTGGTAATAAAGAAATTAATTGAACCAAACCTTCTTTACCAATGTTTTCAACTTCTAGATTTTTATTTCTTATTATTACATCGGAAAATGTTGATGTGTGAAAAAAACCACATTTACATTCAAAAAAAATGGAACCAGTTTGCTCAACTGTGCCATAATAATTTATTATTTTTTTTATCTTAAACTTCGATTCCAATTTTTTTTTAAACAATCTATTAGAAATCTTTTTATTTTCTAATTTTTTCCATCCACCACCATGTATTAATATGGCATTTTCCATACTAAAATTAATCTTTTTTGAATTAATTTTATTTATTAAATTGTTGTAAATAGAACTCGTAAATCCAAATATAATAAATTTGCTATTAGAATTTTTTTTTAAAAATGTTTCCAATTCTGAATAATTAATTTCATTATTTTTATTTAAAAGAAACAATCTTTCATTCCCAAAAATCGAAAATCCATAAATTGCAGCAGCCTTTGCATTAAAGCTATTTATTTCTTTTTCTGATGGTTTTTGCTCCGCAAAAATCATTGGTAATCTATTTTTTCCTATAATTTTAGAAAACAATATATTTAAAACTTTAATTTGGTTTTTTGAGTTTAAAGAATCAAGATAAATTTTCGATTTAGCATTTGATGATGTTCCTGAAGAGTAAATTTCCTTAAAGCTATTATCGGTTTTAACACTTTTTAAACTATGCATCTTAAAAATTAAAGCAGGTAAAAATGGATAATCGCTTATTCTATTAAATTGCATATTTTTGTATGAATTAAAATTCATTATTTTTTTATAACCTTTGCAGTATTTTATGTGATGTGCATTTAGTTTTTTTATATGATCGAAAAAAATATTTTCTTTATCATTTTTTTTTAAAGAATAGGGATCAATTTGAAAAAGCTCTTCTTTTATATTTATCATTTATATTTTTAATAGCAATTTATTGTATGAAATTTTTCCACTATCTGTTTTCGGAAATTTATTTAACACAATCATTTTAAAAGAGTTATTGGGAAGATCAATATAATTTGAAACATTTAGCTTTTTGTGGCTAAAAATATAAAGTTTGTCGTTTTTTACTATACATGCTGCCTTATTTTTAAGTTTACTTTCTAACTGATCTAAATTTAATCTAAATCCATATACTTTGGCAATTCTAGATTTTCTTCCAGTTATATAAAGCTTTTTTTTCTTATCGAATATTCCTAAATCACCAGTAAATAAATATTTCTTTTTTGCAAAAAATTTTAAATCTTCAGAATTTTCCGCATATCCTCCAAATATATTTGGTCCTTTAAATATTATTTCTCCCTCTAAATTATTTTTTGATATATTTTGTTTTTTTTTGTTATACAAATAAATTTTACACCCATCGATAGCTTGGCCAGCTGGAATTTTATTTTTTTTTAAATCACTTTTTACAAGTTTATGATATGTCATTCTAGGCGAAGCTTCTGTTTGTCCATACATTAGGTAAAAACTAATTTTCTTAAAGTTTAAATTTTCAGATATTTTTTTTAATGTGTTAAAACTTATTTTTCCCCCAGCTACAGTAAAAAACTTAGATTTTTTTGTTAATATTTTTTTAAATCCAATCTTACTCAAAATATCATAAAAAAAAGGTACACCATTAATATTAGTAGGTTTATATAAACTATTTGAAGACCAGAATGTTTTTTCGACTAAACTAAAATCACCCGTTACAATACTAGCTCCCCTCATTAAATGAGTGTTTATTATAGATAAACCATATGAATAACTTATAGGTAAAGTTGTAATGGTCCTATCACTTTTATTTAAATTTAAATATTTAATTATTGATTTTGTATTTGA
>CACDZF010000031.1 GCA_902557385.1 uncultured Pelagibacteraceae bacterium
ATTCCAAATACATATTTTTTTCTAAAAAAAAATTTTAAAATAAGTCTAATCATATTTTTTAATTTTCTAAACTTAATTTTGTTCGGGTAAATTTCATATTTTTCAACCTCTATTCCCATAGACCGCAGACTATCCCTTAAACCTTTTACATTAAAAAATGTACAACTTGTTTTTTCAAATTCGCTATCGTCCTCAATTGGGCAGTAAAGCATAGATCTTTTATTATTATCTAAATATATTCCAGTCTCCAAAACTAACTTTCCGTTATTACTTAAAATATCTTTAACTTTTTTGAAGGAATAAAATGGATATCTTAAGTGATACAGCACTCCAACAAATATTATTATATCAAATTTTCCATAGTCTTTTTCTGTAATTTCATAAAGATTTTTTTGATACATTTTTACTTTTGAATTAAAATAAGGGATTAAAAATTCTACAGCACCCTTTGATAAATCATTATCAATACCAATTATCTCTTTTGCCCCTTGTTTTTCTGCATAAAATGAGAATAAACCATCTCTGCACCCTATGTCCAAAACCTTTTTATTTTTAAAATCTATATCTTTCAAAATTCTAAATACATTTTTTTGACTCCAATGATCATTTGTACTTGAGTAGGTTTGGTATTTTCCATCAACTTCATAAGCATCTACTGCTGAAGTTTTAATACCATCCTTTATTTCTATTTCATGATACCAATTGTATCTTTTGATCTTTTCTATTATTTCTTCATTTTTCATAACATCTAATTATTTTTGAAATTTTTTTTATCTAAACCTAACAGAAAAACTCTTGGCGGAATAGTGGGGAAATTTTCATCAAATTTAAGACTTTTTAATTCAAATTATTTGCGACTAATGATACAAAGTTCAGGGTACCTGGCAACAGAACGCCCCTAGAGCTTATACTTTTATTTTAAAAATTTAGACAAATCAGGTTTAAAATAACTAGGTCCTTTCATGACCTTACCAGCTTCGTTATAAATTGGTTTGCCATCTTCACCTAGTTTACTCATATTAGATTTTTGCACTTCATCAAAACATTTATCAAGATTTACTCCAAAAGCATGGCCTGCACCATAAGTAACATATAAAATATCAGTTAAAGCATCAACTGCCTCTTTTAAATCGTTATTTTTCATTGCCTGTTTTAGCTCCTCCAATTCTTCATTTATCAAACTAATTCTTAAATTATTTATTTTTTCAGAACTTAAACTTGGTTTATTTTTTACTTCTTGACCGAATGTTTTCATGAAAAGTCCAACTTTTTCAAAATTTGTCATAGTGCTCCTATATGATTTTTAAGAAATTTAATGTATAAGATTTAATAGGTTGTATTCAAACAAAATATGAAATTTAGAAAAGAATTTGATAGCATTGGCAGTATAAAGGTGCCTTCTGACAAATATTGGGGAGCATCAACACAAAGATCAAAAAAATATTTTGATATTGGAGATTTTTTAGTTAGACCAGTATTAATAAGATCTATTGCAATTGTTAAAAAATCAGCTGCAATTGTTAATTATAAAAACAAAGATCTTGATAAAAAAATCTCTGGAGCAATTATTAAAGCATCAAATGAAATAATACAGGGAAAAATGAACGATAACTTTCCACTAAAAGTCTGGCAAACAGGCTCCGGAACTCAAACTAATATGAATGTCAACGAGGTAATTGCAAATAGAGCGATTGAAATTTTAGGAGGGAAAAAGGGTACTAAGAAACCAGTACATCCAAATGATCATGTTAACAAATCTCAATCTACTAATGATGTTTTTCCAACAGCAATGCATATAGCAATTGCATTACAAACTAGGGATACGTTAATTCCATCTCTGAGTCTTCTAAACAATGAACTAAAAAAAAAGGTCAAACAATTTAATAAAATCGTAAAAATTGGTAGAACCCATCTTCAAGATGCCACCCCATTGTCTCTTGGCCAAGAATTTTCAGGATATCAATCTCAACTAGAAAAAAGTATAGAAAGAATAAAAAACGCTTTAAATGAAATTTATTACTTAGCTCAAGGTGGTACAGCGGTAGGAACAGGCATAAATACGAAAAAAAATTTCGATAAAAAAATTGTTAATGAAATAAAAAAAATTACTAAATTACCTTTTAAACCAGCAAAAAATAAATTTGCGGCTTTGGCTGCTCATGACTCTATAGTAAATTTTTCTGGAACCTTAAATACCACGGCAGTATGTCTTATGAAAATTGCAAATGATATAAGGTTTTTAGGATCAGGTCCTAGAGCTGGATATGGCGAATTAATACTGCCAGAAAATGAACCTGGGTCATCAATTATGCCTGGGAAAGTAAATCCAACTCAGTGCGAAGCTGTTACCATGGTTTGTGTTAAAGTAATTGGAAACCATAATGGAATTACTATGGCTGGATCTCATGGACATTTTGAACTAAATGTTTTTAAGCCTTTAATAATTCACAACATACTCCAATCAATTAAAATCTTGTCAGACAGTACCAAAAGTTTTGGTAAGTATTGTATAGCTGGACTTAAAGCTGATAAAAATAGAATTAAAACATTGCTAGATAATTCATTAATGTTAGTCACCGCACTAACTCCAAAAATTGGTTATGATAATGCAGCAAAAATTGCAAAACGTGCTTTAAAAAATAAAACAACATTAAGACATGAAACTTTAAAGACTGGAC
>CACDZF010000032.1 GCA_902557385.1 uncultured Pelagibacteraceae bacterium
ATAGAGATGAAATATTAAAAATTTTATCAAAAAATTTTATTGATGAAGCATACAGTAAAATTTCAAAATGGCCATCTTACGAAGCTACTCCATTAATTTCTTTAAATAAATTATCAAAAGAACTTAATTTAAATAATGTATTTTATAAAGATGAGTCAAAAAGATTTGGACTTAAATCTTTTAAAGCGCTAGGTGGAGCATATGCAGTTGAAAAAGTTTCAAATGGAAAAAAAAATATGATTATTGCAACAGCAACAGCTGGAAATCATGGTAGATCAGTAGCATGGGGATCACAAAGATTGGGTTTAAAATGCAAAATATTTATAAGTGAGTTTGTAAGCGAGTATAGAGCAAATGAAATGAAAAAATTAGGAGCAGATGTAATAAGAGTAAATGGAAACTATGAAGCTTCTTTAAATGAATGTTTGGACCAATCAAAGAAAAATGGATGGCAAATTGTTCAAGATGTTGCATGGCAAGATTATGAGTTAGTACCAAAACTAACTATGGCGGGTTATTCTGTAATGATAAAAGAAATTTCAACACAAACAGATCAATATATAACTCACGTATTCCTCCAAGCAGGAGTCGGTGGTATGGCAGCCGGTTCGATAGCTGGAATTGCAAATTATTTTAAAAGAATTCCTAAAATTATTATAGTTGAACCTGAAAGTGCCGATTGTGTTTTACAAAGTATTGAAAATGGATCGATAAAAAAAATAGATATTAAAAAAGAAAGTATAATGGGAGGAATGTCTTGTGGAGAAGTATCATTAGTCCCATGGAAAATTTTGAAAAACTCTGCAGATCTTTGTTTAAGTATTGGTGATGATCAAATTGCTAAAACTATTGCTATGCTAGCAAATAGCAAATTTGCAGATGAAAAAATTATTGGGGGCGAATGTTCGGCTCCAGGAGTCATAAGTTTAATAGCAAGTTGTAATAATGATGATGTTAAAAAGAAATTAGATATAAATATGAATTCAAATATTTTATTAATTGGTTGTGAAGGGAATGCTGATGAAAATCTTTATAATAAGCTACTCTCTGAGGGAATAAATCAAATTTAAAAATGAAAAAAAAAAACAATGATTATTATGATATTTTTAAACCAGAATTAACTCCTAAACAAATGTTAGCACTTGGTGTATTTGGAGGATCTTATTTTGGTGACAAAATTAAAGAGTTTCCAAAATCTTGGCTTAAAGATGCTAAATTAAGTAAGAAGTTTGATGTAAAAATAAATAGGTTTAGAGTTAAAGCAGGATTATCTAGAAAAGAATGGCAAGATAAAGGATGGATCTTCAAAGAAGATCCCTTAGGATGGTTTCAATGGTACTGTAGATATTCTAATGGGAGAAGGCTTCCAAAAATTGATGAAATTCAAATTAAAAGATGGAAAAATTTTACAAGACACGTAAAGGCTATTAAAAAAAATTGCGATGAAGGTGATTTAAATTGTAGACGAAGACAACGTCAAGCTATACTTCAATGGGCCTATAATCCCTTCATTTAATTTTAGTCTTAAAATCAATACCATATTCAGATCGTGGACCATTCCTTAGACCAAAAGGACCTGGAATAAAAAGTGTCATTGGTCTAGTGCCCGGCTCAAGATCAACTCTATGATAATTGTTTGCTGATCTAAATCCGATATATCCTGGGGGTCTCCAGTACTTTCCAGATTTTAAGGTTTCCCAATAACCACCTCTTAAAATTATTGTGATAAATGGGCACAAGTGATTATGAACCCCCTCTCCGTGATCGTCATCTAGCATTTCGTGAATAATAATATTAAACGGAAACCATTTGGGCCTATGTCTAAACAAAATATAGTATCTATTCATCCAGGGTTTTGCTTCAGAGAATTTAGGATGTGAGGGACCACGATCTAGAACAACTTTTTTTCTCCCTAATTTCTTTAAAAGCTTCAAAAACATTTAATCGAGTTTTATAATAGAGTTCTTTTCAATTATGAATAAATTTTGATTTAACACAAATGGTCTTGATATTTTTTTATCATCAATTTTGAAAATAGAAGTGGTTTGGCCTGACATAATATCAATTACTAATAATCGACCATTACTAGTTGTTAAATACACTTTGTCTAAACCCACTATAAATCCTATTGGTTGAATTTTTTTTCTCTTTTTGCTGCTAAATTTTTTAAAAATATCCGTTGATCTGATTACATCACCGTTTCTTTTATCAACTAATACCAAAAAACCCTCCATAGAAACTGTAAATATTAAGTTACCAATCAATGTAGGTCTTAAATTAGAATTTATTTTTTGTTTCCAATTTAAAGAACCTTTATTTACATCTAATGAATAAAATTCATTTTTATTATTTGAAAATAAAATTAAATCATTTGATGCAATTAAGTCTGAAGTTTTAAGAGAAAAAGTATCCTCATAAAGAGAGCTAGTTTGTGTTGGTTTTTGCCATACCATTCTACCAGTTTCAATATCAACGGAAGTTATATCTCCCAAGGAATTATTAAAAATAATTTTTTTATTTACGATTAATAAAGATAATTTTTTTTGTGATTTTATAAAAGATTTTTCAGTTTTAAACTGCCAAATTTCTTTACCATCTTCTAAAGAATAGCATCTCAAAATATTATCAAAATCTACTGCAAAAAACTTATCTTCGTAAATTTTTACTT
>CACDZF010000033.1 GCA_902557385.1 uncultured Pelagibacteraceae bacterium
AACTTGTAAGAATAGAGTCTGATAAATTGAAAGTTTCGGATATAAAAAAAAAATTAAAAGATATTTCTGGTATACTAATACCTGGTGGTTTTGGAAAGAGGGGCACGGAAGGTAAAATTGCTGCGATAAGACATGCTCGAAAAAACAAAATTCCTTTTTTAGGCATATGTTTTGGTATGCAGATGGCGATTATTGAATTTGCAAGAAATCAACTAAATATAAAAAATGCAACATCAAGTGAATTTGGTTCTAGAGGCACACCTATAGTAGGTTTAATAACTGAATGGAACAAGGATGGTGTAATTATTAAAGGAACAAAAAAAGAATTGGGTGGAACTATGAGGCTTGGTCTTTATGAAGCAAGATTGAAAGAAAATTCTTTAATAAAAAAAATATATAGTTCAAATTTTATTAAGGAAAGGCACAGACATAGATATGAAGTAAATATTAATTATAAAGATAAATTTGAGAAAAAAGGTATGATTTTCTCAGCCTTATCACCAGACAAAAAACTACCTGAAATAATTGAGTTAAAAAATCATCCTTGGTTTATAGGAGTTCAATTTCACCCTGAATTTAAATCTAGACCTTTAGCCCCACATCCATTATTCTCTTCATTTATCAAAGCTGCAAAAAATCATAGATGAAAAGTATTACTGTAAATTGTAACAACATTGAAATTTCAAATAACAAAAAAATTTGCTTAATTGCAGGACCTTGTCAGTTAGAAACTGAACAACATGCCATGGATATGGCAGGAAAAATTAAAGAAATTACATCAAAATTTAATATTGGTTTTATTTACAAAACCTCTTTTGATAAAGCTAACAGAACTAGCCTCAAGGGACAAAGAGGGGCAGGCCTTGATAAATCTTTACCTGTTTTTGATAAAATTAAAAAAGAATTAAAAGTACCTATTTTAACTGATATTCATAATATAGATCAATGTTCAGTTGTAGCAGGACACGTAGACATTTTACAAATTCCAGCATTTCTTTGTAGGCAAACTGATTTATTAATTGCTGCAGCAAAAACTAATAAAATTATAAATGTAAAAAAAGGTCAGTTTTTAGCACCATGGGACATGGTAAACGTAACTAAAAAAATTTCTGACTCAGGAAACAATAATATTTTAGTCACAGAAAGAGGAGCAAGTTTTGGATACAATACATTGGTATCTGATATGCGCTCGTTACCTATAATGGCAAAAAATGGTTATCCTGTAATTTTTGATGCAACGCATTCTGTTCAACAACCAGGTGGACTTGGAGAAAAAAGTGGAGGACAAAGAGAATTTGTTCAATATCTAGCACGAGCCGCAGTTGCGGTTGGAGTTGCTGGAGTTTTTATTGAAACACATCAAGATCCAGACAATGCTCCTTCAGATGGTCCTAATATGGTTCCATTAGATAAATTAGAAAATTTGCTAAAACAAATTTCTGAAATAGATAATTTGATAAAAAATTAAATGAGTAAAATAACAAAGGTTATAGCACGTCAAGTTTTTGACAGTAGAGGAAACCCAACAATTGAAGCTGAAGTATTTTCTAAAAACACTAGCTCATCTGCTATTTGTCCCTCTGGAGCATCAACCGGATCTTATGAGGCATTTGAAAAAAGAGATAAGAACAACAAAAAATATTTAGGCAAAAGTGTTCTTAATTCAGTGAAATTAGTAAATAAAATAATTTCAAAAAAACTTAAAAATCAAAACGTACACAATCAAGAAAAAATTGATTCATTGTTAATCAATTTAGATGGAACAAAGCAAAAAACAAAATTTGGTGCCAATGCCATTTTATCTGTTTCAATGGCAGTTAAAAAGCTTTCAGCTAAATTAAAAAGAATTCCTCTATATAAAAGTTTTTTAGTTAAAAAGGATTTTAAATTACCCTACCCATTAATGAATATAATAAATGGAGGAGCCCATGCCAATAATGGATTAAGAATCCAAGAATTTATGATCAGGCCAGATAAAGCAAAAAGTTTTTCTGAGGCAATAAGGATATGTTTTTTAGTAATATATAATTTAAGAAGTTTAATTAAAAAAAAATCTTTATCTACATCTGTAGGTGATGAGGGTGGTTTTGCGCCCATGATCAGTAAAAATGAAGAGGCTCTAAATTTAATTGTAAAAGCAATAAATAGATCAGGATTTAAAAATGGTAAAGATGTATCAATTTGTCTTGATGTAGCAGCTAATGAGCTGTTTAAAAAAAATTTATATTCAATTCACTCAAAAAAATTTGAAAATGTTGAAAAATCTATAAAAAATTACATTAAAATTATTAATAAGTATAAAATTAAATCAATAGAGGATCCATTTTCTGAAAATGATTGGTCTTCTTGGGGCAAGTTAATGGGTTTAGTTAAAAAAACACAAATTGTTGGAGATGATTTGTATGTAACAAATCTTGAAAGATTAAAAAAAGGTTTTTTAAATAGCTCGTCAAACGCTATTTTAATCAAACTTAATCAAATAGGTAGTGTTAGCGAAACATTAGAAGTGATTAAATTTGCACAAATCATTGGTTATGAAACAATAATTTCTCATAGATCGGGTGATAGCGAGGATACTTTTATTTCTGATTTAGCAGTAGGCACAAACTCTAGTCAAATTAAAACTGGGT
>CACDZF010000034.1 GCA_902557385.1 uncultured Pelagibacteraceae bacterium
TTTTAACAATTTCATTTTAGCATATAGTAGATCAGAGTTCTTAAAAAAAAATTACAAAATCTTAAGTTTTGGCCATAAAGATTTTACAGATAAAGAAAAAAATTTTTTTAAAAATCTAAAAATTTTAAATAAAATAAGTTATATTTCTGGCGATTATACAAGATTAAATAAAATATATTCACAATCTAGTTTACTGGTTAGTCCAAGTTTACTTGAAGGATTTGGATTACCGCCTTTAGAAGCTATGAGATGCGGTTGTCCGGTAGCAACAAGTAATATCAAAATATTTAGAGAAATATATGGCAATGCCTCTATTTTTTTTAATCCAAAAAATGTAACAGATATAAAAAATAAAATTGAAAAAATATTAAAATCCACTTCTTTGCAAAAAAGGCAAATTGCTAAAGGCTACAGAAAATTTAAGGAGTTCAAATGGTCAAAATGTGCAGTACAAACATTGAATGTTTATAAATCTCTAAATTAAAATTATTCTTTTTTTAAGAATAAATAACTTATTCCAAGAGCTAAGAAAAAAGAAAAATTTACAATAGTTGGAACGAAATATCTTGAAACTCCATAACCGCCAGTCCAAACAAAAAAATAAGCTATAATTAAAAAATTTAAAATCATGAAATTATCATATTTAGTTTTATTTTTTTTTGATAAAAAATTTTTTACAATAGAAAGAAAACCCACCAAACTGATTGAGTAAAAAATTAATGAATATAAAATTCTTAAGGCAATGTCTTTCTTAAATTCAATATGATAGTTTTTGATTGACTTATCAAGAAATAAATTTTTTTTGACCCAGAAAGGATCTAAGATTGCAGCTTGGGAAATTTTATTTAATAAATATAAGCTTGAATTAAAAGGGTTTTTTATTACTTCATGCAAAAATTCTTTATTTCTGTAATTTATTATTAAAAAAATATCTTTAAAATTATTGATATCAATATTGTTTAGATTTTTCCAATTATCTTCTTTTTCAATTTTTTCTTTTAGAGCTTTCTGATAACTAATTTTGTTTGATTTAGCCTTCATCTCATGCAGCATATAATGATAATTTGAATATAAATGACTATAGTAGGGTAAGATAAAAAATTTGTCTGTTTTATAATAATGGTTTACACCAATCCCAAATAAAACAATTATGTAACCAAATATTAAAAAAATATAAGGTTTAATATTTTTTTTAAAAAAAATTATATAATAAACTAATACTGGTAAAATTAATAAAAATGATGCTGATCGTTGTGCATACATAACACCTATAAAAATTCCGATAAAAATATTTCTCAAAATATTGTCTTTTAAATTTATTAATTTTCCTAGTAAAATTATTAAAAAAGACAAATATATGCTTTCTGACCAAAAAGATGAATGCCATTGTAAAATAGAAGGCTCTAAAGACAAAAATCCCACTATAAAGATAATATTTTTATGACTAAATTTATTTTTTAACTTTTTACTTAAATAATATACTGAAAAATAAAATAATATAATTTGAATTATTAAGAATCCAAGCTTACCATTATTTTTCTTAATTTTTTTTTGATCTTCATTAATCTCTATTTTGTCAAAAATATCTTCATCAATTAAATCATAATAAATGCCAATAAATATATTGGGTAAAAAAGACCTATCGTAAATTGGCAATGAGTTAAAAAAATTTTTTTTTTCTAGGTCATTCTTAAATTTATCTGCATTAATCCATCCATGATAGATATCAGATCGAATCATATAATGCTGAAGATTACCCTCAGCTGTTACTCTATATTCGTCAAAAGTTTTTAGATTCTTATATGAAAGGAAAATATTTAAGAATATTCCAACTATTAGAATTAACAGTATTATTTTATTTGTGTTTTTGACCATTTCTAACTAAATAAATTTTTTTATATTTGTATAAATAAAAGAGTAATAATTCTATTATAAAATAAATTAATTTATTTAGAAAATAAAACAAAAATCATATATTAAATTGTTATATTTAAAAAAATTGAAATATGGATTATATACTTCCTTTTAGTAATTTTTTTATTCGTAACTTAACGAATGTGAAAAAATTTATAAAAACTTATTTTCAATTTATGTTAATTATTGCAAAGAAAAAATTTAATGAAATTTAATATAGGTATAACAGGCCATAATGGCAGTTTAGGAAAAATAATTAAAAAAAATAAAAGTAAAAATAATTATTTTTATTATGGGCACGATATAAGAAACAAAAAAAAACTTTTTGAGTGGTGTAATAATAATAATTTGAATGTTATTTTTCATTTGGCAGCAATAGTTCCAATTAAATCTGTAAATAAAAATCGAAAAAAAGCTTATGATGTAAACTTTGTTGGAACAAAAAACCTAGTAGATATTGCAAAAAAAATTAACGTTAACTGGTTTTTCTTTGCTTCAACCTCGCATGTTTATAAATCTACAAAAAAAAAAATAAAAGAGGATTTTATAAAAATCCCAATTTCATATTATGGAAAAACTAAATTATTGGCTGAACAATATATTGAAAGAAATCTTAAAAATTATTGTATAGGAAGGATATTTAGCACTTCAAACAAAAATCAAAAACAGAATTACTTAATTCCTGATTT
>CACDZF010000035.1 GCA_902557385.1 uncultured Pelagibacteraceae bacterium
TATTATTCATAAATAAGAAATATTGAAAACCCTTGATACCAAATATAATTTTACCAAGAATCTTTTTAATTTTTGAATTAATTGAATGAACAATTTTTGCATCCCATCCTATACCAGCCATTAAAAAGAAATATCTTTCGTTAATTTTTACAAGATTAGAGGATTTATAATTATTAGAAACTAATACATTAACTATATCATCAACTTTTCTATTCATTGATAATTCAGCTTGAAGTAAATTTGCTGTACCAGCGGGTATATAACCTATGGCAAAGTCGTCTTTAAAGTTAAAATCATTTTTAATTAGTTCATTAATTGCAAAAGATACCGATCCATCACCACCAGCTATTATTAGTCGATCGTATTTTTTTTGATTAAAATTTCTAAAAATTTCTTTAGCTTGATTTGTTGTTTTTGTCTCAAAGTAGTCTACAGAATTATTTTCTTTTAACTTAGATAAAACTCTATTTATGAATTGTGATTTTCTTCCTGAAGAAGAGTTTAGATTATAAATTAAACAATATAACATAATTATTCTTTAAAAAATTTTTAACAAATTTGTAACATTTGAATGAAATAAGAATTACATGATTCGTGTTACAGTTGTGTTAAAAAAAAGATTTTTAAATGCCTAATATATTAAAATATAAGAGTATATTTATTTCTGATTTGCATTTAGGTACCAAAGGTTGTCAGGCGAATAAAATTTTAGAGTTTTTTAAAAACTCAAGATCCGAAAATCTTTATCTTGTAGGGGACATTATAGATATCTGGGAAATGCAAAAAAGTTTTTTTTGGCCTCAAGAACATAATGACGTAATCCAAAAAATTTTAAGAAAAGCAAGACATGGGACTAAAGTGTTCTACATAATGGGTAATCATGACGAGATGCTAAGGAAATTTATTCCAATGCATTTTGGTGACATTCATATGGTTAATAGAGTAATTCATGAAACAAATGCTGGAAAAAAATATGTTGTTGTCCATGGTGATGCTTGGGACGGAGTAATGAAACATGCTAAATGGTTATCTAAACTTGGATCAATAGCATATAATTTATTGTTACAATTTAATGTAATAATTAACTTTTTTAGAAGGTTGAGAGGAAAAGAATATTGGTCTCTTGCAAAATTTTTAAAGTATAAAGTCAAAAACGCAGTCAAATATATTGGTGAATATGAAAAAACAGTCTCAGATTATGCAAAAAGAAAAAAATTTGATGGAATTATTTGTGGCCACATCCATCATGCCGAGGATAGAGATTTTAATGGAGTCAATTATTTAAATTGTGGAGACTGGGTTGAATCTTGCACTGCATTAGCCGAAAATTATGATGGTAGTTTTGAAATATTATATTGGGACAAAATAAGAGAACAATATTTAGATAATAAAGAAATAATTAAACCAATCACAACTGAAGACTTAAAAAAAGCTTCATAGTTAATGAAAATTTTAATAGCGACAGATGCATATTTTCCACAAGTAAATGGTGTCGTAAGAACCTTACATGAAACAGGCAATGTATTAAAAGAACAAGGTCATATTATAGAATATATTACACCACATTTATTTTTAACTTTTCCGATGCCGAAATATAACGAAATTAGGTTGTCTATAAATGTATGGCCAAGAGTTGGTAGTTTAATAAAGAAAATAAAACCTGATGCAATACATATTGCTACCGAAGGTCCTATAGGGACGATGGCAAGAAGATATTGTTTAAAAAATAATCTAAAGTTTACTACGAGTTTCCATACAAGATTTGATAAATATCTAAAACTTTACTTTCCTATTATACCAGCAAAATGGGCTGAAAAATTCTTAGCAAATTTTCATAACAAGGCCGAGAGAATTTTAGTAACAACAGAATCCATGAGAAAAGAATTAATCGATATAGGTATAGATAATAATAAAATGATTACTTGGACCAGAGGGGGAAATCACGGAGCCTTTAAGAAACCTAAAAAAATTGAATTACATCACAAAAGACCAATTTGGATTTATGTTGGAAGAGTAGCAGTTGAAAAAAACATAAGAGCTTTCTTAGAATGTGATTTAGAAGGTACAAAAATAATAATAGGAAAAGGACCCGATTTAAAAAAATTAAAAGAAGAATTCCCTAAAGATATTTTTTTAGGAGAAAAAACAAATGGTGCACTTGCATCATATTTTGCATCTTCTGATGTTTTTGTATTCCCTAGTAAAACAGATACATTTGGAATTGTAGTTACTGAGGCTTTAAATTGTGGTACTCCTGTTGCTGCGTATCCTGTTCCAGGTCCTAAAGATATATTTGAAGGATCCAAAATAAATTGTTTAGATAATGATCTTAAAGTTTCAGCCCATAAAGCTTTGAAAGTTGATCGAAATGATTGTCTTGAATTTGCAAAAAAATTTACTTGGGAAGAAACAGCAAAAATATTTTTTAATAATATTTCACCAAATCATTAGTAAACTTTTATTAATTTATTTGCATTAAAAAGAGTAATGATGCAAAATTAACTTATCTAAATTTATGGAATATTTCGTCATTCTACTTATAGTTGTTATAATTTATCTTCTCTATTTACTTAATCAAAAAAAAAATAA
>CACDZF010000036.1 GCA_902557385.1 uncultured Pelagibacteraceae bacterium
TTAACTCAGAAGTTACAGGATGCCATAATAAAATAGAATATTCTTCAAATTTTATATCATAATGTTTTTTGACATAGTCTATTGATGGTATTTTTTTAGATAAAATAATATCCATATCAGCAGACCCAACTACGAAAATATTTTCTTTCGATTCTCCCATGCTCAAAACTCTTTTTTTTGCTTTTAAATTACCTACAAAATGAGTATGACTTAATTTCGTAACTGCATGCCTAATTGAATCATCTATTGAACCTGAGATTTCTCCTCCCTCCAAATGGGCTGTCAATATATGATTTAAAGATCCAACAATCGAACATGCGAGTGTTTCAACCCTATCACCGTGGAAAACAATTAAATCAGGTTTTATTTTTTTAACAATTTTAGAAAATTTGTTAATTGTTTTGGACATGACACTTTCTAAGCTGTCGCCAAATGATTGATTTTTAAATTTTAAAACATTTTTTTTAAAATTTTTCTCCACTTCTAAATAAGTAGATCCAAAATTTGGCAGCATATGCATACCTGTAACCGCTATATAAGTAGTAAAGTTTTTATGTTTTTTAACTTCTTTTATAATTGTTTTTATTTTACCAAAATCAGCTCTTGTACCAGTTAAAAATAGTATTTTTTTTTTCATTTTAAAAAATATGATTTCTTCTTATTAATTCACCGGATTGAATGTTTTTTTTTGCTTTTTTTCCTAGGAGAAACTCGTATTTATCTGCAAGAAAATCTCCAGTTCCTGGACGTTTAACCCATATGTTTTTATTTGATAGCCTTTCCCCTTTTTTAATATCTTTTATTGATACTACTGAAGCAAATGCAAAATTAATTGTTGATATCTCTTCTTTTAGTGGTTTTTTAACTTTTCCTATTAAAGCATTATCAATAGTCGAAATTCCTTTTAATAATTCAGTTAGTTCTTCAGGATTCATTGAACAATTAATATCTGGTCCAGGTCTACTTTTTTTATCTACAAAATGTTTTTCTATAATCTTTGCACCAAGTGCCACTGCACCAAAACTTGTATGGATTGAAGTTGTATGATCTGAAAGACCTACCACAGCATCTGAAAATGTTTTTTTTAATAGATTAATACAATTAAGTCTGACTAAATTAGGAGGTGTAGGATAAATATTTGTACAGTGTAATAATGCAAATTTTATTTTACAATTTCTTAAAATTCTTACTGATTTTTTAATTTGAGGGATTGAGTTCATTCCAGTACTTAAAATAATTGGTTTTTTAAATTTAGCTATATATTTTATCAATGGATAATTATTACATTCTCCGGAACCTATTTTAAATGCAGGGACTTTAAATTTAACAAGTCTATCTACTGCTTTTCTAGAAAATGGTGTACTTATAAAAATTCTTTTTTTTTGAAAAACATATTTCATCAACTTTTTTTCATCATTTTCATTTAATGCGCATTTTGACATTATTGAATAAATAGATTTTTTTGAATTCCCAGGTATAATTCTTTTAGCTTCATTTACCATTTCATCTTCAATTAAATGGGTCTGGTGTTTAATAATTTCAGCACCTGAAGATATTGCAGCATCTGCTATACTTATAGCATTATCAACTGATCCATTATGATTTATACCAATCTCGGCAATAACAACTGGTGGCTCACCATCTCCTATTGTCCTATTTAAAATTTTAAATTTTGCCATAAAAATCAGTTTTTTTTGAAAATTTTTCTTGCCATTTTTAGATCACCTATATTATTTATATCAATCACTTCATTTTCTTTCATTATATAAGGAATGCAGTCGATAAAACTAATTCCATAACTTTTAACATTTTTAGTTATTTTTATAATATAAATAGCTCCATTTGGTAAAATTAATTTTTTTAAGGATTGTCTATTAGAAATAGCAAGTTTTCCAAATAAGGGTCGGATTCTTTTTTTTTTAATTACAAAAGATTTAAAAAATTTTTCTGAATCTTTATAATAACAACTTAATAAAGTATTTGATCTCTTTTTTTCAAACAACTTAATCGCTCTAACTATATGTTTACTATCTTTTAATGGTGAAGAAGGTTGTAAATAAATTAGATGATCATTCATGCCAGTTTTAATTTTTGATAAAAAATGTTTTACCACCTGGCTTGCTGTTGATTTATTATTTGAATATTTTTCAGGTCTTTTAATTATATTGGCTCCAGCACTTTTAGCTAAATTAAGAATTTTTTTTGAATTTGAAGAAACATATATATTTTTTACAATTTTTGAATTTATTAAATTTGAAAC
>CACDZF010000037.1 GCA_902557385.1 uncultured Pelagibacteraceae bacterium
TTGAAGTAAAAAAAGAACAGTATGTTTTGCCTGAACCGCTTTACGATCCAGTTTCTGAAAAATTTATTAAAAGAATGACTGCTGAAACTTATGATGTAAAAAAAGGAGATTACATTCAAATCATTGACACAAGTGGTAGACAATGTTCAGATTTTTTAGCTTTCGATAAAAAAAAACTTGATAAAGGCATTGAAAATATAATTGACCCTACTGCAACTAGAACATTTATGGGCTCTGCTTATCCTATGCCAGGTTTATTTTCTAAATTTTTCGATGCTAACCACGATCCAGTAATTGAAGTTGTAAGAGATACAGTTGGAAGGCATGATACTTTTAATTACGCGTGTACAGCAAAATACTACGAGGATATGGGATATTTTGGACACATAAATTGTTCTACAAATTTTAATAATGTCCTAAAAAATTATGATGTAAAACCAAGAAAAGGTTGGATAGCAATTAATCTTTTTTTTAATACAGCAATTGACGCTAACAACGTTGCCTCTTTCGATGAGCCTTGGTCTAGACCAGGTGATTATGTACTATTTAGAGCATTAAAAGATTTAACATGTGCATCTTCAGCATGTCCTTGTGATGTTGATCCAGCAAATGGATGGAATCCAACAGATATATTTGTTAGAACTTACGCTAAAGATAAAAAAATTTCAAAAGGAGTTGCTTTTAGAGTGAATACAGATTCGGAACCAAAACTTACGCAAGAAACTGGCTTTCATGCCAAAACATCTAAATTAACTAAAAATTTTATAAACTATAATGGTTATTGGTTAGCAAATAATTATACGAGATATGGCGCAGTCAAAGAATATACCTCATGTAGAGAAAGTGCGATTGTTACAGATTTATCTCCACTAAGAAAATTTGAAATTTTAGGACCTGATGCTGAAAACTTAATGCAATATACACTTACTCGTAATGTAAAAAAACTTTCTACGGGTCAAGTCGTTTATTCTGCAATGTGCTATGAAAATGGCTGCATGATAGACGATGGGACATTAATGAAATTTGGACAAGATAATTTTAGATGGATCGGTGGGCAAGAATATGGTGGTGAGTGGCTAAAAGAGCAAGCAAAAAAGAAAAATTTTAAAGTTTGGGTAAAATCATCAACAGATCAAATTCATAATATTGCAGTTCAGGGTCCAAATAGTAGAAAAATTTTAGAAAAATTTGTATGGACACCTGACACTCAACCGTCAATTAAAGATTTAGAATGGTTTAGATTGACTATTGGAAGAATTGACTCCGTAACCGGAACACCAATTATGGTATCAAGGACCGGTTATACAGGTGAATTAGGATTCGAAATCTGGTGCCACCCGAAAGATGCGGGTACAGTTTGGGACAAAGTTTTTGAGTCTGGTAAAGAATTTAAAATATCCCCTTTGGGATTAGAAGCTTTAGATATGGTTCGTATAGAAGCTGGACTAATATTTTATGGTTACGAGTTTGATGATAAAACAGACCCTTTTGAAGCAGGTATAGGGTTTACGGTACCACTTAAAACTAAAGAAGATGATTTCATTGGTAAAGAAGAGTTAATAAAAAGAAAAAATAATCCACAAAAAAAACTTGTTGGTCTCGAATTGGTGGGCCATGAACCAGCAGTAACTGGTAATACAGTTCATATTGGAAGAGGCCAAGTAGGAGTAATTACTAGCGGTATGCTATCCAAGACTTTAAATAAAAATATTGCTCTTTGTAGAATAGATGTAAAACATGCAGAAATAGGAAATGAAGTTGAGGTAGGAAAAATGGATGGCCATCAAAAAAGAATTCCAGCAAAAATAGTTCCATTTCCTTTTTATGATCCACAAAAAACAAAAGTGAGAGCTTAAATGAAAAGTACAAAAGCTTTGCTAGAGTTTTGGGAAGAGCAGATGAAGCAGTCTCATACTTCAAGTAATTTTTTTTTTAGAAAGTCTCCTTCTCACTACCATATGATGCTTATAATCATGGCATATTATAAACAAAATATGCCTATAACTGTAGAGGAGTTAAAAACAAAACTTTTCAAAACTTCGAGACCAAAATCTGCATTAATAATTAACGAAGCTTGTGAAAAAGGTTTTTTTTATTTACAAAAAACAGCAAAGGATCAAAGGAAAAAAAATATCAAGCCAACTGAAAGTTTTGTAGAAGAATTCGAAAATTATCTTAAAAAGTTAAGAGAGATATCTCTTTAACCGGTATTCTTCATCGCCGCAGATATACCTGCTATTGATGTCATCATTGC
>CACDZF010000038.1 GCA_902557385.1 uncultured Pelagibacteraceae bacterium
AATTGTCACAGCCCATAAATTTTCATAAGGTTTCTATAATTAATATGGGAGGAAGATTATGACTGATCAATTAGGTGCTCTCACAACCATATTTACAGAATTTTACTACTGGATAACAGTAGTACTTATGTTTTTAATTCACGTAGGGTTCTGTATGTATGAAGTAGGAGCATCGCGTTATAAACATCACCAACATACTTTAATGAAAAATACAATGTTAATACCGCTAGTTACGGTAACATGGTTTTTCTTTGGTTGGTGGATTTACTGGGCATTTCCAACAGGACCAGGACTAGCACCTTCAATAATGAATGAAAGTGCTGCATTAATAACAGATGAATCAACTTTTAGTGCCAAGTGGTATATGCCTAATAGCCAATTAATGGCTATTAATTTAGGAGACCACATCTCTGGAGTATTCTGGGCCGCTTTCTTACTATTCTCATGGACAGCTGCATCAATCGTTTCTGGTGCTGTAATTGAAAGAATTACTACTTTTGCTTTTGGAATTTTAGCAATAGCAATTGGATCAGTATTCTGGACAATTGACGCTGCTTGGGGATGGCACTTTGATGGTTGGATGTTAAAATTATTAGGATATCACGATGCTTATGCATCAGGAGTTATTCACGCGATTGCGGGAGGATTTGCTCTAGGTATCTTAGTTGTTTTAGGACCAAGAATTGGTAAATTTTCATCAAGTGGTGAACCAAGAAATATTGGACCAAGAAATCCTTGGCTTGTTACAGTTGGATTATTTTTAATTTATACAGGCTTCTGGGGATTTTATGCTGCATGTAATATACCAATATTCGATCTAGGACCTGAATATGGTATGGAAGGTGTAACTTACTGGACTGCAACAAACATATATGTAACCCCCACTACACTTAGTGGTATTACTATGAACTTCTTGATGTCTTTATCGGGTGGCTTATTAGCAGGATATATCGTAGCTAAAGGTGATCCTTTCTGGACATACTCAAGTGGTCTAGCGGGAATTATATGTGCATCTGCAGGAAATGACTTATATCATCCAATACAATCAATGATCATTGGTATGATCGGTGTTGTTATTGCATACAAACTTCATTATTGGGTTGAACGTAAGTTCAAAATTGATGATGCGGTTGGTGCTGTAGCAGTACATGGTTATGCTGGATTTGTAGGTTTAATAATCTGCGGATTTGTTCTAAATGGCTATCCATCGTCTGGTTACAGTGTTGGAGCTATGTGGGATGGATCAAACTATGCAGCTATCAATCCTTTAGGAATGTTTATAGGTGCATTAATAATGTTTGGACTACTTGGTTTCTTACCAGGTTGGATTATCGCTAAAATACTTCACGGAATGGGTAAACTTAGAATTCCAAGAGAAGTAGAGATAGCGGGTCTAGACTATAACATGTTGGAGGCTGCGAAAAGTGATGAAAAAGCAGTTTCCTCATCAACTAGGTAAAGGAGATAAATATGGCTACAGTAACAAACTGGATAGATCATCTAAGTGCTAAAGAAGTTGCAGGAGCAGTTTATCCCGGCGTAGGCACAGAAACTGTGCTAGTTATAGTTGGAATAGTTATTTGGATTGGCTGGCATGTTTTAGCGAATATGCAAGAATCTGAAGAGCTAGAAAAATTAGCTAGGAAAAGACACAGTGCAAACGATCATAAAAGCAATATTACCGATTGGTAATTAACGTTTAAATTTAAGGGCGCATTTTATATGCGCCCTTGAAAAAAATTTTTATCTATAAAAGTTATTTAAAACAATATCAAACCCATCTATAATTTATAAATGGAAAATAAAATTCAATATAGACTTATTAAAAAGTTTGGGCCTTCAATCTTTCATGTAAAAATTCCAGAAGATATAATTACAAAACTAAACAACTATGTCGAAGAAACAGTAAAAGATAAAAAAAAAAGTAAAGATTTAGATGTAGGTAAAAACCTTGTTGGAGATGTAACTCAGGAATTTGTACTTGAACATGAGTTTATAAAAAGTTCAGGATGGCATAATTTTCTAGCATTTTGCGTAAAACAATGGATAAAATTAGAAACTGACAAAGAGGTTAAAAAGTTTGAAATAAAAAACTCATGGATTGTTAGACAATTTCAAAATGAATATAATCCTACTCACTGGCATGGTGGACATATTTCTGGTGCGGGTTTTTTAAAAGTTCCAACGAATATGGGAAAACACTCAC
>CACDZF010000039.1 GCA_902557385.1 uncultured Pelagibacteraceae bacterium
ACAATTAGACACCCGGAAAAAGTTAACAAACCGATCAATCCAATTAAAAAAAAACCAAGTTGGATACGCTCAAAAATTATAAATAGTCAAGATTTCTTCTTAACAAAAACTATAGTAAATCAATATAATCTCAAAACAGTTTGCCAAGAAGCTAACTGCCCAAATATTACTGAGTGCTGGAGTAAAAAACATGCAACTTTTTTAATTATGGGAGAAATATGCACTAGAGCATGCGCTTTTTGTGATGTTATAACTGGAAAACCAAAACCACTTGATCATCTTGAACCAATTAAAATCGCAAATGCTATAAAAAAATTAAACTTAAAACATGCAGTTATTACCTCTGTAGATAGAGATGATCTAGATGATGGAGGAGCAAATCATTTTAAAGAAGTTATTAAAGAGACAAAAAAAATTAATCCTATTACGACAATAGAAGTTTTAACTCCAGATTTTTTAAGAAAAGGTAATTCATATATAAAAGTTATTCAAGCTAAACCAGATGTTTTTAATCACAACATTGAAACAGTTCCTGGGCTTTATAGAAAAGTAAGACCAGGTTCTAGATACTTTGCTTCTCTTGAACTTTTAAAAAATGTAAAAAAAATAGATAAAAATATTTTTACTAAATCTGGTTTAATGGTCGGATTAGGGGAAAATAAAGATGAAATTTTACAAGTTATGGACGATCTTATATCTGCTCAAGTTGATTTTCTAACAATAGGACAATATTTACAACCATCTGCCAAACATCATCCTTTAGATAGATATTATAGACCCGAAGAATTTGAAGAGTTAGAGGTTATCGCTAAATCAAAAGGTTTTTTATTGGTCTCTTCTTCTCCACTAACGAGATCTTCTTACCATGCCGATGAAGATTTTGCTAAACTCCAGAAAAAAAGAATAAATCAAACTAATGCCCAAAGCATCAGTTAAAAGATCTATTGAATGTACTAAGGAACAACTGATTGATTTAGTTCTTGATATAGAAAAATATCCTATTTTTGTTCCATTCTGTTTAGATGCAAAAATATATGAAAAGAAAGAAAAGGGCGATCTTTTATTAATAGTTGCTGACTTAACAATAGGAAAAGGACCATTTAAAGATACTTATAAAAGTGATGTTAAATTTAATAAAAAAGAAGATACTATTTATGTAACTAATCTTGATGGACCTTTAAAATATTTAGAGAATAAATGGCATTTTAAAGCGGAAAATAAAGCCACAGAGGTTTCATTTGAGGTTGATTTTGAGTTAAAAAATTACTTTTTAAATATTGTTATGACTAAGTCATTTCAATATGGTTTAGATAAGATTGCAGATGCTTTTCAAAAAAGAGCAGAAGAATTATTTAATAGAGCTTAATATTAAATTTAATGCCTTATTGACTGTAGATTTTTGAATTGAGGATCTTTTTTTGTTTTTAAATAAGTATTTTTTAACCCATACTTTTTTACCCTTTTTAATACCAATAAACACTAAACCTACTGGTTTTTGTTTAGTGCCACCTTTAGGCCCTGCAATGCCGGTTACGGATACAGATATATTTGTTTTACTAATTCTATTTAAATTTTTAACCATAGATATACAAGTTTCATAGCTTACAGCACCATGTTTAATTATTATTTTTTTTGGGACTTTAAGTGTATTTATTTTAGATTGATTAGAATAAGTCACCAATCCAAGTGTAAAAACTTTGGAAGAACCATTAATTGAAGTTATTGAGCTTGAGAGCAAACCCCCAGTGCAAGATTCAGCAAATGAAACTCTAAGTTTTCTTTTACGTAGTAATTTAACTAATTTTTGAGAAAGTTTTTTCACGATGTAATTACCATATACAAAACAAGAATAGCCACAACATATAATCCTGCACACACGTCATCCATAATAACACCAAAACTATTCTTAAAGTTTTTATCATAGTAACTTACAGGATAGGGTTTAACTATGTCGAAAATTCTAAATAAAATAAACATAATGAAGTAAGAAGTTAAGATTTGACTAGTTTCTTTTGTTCCTTCATGTGCAATTTCGTAAAGACATATTGGAATTGATTGTCCAATAAATTCATCAATAACGACTTCCTTGGGAT